>CAZWMS010000019.1:0-27651 GCA_964635015.1 uncultured Gammaproteobacteria bacterium | reverse complement strand
TTCTTCAAAAGACCCTGAATTTAAAGAAAAATTTTTAAATCCTTTCAAGGGTGTTTTATTAAAGGAAGTTCCTTTTTATTTTACCCTTGGTAATCACGATCATAAAAAGAGCCCATCTGCCTACATGGATATAGCAAAATCTAATTCTTTAATAAATTTCCCCAATTTTTATTATGCAGAAAGCTTTCATGATATTTGTTTTATTGCTCTAGACACTACTATCTTTGATAAATTGTATATGTATAAAGGAAGAAAAAGCCAGATATCTTGGCTTGAAAGCGAAAAAAAATCTCTAAGGGAAAAGTGTAGATTTTCAGTGGTTGTTGGACACCATCCATTATTTAGTTCAGGTAAACGTAAAAAAGGCTCACCCCAATTAAGCTTATTCTTAAAAAACCATATATTTGGAAGTTTTGATATTTATGTGGCTGGTCATAATCACGTTCTGGCTGATGAAGGAGAGTTGGAAGGAACCCTGCAACTCATATCGGGTACTGGAAGTCTGCCTGGTGGATCTTCTAAAGAAGATTTAAAAGGCAAGTTTAATAAAGAAAATCCTGGTTTTTTAAAATTAAGTTTTACAGAAAAGGAAAATAATCTAATAGGAAATTATGAATTTATAGATGCAAATTCATTGGAATCTATTTGGCAAAACTCTAAAGTAGGATCTGGAATAAGAACACCTAATTAGGTAAAGCTTTTCCCCAATAATTGAAGCCAGCAATTTTTGGAGTGCTTGGAAGGTACATAGTTTCAATTTTTTGAATCTTAAAACCATTTTCCTCTATAAGGTTTGGTATATTTCTATTAAGTAGACATCCCCCGGCGATCTTTTTCCAAAAGGGAGAGATTCTTTCTTGCCAATTGGCGACATTCTCATCTGGGGCAAGGCCGTGCTCACAAAATATCATCTTACCTGAAGGCTTTAAAACCCTTTTCATTTCTTGAATGGCAGAGTTAGCGTCAGGTATAGTGCAGAGTGTGTAAGTTATTAATACCGTGTCTACAGAGTCACTTGGAAGAAAAATCTCTTCTGCTCCAGACATTAAGAAATCTACATCTATATCAATTGAAGAAGCTACTTTTCTAGCCATATGATTTAGTTCTTCTGAAGGGTCTAAGCCCCAAATTTTCTCCACTTGTGAATCTTTATAAAATGGCAAATTAAGGCCAGAGCCTATACCTATTTCTAAAACTACCCCCCTTGCTAGGGGAACTACCTTTTGTCTCTGATATCTCATGGGTTTAGTTCCACAAGCACAATTTAGAAAAGTAGGAAGTATGTATCTATTGTAAAAACCCATTTTTGAGTGAAATAATTTAATCCTAATGTAACATAAAAAAACGGCCAGATAACTGGCCGTTTTTTTATACTGAAATTTAAAATTCAGTTTGCCATTCTAAAGCCCAAGTTTTGGGAGGCCCCCATCCTTGGAATCCACCAGTATTAAACAACTGTAGGGTTTGCTCATGATACTCTGTGTCTCCCAGGTTTTTTCCTGAGAAAGTAACACTATGATTATCCCATCTGTAAGAAATACTTACATCGGTTAGGTCATACTTAGGTTCTATCACACCTGTTCCTCCAACTGCTTTATCAACTATATAAAACTCATCCATTTGTTTAAAAGAAATAAATGTAGTTAAGTCACCATTACCAATTTGGGTTTCGTGTATTAACCCAACTGACCAAGTATTCTCAGGAGTTCTACCTGTTGGAAGTCCACCAAAGTTAACGGTAACACCTTCTTCTGTACACCATCCACCATCATCAGCTGTACCATAAACACAGTCAGGTCCAATAGGCACTAACGTACCATCTTGGGTTGAATTTGTTACCTCACCTTCTTGTTTAGCAAACATTCCCATTACTGAGAATCCACTGCCTAACTCAAAGTTGTACTCTATCTCAAATCCATCCAACTCAGTTTCATCGTGGTTGTTTATTACTGTATCAGTACCTGGAGGATAACTTACAGAGACAATAGTCTGGAACTGACGTCCTTTTATTGTGGTATCAAAAGCTGCCATGTTAATAGTTGCTCTACCATCTAAAAACTGCATCTTTGCACCTAATTCAGTTTGTTCCACCAATTCTGGTTGATAAGTAAATTTCTTTCTAACACCACGGATACTGTAACCACCAGACCTGAAACCTTCTGATCTAGACATATAAAGCAAAGTGTCATCATTCAATTGGTAGTCAACACTAAACCTAGATACTGTATCTGACCAATCATCACTTAGTTCTTGGTAAGGAACAGAAGTACCTCCTGCTTGAAGATCTAATTGAGTATCAAAGTCTTTTTCTTCTTCTATCCTTCTAGCTCCAACTCCTATTTCAAGTTTGTCACTGACTGCATAGTTTAAGTTAAAAAAGTATGAAGTTGATTCAGTTTCTTGATTGTTTATTGCATAGGTTGGTGCTAGGGGAAAATAACACTTAATAAGACCCTTAGCTAACCATCCAGGATTTGGAGTTGAGCCCAATAAGCCACAAGCTACATCAGCAGGAAGAGCTCCTCCAAGAAAACTTGTTGAATCGTCTACTGGGAAATTAAGAAAGTTATTAGAAGATTGCCAGAAATTTAACTCATCTTCATAGTAATACATACCAAACTGGTATTGAAGTTTACCAGCTTCACCCGATAACCTAAGCTCTTGAGTAAATACATCGAAATTTTGTCTCCTGTCTGTGTGAAGTTGAGCAAAACCAATGCTTGCATCTTCCCAAGCCATTCCGTCAAAATCTTGCCAAACAGTATCGTGGGTATTTTGATTGGCAACAACATAAGTTAGAGTACCCCAAGCTACCTCTGAATTTATAGTAAGTGAAGTATTGTCTACAAGATAATTAACAAACTCGGCTGGGTCCCTATCAGCTCTATTGATAAATGGGTCAGGGCCATCTGATCTTGGATCTTGTGGGGGTATATCAGAGTCATCTCTAATACTATCGTATCTTAAATGCATACTAAATGTGTCTGAAGGCTCATATAAAACACCCAGATGTTTGCTGTCGTAGCTTATAGCTCCTCTATCTTCACCGGTAAATTCGTTATACCAATAGCCATCCATTGACTTATTAGAGTAACCTAGTTTTATTTTTACTGTGTCACCCTCAAAGTTCTGAATAGCTCTCAGCACTCTTTCGCCATAATCTCCTACTCTAACATTAAGTTTTGTTCCAAACTCCCCTGTTGGGTCAGATCTTTTTAGATGAATAGTTCCAGCAGAAGTATTCTTACCCCATAGCACTCCTTGAGGACCTCGGTTTACTTCTATTTGTACTGCATCGAAAGTATCTATCAACTGTCCAGTGTTTGAACCTAAAAATACACCATCTATGGCTACTCCTACTGGTGAAGTTTGAGTTTTTTCAGCCCCACCATAGTATTGTCCACGAATAGCAATAGAACCATTGTTTGGTCCTGCAGTATTCATTCCTATAAAGAGATTAGGAACCAAAGTGTCTAAATCTCTTATGGTTAAAGGCTGAATTCTCTCCAAAGCTGTTGTGTTAAAAGCTGATACAGCTGATGGTACCTCTTGTAAATTTTCTGAAATACGCCTTGTTGTTACTACTAATTCCTCTACTTCATCTTCTTCTGCACCAGAGACAAACCCGGTAAAACTTAGATTTGCTAATGCAAGCACGAAGTAGAGTGATAAATATCTTAATTTCATAATTTTTCCCCTAAAATATGTTATGTTCTTAAATAATATGGATTTGCATTTTAACAAACATCTACTTCTAAGCAATAACTTAAGGGTATTTAACAAAAAAAGTTCTATAAAAAATGAAAAAAAGTGAAATTTTACAAGGTAAAACCTGTCTTATAACAGGAGCAACTAGTGGAATAGGCAGGTCATCAGCCTTGCAACTTAGCAAAATGGGAGCGGATATTTGTTTTATTGCAAGAAGTGAAAATAAGGCAGAAAGCCTATCTAAAGAGATCTTTGAGTTAACTAAGAAGGAGCCATTTTACATAATAGCTGATCTTTCTTCATTAGATGAAATAGAAAGAGCTGCAAATGAGTTTATTAATTCTAAAAAGAAACTTCATATCCTTTTAAACAATGCTGGAATTGTTAATACAGAAAGAAAGGTCACTGTTGACGGTTATGAAGAAGTGTTTGCAGTCAACCATCTTTCTTATTTTGCTCTAACTTTAAGGCTTATGGATAAAATTAAAGAAAGTGCACCTGCAAGAATAGTAAATGTTTCATCTGGAGCCCACAAGCTACTAAAAAGAATTAATTTTAAAGATATTCATTCAAAAAATCCTTATCAAACATTTATAACTTACGGGCAATCTAAGCTTGCCAATATTCTCTTTACAAGAAAGCTAGCCTATCTTCTAGAAAAAGAAAACATCACCGTGAATTGCCTCCATCCTGGTTGGGTTTCCACTTCTTTAGGGCAACAAAATACTAACAGAACTTTCTTGGCTTATTTGATGGGGTTTTTTAGTCCATTATTTGCAAAAAATAGTTTAAAGGGTGCAGAAACTCAAATTTATTTATGTTCTTCTGAAGAAGTTTCAGGTATTACAGGAAAATATTTTTCAGATTGTAAAATTGCTGCCATAAGTGAAGGGGCAAAAAATATAGCTGATACAGATAATCTTTGGGAGTTAAGTCTCAAGTTAACCAACCTCAAATACCCTTAAATCTAAAGTGTAGAATAAGGATCTACATCTATTAACCATCTTACCTTCTTAGATGAAGGGGGTTTATTCAAAACAGTCTGGAAAAGATCCAGGGTTTGATGAAGGGCTGTTCTTGTGTTTGAAAAAAGGTTTATCTCCCATCTATAAAGTCCTGATTTCTTTTCCATAATCGAAGGAAGAGGGCCAACTACCCTTACAGAAGAGGGTAATGAAGTTAAGTTGGCAGATTCTTTTAATAATATAAATAAGAAATTTCTAGAGATGTTGGTGCTTAAGGATTCGGCCTGAACTTTTGCCTGAAAACTAAAAGGGGGAGAATGAGACTTTTTTCTTTCTTCTATTATTCTTAGAGCATAATTGTCATAGCTTCCTTCCAATATTTTCGCAATGTGAGGATGATCGGGGCAATAAGTTTGAACTAGTACTTTCCCTGGTTTTTTATCTCTTCCTGCCCTTCCTGCTACCTGAGTAATTGTTTGAGCTACCTTCTCGGTTCCTCTAAAGTCTGCACTGAACAAACCGGAATCTGCATCAACAATTCCTACCAAAGTAACATTTGGAAAATGATGGCCCTTGGCCAATAATTGCGTACCTACTAAAATAATTGGATGATTCTTTCTAACTTTACTAAATAATTTTTTAAAAGAATCTTTCCTTTTGGTTGTATCACTATCTATTCTTAAAACTGAATAAGAAGAAAATCTTTTCCTTAAATAAGCTTCCAGTTTTTCTGTTCCTATTCCATAACTTAAAAAATGTTCAGAAGAACATAGGGGGCAAAGTGATGGGATGTTCTTTCTAGAATCACAATGATGGCATTGAAGTTGAGCTGGATTCTTGTGAACTGTCATGTGGGCATCACACTTTTTACAGTTTGAAATCCACCCACAATGTTTGCATATCAGAGAAGATGCATATCCTCTTCTATTTAAAAAAATCAAGACTTGATTTTTTTTTCTTAATTCAACCTCTATAGAATCTAGCAATTCTTCTGATAACCCTTCCTTTAAAGCCTTTCCTCTCAAATCAACAGAAATGAACTCAGGTAATTTAGCTCCTGTAGCCCTTTTAGTTAATTTAAAATGGGAGTATTTTTTAGTAAATGCATTGTTTAGAGTCTCTATAGAAGGAGTAGCTGAAGCTAAAATAACCTGAATACCCTTTAATTTAGCTCTATATAATGCTACATCCCTAGCAGAGTACTTAAATCTTTCTGATTGCTTAAAGGATTGATCTTGCTCCTCATCAACTACTATCAAGCCTAGGTTGGCCATGGGTAAAAAAATACTTGAACGAGTTCCTATTACTACATCTAAATACCCTTTTGATGCACGTAACCAAACATCCAGCCTTTCTCTTTCATTTTTAGCTGAATGGAAAGAAGCTACTCTATCACCAAAATATCTTCTAAATCTTTCTTCTGTCTGAGGTGCTAAACCGATCTCTGGAATTAGGACCAATGCCTGTTTTCCTTCATCTGTTACTTCTTTAATGGCTCTCAAATAAATTTCTGTTTTTCCACTTCCTGTGATTCCATTTAATAAAAAGGGCTTATTGGGCTTAGCCTTTATTAAAGCCAAAGCCTTTTTTTGTTCTTTAGTAAGAACTCTGTTTTGACCCTCTAAAAATTTTTCCTTAGACCTTTCTGGTATCAATTCTTTTGAATATCTCTTTAATAGACCTTTGTTGCAAAGGTTTGCTAATGTGACTGGAGAAATTCCGTTGGCCTTGCAGTACATTTGAGAAAGTTCTTTATTCTCTCTTCTAAAAAAAAGTAAAGCCTTCTTTTGATTTGGGGCTCTTGAAAGTTTATCTATATCAAGGAAATCACCTTGAATACTTAGTTTAAAGAAATTGATTTTTAAAAATTCGGCAGCTTTTCCTTTCCTTAAGATGGGTGTTAAAAAGTAACTTATTACCTCACCCAACGGGTGATGGTAGTAACGAGAACTCCAATCCGCTAATCTTAAAAGTTCTTTGCTTATTAGAGGGGTTTTATCTAATACTTTTATTACATTCTTATATCTAATAGTTTTATCAGAATTAAGAGCCTTTCCCCAAACAATACCGATCAAAGTTCTCTTCCCAAATGGTACCTCAATCCTTACTCCTGGTTGCAAATCCTCCTTCTTTAATCCTGAGGGTATTTTGTAGGAGAACTTTCCTTCCAGGGGAATGGGTACTAATACTTCGACTAGTTCTTTGGTCATATGACTATTTTAGACTTAATGAACTTCTATTATCCATTTGCCATGTTTTTTTGGTCTGTTATAGTGCGCGCTCAGTTTTTTTTGAGTTTCAAAAAATAGAAAATGAGTAAGGATATACACCCAGAGTACAAAGAAATAAAAGCTACTTGCAGCTGTGGTAATGTAATAAAGGTAAAATCTACTTTAAAAGAAGATATTAACCTTGATGTTTGTTCGTCGTGCCATCCTTTCTACACTGGAAAGCAAAAATTGGTAGATACTGGGGGCAGAGTAGAGCGTTTTGAGAGGCGTTTTGGGAAGAAAGGAAAAAAAAGTTCAGACTCTTCTGTAAAAGTGTTAACTGAAGAAGAGAAAGAAACTAAGGAACAAAAAACTGATACAGCTCAATCAGTAAAGAAAAAGAAGAAGAAAGCAGAACCCAAAGCGATTGAAGAGAAAAAAGAAGCCCAGAAAAAAGATAACTAAACTTGATAAAAATTATCTACCTAGAAAGATATTAGAGCTGATTAGAAATATAATTTATTATCTTCCTGGCAAGTTTCCTTTTATCACACCTGGGAATAAAGATCTCCTCTTCCCTTGTTATCAGCATAACTTCATTAAACTCTGAATCAAATCCTATATCTGACTTTGAAATATCATTTCCTATTATTAAATCTAAATTCTTTTTTAATAACTTCTCCTTTGCATTTAGCAATAAATTTTCTGTTTCTGCTGCAAAACCAACTAAAAAAGGTTTTTTCTTTAAACGACTAACTTCCAATAGAATGTCCTTGTTTTCTTTCATTTTTAGATTAATAGAAGATCCTTTTGAGTTCTTCTTAATTTTCCTGCTTTTAATTGAAGAGGGGCTAAAATCTGAAACTGCAGCCGCACCTATATATACGTCTGACCCTTTTATGTGATGCATTACTTTCTCATACATGTCTTGAGCTGTTTTAATGTTATAAAAATATGCTTTGTTAGGTCTGTTGAGATTAACCGGTCCACTTATTAAGATTACCTCGGCTCCTTCTTCCACGGCAGCTTCAACTAGAGCATATCCCATTTTTCCTGAGCTTCTATTAGAAATAAATCTCACAGGATCTATGGGCTCAATAGTGGGGCCTGCGGTTATCAATACAGTCTTATCTTTCAGGCGGCCTGCAGTAAAATGTTTTGACAAGGTTTTAATAATCTTCTTTGGCTCTTCCATTCTTCCTGGCCCATTATCCCCACAAGCTTGATCCCCCGAACTGGGTCCACTAATTAAAAAACCTTTTTTAATCAGTTTTTTAATATTCTCCTGAGTAGATTGATCTCTCCACATTGCTTGGTTCATAGCAGGAGCTATAGTTAGGGGACCTTCAAATGCCAAGACTATTGCTGCAAGCAGATCATTGCCTCTTCCTATAACAAGTCTCGATATTGTATCCGCTGTACAGGGAGCTATTAAAACAACATCTGCCCATTTAGCTAATTCTATATGACCCATTGCAGCTTCAGACTCCTCATCTATAAAATCTGTGAAGACTTTATTTCCAGAGAGGGTCTGCATAGTTAGGGGTGTTATGAATTCTTTTGAAGACTTTGTCATAACTACCCTGACATTTGAGCCCACTTTCTTCAGACCTCTAACTATTTCTGCAGATTTATAAGCAGCTATGCCTCCAGTAACTCCCAAAAGGATATTTTTATTTTTAAGGGATTCCATGAGTTTAAAAAAATCTTTGTATATAATTATAGCTTCTTAGCCTTGCTTGCAGATAGTGGTTCTGGTATAAATCGCGACCTCTAAAAATTTTTATTTATAATATGTCTAAGATTTGTCAAGTTACTGGCAAGAGAGCATTAAAAGGAAATAATGTCTCTCACGCAAAAAATCGTACTAAAAGAGTATTTCAACCAAATATTCACAAACATAAATTTTGGAGTGAATCTGAAAATAGATTCATAACACTAAATGTTTCTGCTAAAGGGATGAGAATTATAGACAAAAAGGGCATTGATAAAGTGATAGAAGAAATAAAAGTTAAAGGAAGTAAAATATGAGAGAAAAAATTAAATTAGTTTCTTCGGCTGGTACAGGTCACTTCTATACAACAGATAAAAATAAATCATCCACGCCAGATAAGATAGAGATAAAAAAATTTGATCCAGTAATTAGAAAGCGTGTTATCTATAAGGAAGAAAAGATTAAATAAGCCCCGAAGCTTCTCTTATAAATTTCCTTTTTAACCACTTATTCTGAGTAGTAACCTGAAAAGCAAGATTCCTTCCAAACTTGATCCAAGGATTTTTATCCTCAAACCCATCCTTAAATAACTGAACAAAAGCTGCCATTAACATATTTGGGGTTTGTCTTGTCTTTTGATATTTAGAAAGTACTTCTTCTGATCCCAAATCCAATCCTTTCCTTTTGGCTTGAATTAGTATCTCTTGAAGGCTGTAAGCATCAGCCAAACCTAAATTTAGTCCCTGACCTGTCAGTGGATGGATAGTATGTGCTGCATCTCCAACTAAAACTGTTCTTTTAAAGTAATATTCTTTTGCATGAAGATGTTCTAAAGGAAAGGAAAAAAATTCACCAGATAATTGTAAATTGCCTAGAACCCTTTCAGTTTTACTCTCTAAAATTTTAAGAAAGTTATCTTTACTAACTTCCTTAATGGTCTTGTATAATTCATCTTTAACAGACCAAATTAAAGACAAACCAGGGCCAGAAGGATCATCAAAAGGGAGAAGCGCCAGGGGTCCTTCTTTTGTAAAAACTTGCCAGGCTGTATTTTCATGTGAGCCTTCTGATTTTAATGAAGCTACAAATGCTGTTTGATTATAGCTCCATGTTCTACTTCTTATATTGAGCAGTTGCCTGACCGAAGATCTGCTTCCGTCAGCACCAACTATGAGGTTAGAAGTAATTTTTTCTCCATTGCTTGTATAAATCTCAGCAAACTTTTTATTTGATTTAATCTCAACAACTTCTTGATTGAACATAAAAGAAAGAGAATCTAGATTGCTCAAATGTTTCCTTAAACTTATTAAAAGGGAATTATTAGAAACCACGAATCCAAGATTATCTTCTTGAATGTCACTGGCTAAAAAATTTACACTCGAGCTGCCCTCACCATCCCAAACATACAATTTATCAAATCTAGTTGCCTCTGGCATTAATGCTTCCCACAACCTCATCTCTTTAAAAATATTTAAAGAAAATAAATTTAAGGCTGCTGTCTTCCCTGTATATTTTTGGTTTCTGTCTATATTCAAGGGCTTTTTTTTATCTATAAGGCAAACTTTTAACCCATTACTTGATAAAAGGGCTGCCAAAAGAGAGCCTGTTACTCCCGATCCAATTATAATAACTTCGAAATCCACAAAATTATTTTATATTTTCTATGTCTGATATTTCTCTTGGTGCCTTATCGGTCAAAACTTCATGCCCATTTCCTGTAACCAATAAATTATCTTCGATTCTAACTCCTATCCCAAGCCACTTCTTATCAACTCCCCTTAGTGAATCTAATATATAAACCCCTGGCTCTATGGTCAGCACCATTCCCTTTTCCAACTTTCTCCACTCGCCATTCTTTTTGTAATTACCTACATCGTGGACGTCCAAGCCAAGCCAGTGGCCTATCCTGTGCATGTAGAATTTTTCATAGCTGCACTTATTAATTAAGTCTTTAAAATTTCCCCTCAAGATTCCAATATCCATTAGCCCTTCTGTAATAACCTTTATGGAAGTTTTATGAACCTTGTCCCAAGTAACGCCTGGTTTTACTGCTTTACAGGCCTGATTATGAGCTTCTAATACAATCTTATATATCTGCTTCTGTTCTTCAGTAAATTTTTTGCTGACTGGAAATGTTCTTGTTACATCAGAGGCGTAGTATTGGTATTCACACCCAGCATCTACTAAAACAAGCTCCCCAGCCTTAAGCCTTGATTTATTCTCGTTGTAATGAAGTATGCAAGCATTATTACCCCCTCCAACAATTGAATTGTAGGCAGGATATCTTGCTCCCTCTTCCATGAATTGATGAATGTACTCAGCTTCTAATTGGTATTCAAACATTTCTGGAGTAACTTTTTGCATAGCTCTAATATGAGCATTACTTGTTATTTCACAAGCCTTTCTCATGTGCTCTACTTCCTTTTCGCTTTTTAAAAGCCTCATTTCATCAAGAATTAAATCTAAAGAAATAAGATTATTGGGAGCTTCTGATCCCTGTCTTACGTTCGCCCTTATAGCATCTAACCACTTTTCCAGCTTAAAATTAATTCCGTTTGGAGTCTTCATTGAATAATAAATATTATTTACCCCCTTGAATAATGAGGGTATGACTTTATCCAATTCAGATATACTATAAGCTTCATCAGCACCAAAACTTGATAGTGCTCCTTTTGGGCCAGCCCTAAAGCCATCCCACTGCTCTCTCAAAGGATCTCTGTCTCTGCAAAACATAATGAATTCTTTTTTCTTTCCTAAGGATCTTATTACTAACATTGATTCAGCTTCAGTAAAACCTGAAAGATATAGAAAATTACTATCTTGTCTAAAGGGAAATAAAGAATCTGAATTTCTTGAGTAGTGAGGTGAAGAACCAACTATGGCAATAGAATCATCTAGCATTTGATCACACAAAAGCTTTCTTCTAGCAGAAAATTGTTTATTAGTGTCTGTCATTTAACCTGTCCCCTTTTTATCCTACCAAGTAAGATCTAGCTGGCAAGAAAAACTCTTCAACGTTAAACTTAATTTAACAAATTAACATTATGCCTGATAAAGAGTTCGATAATCTTAAAAAACAAGTAGAAAGCCTTATTGTTCTTAGCAGAAAATTAAAAGAATCAAATGAGCATTTAATAAAAAAAAATAATGAAATATCTCTAAAGGAACAAAACTTAACTAAAACTCTGAATATTGCTAAACAAAAAATAGAAAAGATTATAGATAATATAAAAAAATCTAAGTAAAGATATGGAACTGGAAGTAACTAAAGTAAAGATATTGGGAGTTGAATATAAAATCTCCTGTCCGCCATCGGAAAGCGAGCAGGTTAAGAGGGCTGCACAATTTTTTGATAAAAAGATAAAAGAAATTAGACAAAACTCAAATACTGACGAGAATAAATCTGCAATTGTTGCAGGATTAAATATTACAAACGAATTTTTAAATAAATCTTCTTCTTTGGAAGAAGAAACGAATATAAAAGACAATATCAAGAGGCTTAGCTTTGAAGTAGAAAAGCATTTGAAAACTTTATCTGAGTTCTAGTGCTAATAAGTTATAATTAACAGGCTTCCTGGATTGTTTGTCAGCTGATTATACCCTCGAGCCGATAAATAATAATCAGGAGATTTTGGAAGATCTTGTTGAGCAAGCCCTTAGACTTTAAGGGAAGCCTGATAGACTGACAAAATCACCGCCTTGAACCCTTCGGTTCAGGGCACAATCGGTAACGGTAATTCGGGAAGCATCTTTTTTTTTATGAAAGATCAAAGGTTGATTAGAGAAAATATACTTCAGTTAAGAAAGAAGTTATCTCCAAAGGCTATAAGTGAATTTGATGAAAAGTTAAGGGAAACTTTCATAAAATTTAGTTCTAGTTATAAACTAAAAAAAGTTGGTCTATATTATTCGGTAAAGAATGAAAGCCCTATAAGTGGAATACAAGGTTATCTAAAAAAATCAAATATAAAGTGCTATTTACCTGCTATTTCAAATAATACCTCTTCTCTTAATTTAAAATTCGGAAAATATATCAAGGATGACAAATTAAAAAAAAATATATTTGGAATACCTGAACCTGATATAAAAGAATTTATTAATCCACTAAAACTAGATTTGGTGTTAGTTCCACTGGTGGCTTTTGATAAAGATGGATACAGAATAGGTATGGGAGGGGGGTACTATGACAAAACTTTCGAAAATAAAAAAATGAAGAAATCTCCTCTACTGTGGGGTCTAGCTTATGACTTTCAGGAAGTATTAAGCTGTTTTCCCAGCAAACATGACATCAAATTAGACGCTGTTTTATGCCCAGGAAGTTTAAAGAATTTTATTTAAAGATCTACTTAAGAAAAGCTTTATAAGCTGAATTAGAAGATTCATCCCAATAGGGAAAGCCTGTCTTAAGTAAATGGGTTTTTAATTTAGATTTTTGATCTCTGTCCACCTGAAAACCTATAAGCACTCTCCCATAGGCTGCTCCTTGGTTTCTATAATGAAAAAGAGTTATATTCCACTTATCACCTAATGAGGTTAAAAAATCCATTAAAGCTCCTGGGCGCTCTGGAAATTGAACTCTAAAAATGAGCTCCCCCTGGGAAGCTATTCTTTCTGGGGCTCTGCCACCTACCATGTGCTTTACATGAAGTTTTGCCATTTCATTGTTAGAAAGATCTACCGGGTTATATCCCTTATTTCTTAGATCTTTTAATAAATGTTTTTTTTCACTCAAGCCTTCTTGTACCCTACATGCTACAAATATGGAAGCACTATCTTCTTTGTCAATGCGGTAATTAAACTCAGTAATCATTCTTTTGCCCAGGTCTCTACAAAATCTTCTAAAACTTCCCTCTTTTTCCTCAATAGAAACTTTCAAAAGAATTTCTTTATTTTTTCCTAACTGAACTCTTTCTACTATATGGGACAATCTGTCAAAATTTAAATTTGCTCCTGAATTAATAGCTATTATATTTTTTTGTTTCCAGCCCCTAGCTTTTACTACCTTCTTTAAACCAGCTAATGCAAGGGCTCCTGCTGGTTCCGATATGGTTCTAGTCTCATGAAAAATATCTTCTACTGAAGCACATATTTCATCAATTGAAACTGTTATTACCCCATCAATCCATTCCTTTATTATAGAAAAAGTTATCTTTCCTACCTGCTTTACAGCCGCGCCATCTACGAAATTACCAACTTCTTTCAAGACAACCCTTCTGTTTGCATCTAAAGCAGCCTTTAAACCAGCTGCATTCTCTGGCTCTACTCCAATTAACTTAATATTCGGTCTAACGGTTTTTATATATGCACCTATACCGGCTAAAAGTCCTCCGCCTCCAACTGGTACAAAAATAGCCTCTATGGGGTCTTTGTAATCATCTAGTAACTCCTTTCCTATAGTTCCTTGACCTGCAATAACCTCTTCATCATCGAAGGGATGTATAAAAGCTGCTCCTAATTTCTTTTTTATATTTAGGGCTTCAGTATATGCTTCGTCGAAAGTATCCCCAAAAAGTACTACTTTTGCTCCCATGCTTTTAACAGAATTAACCTTAATAGATGGAGTTGTTACTGGCATTACTATGGTGGTATTTATTTTCAAGCTCTTCCCCGCGTAAGCTACTCCTTGAGCATGATTACCAGCAGAAGCCGTAACTACGGATTTAAGAGAGCCTTTTTCTTTTAAAATAGAGATTTTGTTATAAGCCCCCCTTAATTTAAACGAAAATACAGGTTGCATGTCTTCCCTTTTTAAAAGAATATTATTTTTTAATTTTTTTGAGAGTATTCTTGCTGAAAATAAAGGTGTAAAAGAGGCAACATCATAGACTTTAGATGCATTAATCTTTTTCAAAATTCTTTTAGATTTTTGTAATTTCATTTATTTTTAGTTTACCTATTTTGGGGGAGCGACATTATACTTAGCGTTATATTAATAGCACGACTAAAATCTTACCATTCATGAGTAAAGAATTAGAAAAAGAAAATTCTGCAGAGAAAGCTTTTGAATTAATTAAACATAACTTGTTTGATGATACTGTACTAGGAATAGGCACCGGATCAACTTCAAATTTTTTCATAAAGATTTTAATTAGAGAAAACCCAAATATAAAAGGAGCTGTGTGTAGCTCTAAAGTGTCACACAAATTATTGTCTAATTCATCTATTAATATACTTCAACTAAATGAAGTTCATAAAATAGACTTCTATATAGATGGGGCAGATGAGATTAATAGAAGGCTTGAATTAATAAAAGGAGGGGGTGGAGCGTTGACTTCTGAAAAGATCCTAGCAAATTCCTCTAATAAATTTATTTGTATAGCAGATCATTCAAAATTAGTGGATGTATTGGGCAAATTTCCTCTTCCTATAGAGGTAATAAGAGATGCAAGAAGTGCAATAGCTCGTGAAATAATTCAAATGGGGGCAAAGCCTGTCTTTAGAGAGGGGTTCTTAACAGACCATGGTAACCAAATAATAGATATACATAATTTGAAAATAAAAGTTCCCTTTGAAATGGAGGGCCTTCTGAATAATGTTCCTGGGATTGTAGAAAATGGAATTTTTGCAAAAAGGAAAGCAGACATGTTGCTGCTGGCATCTGAAGAAAAAGTTGAAATTATAAATACTTCAAAGTAAGTAAATGCTTACTATATATTAAAGAATTTTCTTTAATGATTCTATAAATGAGGTACTGTCTGGCTCCGTCTCTGTTGAGAAGCTCTCAACCCTGCCTTCTCTGCTAATTAAGTACTTATGGAAATTCCAACCTGGCTCTTCTCCTGTAGCCTCAGCCAAATCCTTAAAAAAATTATTAGCTTTTCTCCCCTTAACAGAAGAAGTAGAGAACATAGGAAAAGTAACACCATATTTTGTAGAGCAGAATTCTTTAACCTTAGATTCATCTTTATACTCTTGGAAAAGAAAATCTCTTGAAGGAAATCCTAATACGATAAAGTCTTGAGATTTAAATGTTAGAAATAATTTTTGTAGAGCTTCATATTGATATGTAAATCCACATCTACTAGCTACATTTACTACCAGAACAGTTTTTTCCTTAAAGTCACAAAGATTCCTGTATTCTGTTGAATCTAACAGCCTAATGTCGTGATCTAGAATTTTAGGGCATTGTGAATATAGGAATGGAGAACTTAAGAATAGAAGAATAAGGTAAATCTTTTTCATTTTTTTTAATCTTTTAATAAATCCATACAGGTGTTTTCTCTTCTACTAAGGAAAATAACTCAATTATATCTTTATTATACATCCTCACACATCCATCTGAAGCAGGTTGGCCTATCAGGCCCTCTTCGGGAGTTCCATGAATGTAAATAAATCTAGATTTAGAATCAACTCCAGGGCCTTTGTTAAACCCCTGTTCTGTACCCTCCAACCACAAAATTCTCGTTGTAACTAAATCAAAATCTGTATCTATAGGTTTTTTTATTATTTTTGCAATAGAACCATTCCATTCTCTGGCAATTAAAATAGATCCTATTGGTAAGTCTTTACCTATTTTTTTACTAACAATATGCTTTCCTAAAGGAGTTTTAAAGGTATTTTTTTGATTTCCTGTACCATACACTGAAGTTGATATTTTATAAATATGTTTAGCTGTACCTTTTACTACGAAAAAAAGTAACTGTGTAGATATATCTACATAAATAAAATTTTTATAACCCTTATATTCTGAATTATTTACTTTAATGTCTATTAAATTTTCAAAGTTCTTTAAGTCATACATTAAATAAGTGTTTATGGAGCTACAGCCTGAAATTATTATAGCCAGAAATAGGCAGTAAAGGGTATTATATTTCATATATTATGATACATATGTTCTTTTATTATAATTTCTTTAACTTTTAAGAACATTTGTTCTTTTTAATATAATTAATACACTTAAAGAAACTAATAGTATAAGGTAAATTGGTATATTTCCATAAATAGAGAAGGGGGTTCTCCCTTCTAAAATATCAACTTCATGCTTTATAACCTTGTCCTCAAACCTTTTAATCTTGTCTATTATCTTTCCATCTTCTTTAATAATGGAGCTAATGCCACTATTAGTTGATCTAATTAGGGTTTTTTGATGTTCAGCAGCCCTACTTTGAGCTATTTCATTATGTTGGTTTGGGCCAATTGATTTTCCAAACCATGTATCATTGCTTATAGTTAAAAGTAAATTGCCCTTTATGGCAGATTTTCTAACCAAATTATTAAAAGCAATTTCATAACAAATTGTTGGAGAAATCCTTAACTCTTCTACTTTTATAAATGAAAATGATTCGCCCCCTTTAGTTTCTCCTATATATATTTTAAAAATTCTCAGTAATTTTCCTAGAACCTTGACAAATGGTATATATTCTCCAAAGGGTACTAAGTGGATTTTGTCATAATAGCCCTCTGCTAAACCATATCCTTTTACTCTATTGGTAAATTCCTTGGTTTCCTTATTAATTCCAACAATACCAGATATTAATGAAACCTTTCTTTCAGATGCTATTTGATCTATTTTATTTAGCCATGCTTTATTTCTTTCTTCGTCTAGGATGATTGCAGTTTCTGGGAAAAAAACAATTTCACTTTCTTTGGCTTGCAAAATAGTTTCTTCTATTAATAGTTTAGTTTTACTTAAACCTTCCAAGCTCCACTTCTCTTCTATAGAAAGATTGGGTTGAACAATTGTAACTGATGCTTTTCCCTTTAATTTAGTCCAAGACACTTCATCTAATATAAGACAGGTAGATAGTAAAAAAATTAAAGAAAGGAAAGAATAAAAGAAAGATTTCTTTACCTGAATTCCTTTGCAGACTAAAAAAATCAAAGAAACTAAAATAAGCAATAAATAAGAATTACCATAGACTCCTAATACAGCTATCCAGCCATCAATTCTTGTAGATGAAATAGAGGTCCCTAAGATCATCCAAGGAAAGCCTGTGAAAAGATAGCTTCTTAAAAATTCTACTAGTACCCAGCTAAATGGAAACGCTAAAAGTATGTCTAAATTATTTCCTATACTTAATTTTTTAAACATGAAAGTAAATAGTAGGTTGTATAAGGACAGAAACAGTATGAATAAGAGTGTAATAAGTAATGCTATTATAATTGAGGTATTTCCATGATAGTAAATACTTACAAACACCCAAGAAACTCCTACAGACCACAACCCAATTCCGTACAAGAAACCTAATATCAATGACTCTTTTAAAGGTGCATCTTTTAATAAAACTAGTAAAGACAATAAAGACAAAAGGGTTAGTGGCCAAAAATCAAAGGGGGCAAATCCAAATGGATAGAGAGACCCAGCAAAAAAACTATATAACCTATTTTTCATGACATCCTTTTAACTGTTTAATTTTTAGAAAACTAAACTAGGTAGGCTTGATTACTTTAATTCTTTTAATTCTTCTCTCCTCTAATGAAAGAATTATGAATCTTAAGCCCTCTATAACGATAGAGTCATTTACTTTAGGAAATCTTGCAAACTGATGAAGCACTATCCCACCGATAGTATCGAATTCATCGTCCTTAAGAGACACTTTTAACTCTTGATTAAATTCTTCTATTGAAATCAGGGCAGATACTAAAAACTCTGAGCTAGATATTTTGATAAAAAGTTT
Organism: uncultured Gammaproteobacteria bacterium; assembly: GCA_964635015.1. GTDB lineage: Bacteria > Pseudomonadota > Gammaproteobacteria > Magnimaribacterales > Magnimaribacteraceae > CAJWPI01. The sequence continues at coordinate 9,437 of CAZWMS010000019.1, read as the reverse complement.
TCCTTGCTCCTCATCATGCTCATCTTCTATTTCTCCAACAATTTCCTCCAAAACATCTTCAATAGTAACTAATCCTGAAATGCCACCATATTCATCCAGTACTATTGCCATGTGATTTTTATTTATCCTTAACTCATCTAGAAGAATGTTAAGTTTTTTGCTTTCGGGTATAAGGACTGGCGGCCTTATAACCGATGAAAGTTTAAATTCTTTCCTCATATTTAGTGACAACAAGTCTTTAGCAAGCAGTATTCCTACTACTTTTTCGTTCTCTTGATCAAGAACTGGAAATCTAGAATGATTCGATTCAATAATTCTGGGTAAAAAATCTTTTGGTTCTTCATTGGAGTCTATAAATATCATCTGAGGTTTAGGAATCATTATCTCTCTTACTTGTGATGTAGAAACCTTAAGGGCTCCCTCCATCATCTCTTGTGTCCCCTTTTCTAAAACACCCCTCTCAGTAGAGTCTCTTATTGAGCCAGCAAGTTCTTGCTTATTCTGGGGCTTATAAGAAAAATTCTGATAAATTTTTCTTACTTTTTCTTTAATTTTCTTTCTTAAGCCAAGCCTACCTGGCTCGACCTCAGTACCCGGAGGTTCTCCTTTCATAATATAATTTTATTCTATAAGCTAATGTTAATAATAAAGAAAATCAATATGGATTCTCAATACCTAAGTTATTAAGAACCTTAACCTCTAGCCTTTCCATCTTTTTGGCTGATTCCTTTGTACTATGTTCATATCCTATCAGGTGCAAGAAGCCGTGTAAAAATACATGAGATAGATGATCTTTAAACTCTTTATTTTGTTCCCTGGCTTCCCTTTCAAGTACTTTGGTACATAAGGCTATATCACCGAGGAAATGTACTAAATTTTTATCGGGTTCTATTCCTGATGAAAAAGATAATACATTGTGTTCTTTCTCTTCTCCAAGGAAATCTAGACTAAGTTTCTTTATAGATTTTATAGATACAAACTTAATGGAGACTGAGTATTTATTGTTTTTAAATCCATTTAATTCAAAATCTAATGCAGAAAGAAGCTTAGAAAAGTATTCTTCATCAAAATCTAATATTTCATCTTCAAAATTTAATAAAACCTTTTTGTTCTTTTTAACCAATTTAGTTATACCTTTCGTAAGCTTCAACTATCTTCTTTACTAACCCATGCCTAACAACATCATTAGCATCAAAATTTATAAAGCCTATTTCCTTCATGCCCTTAAGCACGCCCATGGTGTGAATTAGCCCAGAAATAATGTTCTTAGGTAAATCAATTTGAGTAACGTCACCAGTAACTACCACACTAGATCCAAACCCAAATCTAGTAAGAAACATCTTCATTTGTTCCTCGGTAGCGTTTTGGCTTTCATCTAAAATTATGAATGATTTATTAAGAGTTCTACCCCTCATAAAAGCTAAAGGAACAACTTCAATAATATTTCTATCGATTAGCTTGGTAGCTTCTTTAAAACCCAACATTTCAAATAAAGCATCGTATAGTGGTCTCAAATAAGGATCTATTTTCTGGCTTAGATCTCCTGGAAGAAATCCAAGTCTTTCTCCCGCCTCTACAGCAGGACGAACCAATAGTATTCTTTCTACCTCTCTATTAATAAGATATTGAACTGCAACTGCCACTGCTAAGTAGGTTTTTCCTGTTCCGGCGGGACCCACTCCAAAAGTTAGGGTCTTTTTTCTAATGGTGTTTACATATAATTCTTGATTTTCTCCCTTGGGTATCACTACTGTTTTTGGAGTATTTATGTTCATTTTTTTAGGAGCATGCACCATTCCCTTATTTTTCCTATTGTTCATCGCTTCCACTAAATAGAGATGGACTTCTTCAGGCAAAATATTTTTTTTATTTTCAGACCTCTCATAAAGGCCCTCTAGTACTTTTTTTCCAGCTTCTATGCCCTCCTTTTGTCCTTTAATATTAAAATTCGACCCCCTATTACTAATCTTTACCTTTAAGCTCTCCTCAATTTGTTTAAGATTAGAATTGATTGGGCCACATAGTCTAATTAATCTATCTGGATCTTCATGTGGAAATTGAACCTTTATATTCTGAGACATTTAATTATCTTGGTTATAAAGTCCCCTTAGGGAATTTGGCATAGAGTTAGTTATTTTTAATTTAATAAATTTACCTAAAATGTTTGTTTCGATAGAGCTAAAGTTTACCACTCTATTGTTTTCTGTTCTGGCTTGGAATTCTGTAGAGTCTTTTTTGGAAACTCCTGTGACTAAGCATTTTTCATATCCTCCTACCATTCTTCTGCTTATTTTTTGGGAATTCCCTTTAAGTTTCTCTTGCAATAATTGTAGACGAAATTTCTTAGTTTCATCGGATAAAGAGTCTTCCATCTCCGCTGCTGCCGTATTAGGTCTTGGGCTATATATAAAACTATAAGATTCGTCAAAACCAACTTTATCTACCAAATCAAGAGTGTCTTTAAAATCCCGCTCTGTCTCCCCCGGGAAACCTACTATAAAATCTGAAGATATACTTATCCCGGGACTGGCTTCTCTTAACTTTAAAATTATCTCTATATATTCTTTAGCTGTGTATCTTCTTCTCATGTATTTAAGAATTTTGTCTGAACCACTTTGGACAGGTAAGTGAACGTGTTTAGCTAATTTAGGTATCTCTCTATAAATATTTATCAATGGCTTTCCAAATTCAGCCGGATGAGAGGTTATAAATCTTATCCTGCCAATGCCCTCTACTTTAGAGGTTTCTCTTATCAACTTAGACAAACCCAAGCCCTTTTCTTTAGAATTTCCCTCTCTGTATGAATTGACATTCTGACCTAGAAAAACGATCTCTTTAGTACCCTCGCTTGCTAACTCTCTTACTTCATTTAAAACTTTTTGCATTGGTCTGCTAAATTCATGTCCTCTAGTTTTCGGAACAACACAAAATGAGCAATATTTATTACACCCCTCCATAATAGAGACAAAGGCTGAGGGTTTTTTGTCTTTATGGGGTAGAAAATTATTAAATTTCTCAGTTTTTGGAAATGAAATATCTACAGAATCTTCTAATTTTTTTGATTTTTCATACAAATTGGGAACTCTATGTATGGTTTGGGGCCCAAAAATAATGTCAACAAAAGGTGCTCTTTCTGATATTTTTTTTCCTTCTTGGCTTGCTACACAACCTCCAACTCCAATTTTTAGGTTTGGGTTACTTTGCTTTAAGTCTTTCCACCTTCCCAACTCGTGAAAAACCTTTTCTTGCGCTTTTTCCCTTATAGAACAAGTATTTAAAAGAATTAAATCTGCCTTCTCTGGGCTGGTTGTGACTTCAAATCCATGACTCAAACTTAATAGATCCTTCATACGATCAGAATCATATTCGTTCATTTGACATCCATGAGTCTTGATATATAACTTTTTGCCCATAGTTTATCTATAATTCACATTAATTTTTTAAGGGGCACGAATTGTAATGGCAAAAAAAGGAATCTACAAAATAGTATTTATACAAGGCGGTGAAGTATTTGAAGTATATGCTAAAGGAATTTATCAAAGCGATCTATATGGTTTCATTGAAGTCAGTGACTATTTGTTTGACCAGAGTTCTCAAATTCTTGTAGATCCAGGTGAAGAAAAACTTAAATCTGAATTTAGGGGAGTGCTTAAAAGCTATATACCCATAAATGCAATACTTAGAATAGATGAGGTAGATAAGAAAGGAAATTCTAAAATAACTACCAACAAAGGGGGGAGTGTTACTCAACTTGCTTCTCATGTAATTGATAAAAGCCCTAAAAGGCGAGATTAGATCTAATCGTTCTTATTTAAACAGCTTATCTTTATAAATTTTAAGCTCATTAATTGAATCTCTAACATCTGCCATTGCTCTATGGCTACTTTCCTTGGAATGCCCTTTAATCATTTCGGGGTGCCATCTCTTTGCTAGTTCTTTAATGGTACTAACGTCAATGTTCCTATAGTGAAAGAAAGAAGCCAATTTTGGCATATATCTATTTAGAAACCTTCGATCATGAGAGATGGAGTTCCCACATAGAGGGGATTGTCCTTTATTTGAATAACTAGAAAGAAAGTTTAGTGTTCTCTGTTCAGCTTCTGTTTCTGTAACAGTGGTAACTTTTAGGCAATCAATTAACCCAGATGCTTGATGATGAGATAAATTCCAGTCATCCATGTTATCTATATAATTTTGAGGCTGTTTAATAACTAAGTCAGGTCCTTCAATTATTTCAGAAAGATCAGAAGACGTAACTACTGACGCTATTTCAATAATTCTCTCAGAATCAGGATCTAGACCTGTCATTTCAAGATCTATCCAAATAAGATATGGAAATGATTTTTTTTGATTCATCAAAGAATTTTAACTGGAAAGTATAATAAGCCATAGAAATGAATAAAAGATAATGTTATCTCTAAAAAAAATAATAATCTTAAAGGTGCTTATTCTTAGCTTTACATCCTGTTCTTTAATGGGGGAGTGGGCCTATAGTCGCTTAGATTCCTATTTAACTAATTATTTTTTTCAATATGCAAATTTCAATAGAGATCAGAAAAGTATTATTAATAATATTGCCAAAGATTTTCATTATTGGCATGAAGTTAATGAGATGCCCAAATATAAAAAAATTTTAGAGTCTGTTAAAAGTTTGGACGAAGGTGTTACTCATGGAGAAGTAGAAATTCTTTACTTAAATTTGTTTGATAGCTTTAAGTCTAGTAATAATTTTTTTATACCTCACATAGTTACATTCTCTAAAAGCCTAAATGATTCTCAGGTGTCACAAATAGATAAGCATTTTTTAGGAATCATAGAAAAAAGAAAGAGAGCTCTAAAAAAATCAAAAACTCAGAATTTTAAAGATCAGACCCTAAAGAACTCAATAGATGGATTTAAAAGAGTAGGGATAAGGATAAATGAAAAGCAGAAAATAAATATTAATGAGCATATAAATTTAATGGAAGATATTAGAATCGAATCAATAAATGCGCAAGACTCCTGGAATAAAAAATTAATAAAAATCTTGATATTAAGAGAAAGTAGAGACTTTGAAATTTTACTACTTGAACATCTAAAGCTTTCTGGAGATTTTCTTGATGGAAAATTAAAGATAATAGAGTCTAAAAACAGGCTTCTAACTTTTAAACTAATCTCTAGCACTTTAAATAGTTTAGACACTCAGCAAAAGAAAAGTTATAAAAAAAGAATTGACTCGTATATAAGGTTGATTGATCGAGTTATAAGAAATTCAAAACTTTTAAGTTAGAATAAATCTCAATTAACCCCTTTATGAGCAAAGAAAATACTGAAACAAATTCATCTTTCGGCTACAAAAAAGTAGACCCTCAAGATAAGCAAAAAATGGTTGACGATGTCTTTGACAAAGTTCATGAAAATTATGACCTAATGAACGATATTCTTTCTCTAGGTTTACATAGACTATGGAAGAGGGTCGCGGTTAATGCTGCAAAAATAAGATCTAATTTTAAAGTATTGGACTTGGCAGGAGGTACGGGCGATTTAACGACCCTCATATCTAAAAAAATCAATGAAAAGGGATTGATACTTCTATCAGATATAAATATGAATATGCTAAGAAAAGGAAAAAATAATCTAATTGATAAAGGGGTTTTAAACTTTTCTGCTATTCAGCTAGACGCTCATTCTCTTCCATTCTATGAAAACTCTTTTGATCTAATAACTATTGCATTTGGTCTAAGAAACATAACAGATAAAGAAAAAGCCTTAAGCTCTATTCTGTATTGTTTAAAACCGGGGGGGAATTTTATGATTTTAGAATTTTCAAAACCCAAGAATGAGATGATCAGAGAAATTTATGATATTTACTCCTTTGAAGTAATGCCTAAAATTGGTGAAATTATTGCTAAAGATGGCGACAGCTATCAGTATTTGGCAGAGTCTATCAGAATGTATCCCCCCCCAGAAGAAATGAAAGAATTAATGAAGAAAATAGGCTTTGTAAGATGTAAGTATGAATATTTAACTCAAGGAATAGTTTCAATCCACTCTGGTTTTAAACCTACGAAAGTATTATGAAGGACTTGATCAGATTTCTAGAAATAGTTCATATTTTTTTAAAAGCTAGAATTGATAAATTAATAGTTCGTTTTGCAAGCCCGGGCTGGGGTTTTATTTCACTTACCATGCCATGGAAAATTTATTCCTCAAAGGAGCCTGACGGTGATCGACTTAGTTCAGCTTTAGAGCAGGCCGGTCCTATTTTTATTAAATTTGGACAATTACTTTCAACTAGACCGGATCTTATACCTAAAGATATAGCTAAAAGTCTATCAAAATTACAAGATAACCTTGCTCCTTTCTCAACAAAAATTGCAATAGAAATTATTCAAGATGAATTAGGAACCTCTATAGATAAAGTATTTACAAACTTTACAAAAGTTCCTATTGCAGCGGCTTCAATTGCCCAAGTATACGAAGCAAACCTAAAGGAATCTGGTAAAGAGGTGGCAATAAAGATTGTAAGACCTAATCTAGAAGAAAAAATAACCAAAGATCTTTCGTTGATGAGAAGGCTTGCAAAAATTATAGAAAATAACTTTTCTGATGCTAAAAGATTGCGGCTTATTGAGTTATTAGAAGAATATAAGCACATTATCAAAGACGAGTTGGATTTGAGGATTGAAGCCTCAAATATGAAGAAAACCAAAGAACATTTTAAAAATAACTCGCTTCTTTATGTTCCTAAAGTTTACTCTGAATATACGACTAAGAATCTTCTGATAATGGAAAGGATTTCAGGAACTCCAGTGGACCAAATAGAAAGCTTAAAAAACTCAAAAGTAGATTTAAAGCTATTATCTGAAAGGGGGGTGGAAATTTTCCTTAAGCAAGTCTTTACTCATAATTTTTTTCATGCAGATATGCATCCTGGTAATATCTTTATTAATATTAAAGACCCTAATAATCCCACTTATATTGCAGTTGACTATGCAATTATTGGTTCTTTAACTGAAGAGGAACAATTTCAGATAGGCAGAATGTTATTGGCTTTAATTGGAAAAGATTTTAAAGAAATTGCAGAAATATTAATTGGAGTAAACTGGGTAAATCCAAGAACAAACCCAAACGAGCTAGAGAGAACAATTAGGGTTGCTTGCGAACCTTTTCTGGAAAGGCCTCTCGAAGAAATAAAGTTTGGAGAGTTGCTTTTGCATATTTTTGATTCAGCAAGAAGGTTTGACTTGCAAATGCAACCCTCGTTAATGCTTCTGCAAAAAACATTAATTAATATAGAGGGATTGGGAAAACAGCTTTATCCCAAGCTAGACTTTTGGTCAATAGCAAGTCCATTCCTTAAGTCGTGGCTTTCAGAAAAATATAACCCTACAAAAATAAAGGAATGGACTAGAAAGAATGCATTAGAATGGCTAGAAAAAGCCAGAAAGTTTCCTAGGACAGCAGAATCTGCTCTAAACCAACTAAATAAACTGGAACAGTACCATTTAGAAAGTGAAAAAAAGCAAGAAGAATTTTTTAGTAAAATGAATAAAGAAAAAAGATTTTCAAATATATTAATATTGATAATATTAATGTCAGTTGTTGTTTTTGGGATATACAGAGTCCTAAATTAAAATTTTTCTATGAAAAAGGACATAATTTCAAAGATTTCTAAAGTACTTGAAGAAAGGAAGAAATTACCTAAAACCAACTCGTATACCAAACGTCTCTATGAAAGAGGGGTGGATGAAATTCTTAAGAAAGTTGAAGAGGAGACCCTTGAGCTTATTAAAGCCACTAAAGATATGAGTAAACACAGAGAGAGAAAAATAGTACACGAAGTAGCAGATTTATGGTTTCACACTATGGTTTTGCTTTCTAATGAAAACATTAATCCCCTAAAAGTGTTAAAAGAACTAGAATCAAGGTTTGGTATATCTGGTATAGTTGAGAAAAATTCTAGAAAAAAGAAACAAAAATAGGTGATTTGTATGGGTTTTGGTGGAATAAGCTTATCTTCTTTAATAATTATTCTTGTAATTATTTTATTGCTATTTGGAACAAAAAGACTAAAAAGTGTTGGATGGGATTTAGGAAAAGCATTAAAAGGATTTAAAAAAGCAATACAAGATGATGAGGATAAAAAGAAAGAGAAAAAATAAATTTTTTCTTAAAGTTAAATGTTCGATATAGGATTACCTGAACTTTTAATTGTTCTGGTGGTGTCTCTTCTTGTTTTAGGTCCTAATAAAATTCCAGAAATTGTGAAGGGTATAACTAAAATATACCAGTGGGGGAAAAGAGCTAGCTCAGAAGTAAAACTAGAAATAGAAAAGACTGTTGGTTTAAATGAAATAAAACAAGATCTTCATAATGAACAAGTCTTAAAAGGCTTAAAAAATAAAAAGAAATAGAAGGATATTATAAACAGTATAAATGTCCTCAGAAGATAAGAAATTTAGCTTTATTGAACACTTGAAGGAATTGAGGAGGAGGCTAATCCGCTCGGTTATCGCAATACTAGTGGTATTTGTACCTTTGATATATTTCTCAAATGATATTTATCAATTTGCTTCTAATCCTCTCCAAAATTTCTTATTGGGTCAATCAACTATGATAGCTACAGAAGTGGCTTCTCCGTTCTTGTCCCCTCTAAAACTTACTTTTTATGCCTCATTATTCATTTCCTTACCATATGTTTTATTTGAAATTTGGGGATTTGTAGCACCTGGAATGTATAAGAAAGAAAAAACTTTCTCTTTGTCTATTGGCATTTCTAGTGTATTGCTTTTTTATACAGGTATTGTTTTTGCTTACTACCTAGTTTTTCCCTTAATGTTTGGTTTCTTTACTACAACTGGGCCTGCCGACATAACAATAATGACAGACATAAGCAAATACTTAGATTTTATTCTTAACATATTTTTAGCTTTTGCAATTGCATTTGAAATGCCAGTCTTAATTTTCTTACTAAACTGGACGGGGATTACCTCACCCAAAAGCTTGTCTGAGAAGAGACCTTACGTGATAGTGAGTTGCTTTATCCTCGGTATGCTCCTAACACCGCCAGATATTATATCCCAAACTCTTTTGGCCCTCCCTGCTTGGTTTTTATTTGAGGTGGGTCTCTTGTTGAGTCGTATTTTCATAAAAAACAGTTCAGAAACACAAAACCAAGAATCTAATTAGGTTGAAGTTAATTGTTTCCTCTACCCAAAGTTAGTTGTGGCCAGTGCATAAGTTCGTTTTCAAGAGCTCCTTTTTGGCTTAATCATGTGAGCTAGCAAACCTTCAATGCTTGATCTGAATCATCCCAATCGAAAGCAGCATCATAAAGAAAGACCTGCACAATCTCTGTATAGATCAATCAAAGCGCTTCTTAAAGTCAGTACTTTTAAACAAAAAGGTTACTGGGCCATCATTTATTAAATTTATTTCCATATCAGCACCAAAAA
>CAZWMS010000018.1:0-30938 GCA_964635015.1 uncultured Gammaproteobacteria bacterium | reverse complement strand
AAACTTATTAACTTTGCATAATGCTGAGCAAGCTGAACCTCTATGGCCAAGCGTATTAGACTGGCCTCAACTAATAGACAAACATGGAGGTCAAGACTACGAAGAAGGGGACGAATATATATACTGGCCAAACTAAATTTAAAAGGAAGATTTAAATTTAGTAAAATATATATTTCCCCTTTTAACTGCTGTGAGTGTAATCTATGAAAATGACTCTAAAAGATTACCAAACTTTAAATAGAGAAGCGTGGCAGAAATGGGCAGAGGAATATAAAGAACCTGCTGAAAAAGCTTGGGAATCAGGTGACCCTCATTGGGGAATTTGGCAACTACCAGAATCAAAACTGGAAATGTTTCCGAATGATCTGAAAGGAAAGAAGTGCATTGAAATAGGTTGTGGAGCAGGCTATGTTTCCTCCTGGATGGCTAGAAGGGGTGCAGAAGTCGTTGGTATTGATCCAACTCCAAATCAGCTTGAGACGGCAAGATATTTAGAAAATAAATATCAATTAGGAGTTGAATTCGTAGAAGGTTTTGGTGAGAAATTACCATTTCCTAATTCTTGTTTTGATTTTGCTATATCTGAATATGGGGCATCTTTATGGGCAGACCCTTATGATTGGATCCCGGAGGTAAGAAGAGTATTAAGACCAGGATCCCAATTAGTATTCATGACAAACCATGCATTTGCTATTTGTTGTGTGCCAGATGAAGAAGACGATAGTGTGCCTATTTCAGAACAATTACAACGACCTTACCTAGGGCTATTTAAAACACAATGGAAGTCTCCTCCGCACGAAATTGAGTTTCACCTGCCTCATGGGGAATGGATAAAACTTCTCCGTGATAATGGATTTGTCGTTGAGCGTCTTTTAGAACTGGGTGCTTCACCGGAATCTAAAACTAGATATCCTTGGGCAGATGCTGAATGGGCTAGTAAATGGCCGACTGAAGAAGTTTGGTGTGTTCGTCTCTCTAATTGATCAAATTATTCTGTTGTATTAGGTTAACGAATATCTACTGCATAAATTTCATTCTACTAATTAAAGGTGTTTTCAGTTTTATTCTTTAAATTACTATTTTTATTCTCTACTATTAAGATATTAAAACTACACTAGGAACGAGAATATGCCTTTAGTAAAACCTCTTTCAGAAGAAAGTAATTTAGAAGTTAAGAAGCTGGCTGAGTTTTTCAATGAAACTTTAGGGTTTTGTCCAAACTCTGTTTTAACAATGCAAATTAGACCGAACATAGCTGGTTCATTTATAAATCTAAACAAAGCAGTAATGGAAAATAATGGAAGAGTTACTTCTTCTCTAAAAAGATTGATAGCTTGGGTGAGTAGCAATGCCTCGGGGTGCAGATATTGTCAAGCCCATTCAATTAGAGCAGCTGAGAGATATGGGACTGATAAAGAACAACTTAATAATATTTGGGATTACAGAACACATCCTTCTTTTAATGAGGCAGAGAGGATAGCACTAGACTTCGCTTTAGCTGCATCACAAATACCAAATGCTGTTGATGAAAACCTTAAACAAAGACTTCATGATAATTGGGATGATGGAGAGATAGTTGAAATCTTAGGAGTAATATCTTTATTTGGATATTTAAATAGATGGAATGATAGTATGGAAACAACCATAGAAGATGATGCAAAGGATTCAGCTGAAAAATTTTTATCAAAACATGGATGGGATAAAGGAAAGCATACCTAATAAGAAAATTTTCATCCCAGGATATTAACTACTCTACCCATTTAGTAAATCTCCCTCAAGATAGAAATTAATTGCGATCTATTATAATAAATAGATATTTGAATAACCGCTAAAAACCCTCTAAATATTTATAAAATTGAGGTAAAAATCATTATTCATTACATAAATTTTTTATTGAAGTATAGTAATAATTACAGCAATATAAAATTCATAAAGATGAAAGCCTTGAAGATAGTTTTAATCACCTTAGTAGCCCTATACATAGGTTTGGTTACCTTGTTTGAATCTTGGTTGGGTTATGCTCAACCCTCGAATGAAAACAGTTTAGTCATTACTACTTTTGATAATAAACTCTCAAATAATAGGGTACTTTCTGCAATAAATAATAGTGGAAAGCTTTATGTTGCAGCTAATCATTGGCCTCGTGCTTGGTATAGACAAGCAATGACCAACCCTAATGTAGAAGTATTTTATAAAGGGGAAAAAAATCAATATTTAGCCATTCCGGTTGTAGGTGAAGAGCATACTAAACTCATGACAGAGCATGCTCATTCATTAACTTTTAGAATACTTACAGGATTTCCCCCTAGATATTTCCTTCGTTTGGATCTGAAGGAATAGATTTAGTCTTAACCATACTTTTAATAGACAATTTTTTGTGCCACTATTACGTCTATGAAAGGGTTTCTTCTTTTTTTGGCTAAAGCATTAGGAACTTTTGTAGGCCTTATAGTTTTGGTTGTTGTTTCTATATTTGTTGTTGCTAGATTCAGCGATGGTTCAATTGGTAATGGACCTCCTTTGGAGATGGTAACGGCAGGGCCTTTCAAAAAAGGAGAAATGCAAATAGGAGAACCTGATTGGAGCTTCCTAAAAAATTACCCCACCGTTCAATTCCAACTACTGAATCCTGCAAGATCCCGCACTACCTTTATTATGGAAACGGGTGGAAGAATTTTTATACCCTCGGGATACATGAATAGTACATTGGGTAAAATTTGGAAACATTGGCCTATGGAAGCGGAAGAAGATAGTAGGGCCCTTTTGAGAGTAGATGGAAAACTTTATAAAAGAAATCTAGTTAGAATAGAAGAGGGAGAGATTCTAACTGACGTTTTAGCAGAATTAAGCAGAAAATATGCTGGCGGATTTCCTGTTTCTCAAGAGAATATTGATTCTGGTGACTTGTGGATATTTGAGCTGGAACCAAGAAGTGATTAAAGACCCTATCAAGAGTTAATAGTTCTTTGTAGCATTTTATTTAAAGCAGTCAGTTCAATTCCCAGCTCTTTGCATGAAGGCAATGGGTCAATATCGTCGTTATGATCTAACACCCCCAACATAGCTCTGCTTATGGGAGGGTTAGAAAATAACATTTCAAGTATTGTTGCAAGTGCATTACCAAGAAAAAGGGGCAAAGAAAAAACTTTTACCTTTACCTTTAATAATTCAGCTGTTTTTTTAACTAACTGTTCTCTTGTTAATGAAGTGGGACCTGCTAAAACTTTAATACCGTTGGGGGAGGGTTCTTTATTTAAACATTTATTTACATCTATCTTTATGGCTTCGATAATATCTCCAGCATAAATAGGCTGCTCTAAGCTAACCTTTCTGAAGGTGAAGTTGATTCTGGAAAGAGCATTTTTTTTCAGGACCTTACTAACGTAATCATCCTCTCCAAGCACCATAGGGACTTGTATAATTAAAGAAGATATATCTGATTTTAAGAAAAGTTTTTCAGCAGACCCTCTTGAGGAAAAACAACTATTCATGGAGTTTTCTTCGGAACCTAAAACACTGATGTAACAAACCTTTTCAACTTCGCTATCTTTTAAGGCTTGAATTAATACTTTTGTAGTTTGCTTATGGACTAGGTCGAAATTATTTTTTTTATTTTCCCTTATTATTCCTACTAAATGGACAATATATCTACAAGAACTTATAGCATGTTTAATGGTAGATACATCTAGGTAATTACATTTAACGATCTCGATATTTTTAATACTATGTTTTTTAATGAGGTCTTTTACTTCATTCTCAGCTCGATCTGATCTTACTAAAGCACAAACGTCATATTCTTTTAAAGAAAGTATTAATTTTTTGCCTAGATTTCCATTAGCACCCGTAATTAATACTTTCTTTTTCATATTCTTATTTGGTTAGTGATTTCCACAACCTCTCTGACATAGATATTAATGTTGAGGCTATTAGAATCCAGGAACAAACAATCATGTAATGATTGGGAAGATTTATCTTTAAAGCCTCTGGAAAGATACAAAAACTGGTTAATGCAAAATAAGCAATTCCATTAAAACGGCCCAGCAAACTTGTTCGTAATTTCTTTCCTGAAAGGGCTTTAGAGTCTAGAACATATTGTGAAAAGGAGAGAAGTACCAGAATTGGAAGCAACACAGGTATTTCGTGGGTTTTGGATAATGAAAATAACAAAAAAGTCACTAAAAGTACGTCGCATGAGTGGTCTAAAAGACCTCCAATAGCTGATTCTTGGTCTTTCTTTCTTGCAATGGGTCCATCTATCATGTCACTAAGAATAGCTAATAGTAGTAAAAAGCTAGCTGTTAACCACCAGCCAGAAATAACTGCCCATGAAGCTATTGGAGCAATGATTAATCTTAATAAGCTTAAAGAGTTTGCAAGGGTAATATAGACCTTCACTTAATTTGATTTTTCACCAAACAATTCTCTGTTAGCTCTAGGTAAGAATAATAGACCTATCATGGCATTAAAAAGAATGAAGAAATTGTGTTGTAAGAAACCAAAAGCCGCCATTGCACCTTCATTTTCTGGGAAAAGAATTATCCAAGATGTAATAGCAGCTGCTCTCATAGGGGTGGGAACTGTAGCTGCGAAAAATATGACAGGAAGAAGAGGAAGCAGGGCCATTGAAGACACCTCCACACCAAAGAAACCAAGTGCTGTTGAGTAAACAAATACAGCTGCAATTAATAAGGGCGATCTAAATAAAAAAAATGCCCCATAGTGTTTAAGCTTCGCTAATCTAAAAGCATGGAAAATTTCTAAATTTCTAATTTTGTTATTTTGAAATAGAGGTCCTCTAAAGAAAAATACCCATAAGGAGAAAAAAATGGCGCCGCAAACAGCAATATATTGAATCAAACCAAATACTTCTGGTAAATCTTGACCCCCTATAGAAAAGCCTATAGTAGCCCAAACCAATAAATAGAATATCTCACAAAACATTATGAACAGCATTAGTGAAGCTACTTCCCATCCTGGTACTTGATCACGCCTATTTAAGTAATATGCCATAGCACCTTTACCTATTTGTTCGTTAAACATTGAAATGATGTAAGCGCTTGCACGAATAGGCAGGATGTCTGTGTACTTAATATCTCTAATAAACCAATTCAGTGCTCTAGTTATTATTAAAGTATCTATGGAAAAGTAGAATAGGCAATAACCTGTCATCATCAAAAGCCACGGAAGCCAGTTGACCGAAGAAAAAACAATCAGCATATATTCGATCAAAGACAGGCCTTCTCTTAAGGCAGCTCCATTTAATCGATAATAAATATAATAAAAACAAGCTATAGCTATTCCAAATAACAAGATCTTTCCGATCCTATTAGATTTTTTAGGATTTACTTCTGGATTATTTTCAGATGCACTCAATTTTTGCTCTAGTTAAGTAGGTTCAGGGCTTCCCAGACCTATAAGTTTAAGTTACATTAGAAGATCATGTTAAATTGGTCAATAGTTCTTCCTCAGCCTAATAATAGCTATTCAGGCTCTAAGATTTCTCTTTATTATCTAGTGTTATTAGCTTGTATGTTTACTTTTCGAGGTTGTGTTCACTATTTTGCTCCGGACGGAGGTAATGGAATTATTGCAGGCATACCTTTAGAAACATACCCTGAAGGAGCTGTCCAAACTATTATTACGCACTCTGGTAATTTTGGAAGGTACCATTTAATAGAAGCAGTATTGGCTTGGCTGATTATTTTTAGATGGAGGACTTTGATACCAATTTTTCTTCTATATCTTGGAATAACCGAGTTTATGGGAATTATTTTACTAACTTGGAAGCCTTTACCAGTCATACCGCCCGGGGAAATAGGAGCTTATCTGTTATTTCCTATTACTTTGGTTGCTTTTCTGTTATCTATCAGACAAGCAAATTGATTCTCAACCAAGAACAACTTTCTTTTTTTAAGATAAATGGATATCTCATTCTTCCTAAGATTTTAGATACCAAGTTATGTGCTAAAGCTCGTGATTTACTCTGGTCTTCGTTACCAAAGGAATCAACAATTAAAAGGGATGATCCCTCGACTCACACAGGACCTTTTGAAGGAATAGATTTACAAGATGATGTGACTAATTTAAGACAAGGATACAAGTGGCAATTTAGATCAATAGGTACGGATCAGTTAATGATTGATCTTGTCTATTCTGATATTTTGCAGAAAATAGCTGAAGACCTTTTAGGAAAAGATACTTTAGTAAAACCTAAAATAGGAGGAAAGACTATGGGCAAACATGGAGCTGCTTGGCCAGGAGGGCCTGTAGATCCAGCTCTAGAAAATGAGGGAGCAAGAGGCATTTACGGTACTCTTCCTTATGGAAATAAAGAAAAGGAACCTGATTTTTGTCACACAGACGGACATCCTTTTAACTTAGGTTTAGTTGGATTAATTGATGAAGTCCTTCCTAAGGGAGGGGCTTTCAAAGTTTGGCCAGGATCACATAAAAGGCTTTATCCAACTTTTCAAATGCAATATGACCAGCCCAGAATAGCTTATTATGAACATTTGCCTTCTTTTAAAGGGATTATTCAATCTAAGATGTATGAAGAAGAAATTAAGAAAGTAATGGAAGATACGAAGCCAGTTGATTGTTATGGTTTGGAGGGAGATGTCATATTCTGGCATCACAGATTGGCTCATATGGCAGGTCATAACTATTCAAATAAAGTAAGGCTAGCAGTTCTAGGTGATTATATTAAAAAGGACTTAGATGAAAATAGATCTAAGCCACCCCAAGAAAATATGTGGGAAGATTGGTCGAATGAATTGAAAAATTCTTCCGAGGTTTATTCTGAAGAAACTGCTAGATCCCAAAAGTTGATAGATTTATAAAGTTTAGTAAGCTTAGTTTATGAAAGTACCTAAAGAATATACCAAAAAATATGTAGAGATTAATTCCCCTAAGGAAGCACATCTTTTTAGAGATTTTTTAAGATCTGGTGAACCCTACAAATCATTATTCAAGAACAATCCTTGGTTAATTCCTCCTGACTACAAGAAACCCCTTCAATTTGGTAAAGGAATGTATTGGGATACTACAGTAGCTCGTAAACATGATTATTGGAAAGATATTGATCTGCCTAAAGCCACAAAAGACATTAAAAAGATGAGAAAGGACATTAAAAAATGGGGCTATTGTCTAATAGAAGAAGCTATGTCCAAGCAACAATGTAATGATTTCAAGGAAAGGATATTGGCTCAAGGAGAAGGAGAAAAACTTGCTGGAGTAGATCAACCAACACCTTCTGGTCAGTACGTTAATACTTTAATTAACAAAGGAGAAATATTTTCAAAGTGCATTGAGCAGGATCCAGAAGCTGTACAAGCGGGTCCTGTTATTGAACAGTTACTTGATGAAACTCTTGGTAAAGGTTGGATATGTCATAGCTTTCTTTCAAATGGTGCTGATCCAGGAGGATATCCACAAGGAATGCATATGGATCAAGGACCTCTATTGCCATGGATAACTGAAGGAGCGCCTGTTCTTTTTAATACTTTGTATATACCCCAAGATATTGACGAAAAGAATGGAGGAACTTTGATTATTCCTGGAAGCCATAAATCTTTTATTAAGGCAGGTAGTGGTGGGGAAATTGGTAAGCTACCAAGTACTGTTAACCTGGAAGCCAAGGCAGGAACTATTATGATGTTTGACGGAAGACTACTTCACGGAACTGGTGTTAATAAAACTAAAAAGAGGCGTATAGTAGCGACCATGAGTAGTGTTAAATCTTGGACTAGGACGCAAGAGAATTGGATATTGTCAGTAGCTCCAGATGTTCTTGAGAAGGCAAGTCCTAAACTATTGCATCGTCTTGGACTTCAAGCACTTACTTACGGATCTACAATAGAAGGATTTGGCTTAGGAGCAAGTGGTAGGGTAGGTGATCCTTGGGGGAGTATTAAACAATTTAGGACAGCTTATGACAATGGAGATTACATAAGAGTCAGAGAATTAAACAAAGATTCTTCTGATAAAGATCTGAAAAAAAGTTATACAGTTAGGCAGGCTATGAAGAAAGCAAAGGAAGCAAAGAAATAGAAGTAATTTTTTAATCTATTTCTCTACAGAACTTTCTAATTTCCTCAACATATATTGCGGGTTGTTCAAAAGCAGCAAAATGACCTCCTTTTGTTAACTCATTGTAATATCGTAGATCCTGAAATCTTTTTTTAATCCATCTTTCAGAAGAGCGAAAAATTTCTTTAGGATAAATGCTACATCCTGTAGGAATGTTAACTTTTTCTTGAGACGGATTACCAAAGCTCTCCCAATACAATCTAGCTGAAGAAGCAGCTGATTGAGTTAACCAATATATCATAACATTATCTAATAACTCATCCCTGGTAATGACATTTTCAGGGTGGCCATTACAGTCAGTCCATTGATAAAACTTTTCTAAAATCCAGGCAGCTTGCCCTATAGGAGAGTCTACTAAGCTGTATCCTATGGTTTGAGGCCTGGTGCTTTGCTGCTTGGAATAACCCGAATCCCATTCTTGATAAAATCCCATGGATGCTAGAGCTTCTTCTTCGAATTTAGTTAAATTTTGCATAGTTTCTGGATCTGGACCTACGACTACCATATTTAGATGTATAGCTTTACAATTTTTTTGATCTTGGACACCAATGTGAGTAGTTACCATGGCCCCCCAATCCCCACCTTGTGCAAAATAATCCTTATACTTTAAAACGGACATTAATTTACTCCAAGTATTTGCAATTTTCTCCACACCCCAACCTGTAACATCTGGTTTGCTAGAGAAGCCAAATCCTGGCAAAGAGGGAACAATTACATGAAAGGCATCCCTTGGCTCACCTCCGTGCTTAGTTGGATCTGTTAGAGGTTCTATAACTTTTAGAAATTCAACAAATGATCCAGGCCACCCATGTGTAATGATAAGAGGTCTAGCCTCTTTATGAGGAGATTTTTTATGTATAAAGTGGATGTCAATACCATCTATTTTTGTTAAAAAATGTGGAAATTTGTTTAGTTTTTTTTCTCTCTCTTGCCAGTCGTATTCTTTTAGCCAATAAGTGCAGATTTCTTTCATATAAGAAAGCGGGATACCTTGATTCCAATCTTCTACAGTTTCCTTATTGGGCCATCTGGTATGAGACAATCTATTGTGTAAATCTTTAAGTAAATCTTCACTTATTTTTATTTCAAAATTTCTAATATCTTTCATTTTTCTAGATTAAGAAATTATTTTCTTGCAAAGCTTGCAATGCTCATAGAGGTCTCTTCACTTACTTCTGGCAAGCCCAAGAAAATTTCAGTACCGTGGATAGACCCCATGACTTGTCGGCATTGAGCATCGACATCAGCTTCTCTCAACAATCGATAGAAGTTTACTCCCTCATCTCTTAAGGGGTCACATTCATTCACGATAATATAAGTTTTAGGAAGTCCTTTTACGTCTTCTATAGAGGCAAAACTTGGCCAGGCAAGTAGATTTTTATTGTGATACTCCTCAATACCGTAAATAATTGCTCCAAAGGATTCGTTGGTTTCCGAATGAAGAGTTAACAATATACCCTCGTTTTCTTCCGAGGAAGGGTTTTCAGGTAAAGGCCAATAACCTGCAATGTAAGGACACAAAGCATAAAGCCCCTTAATTATTCCTATATCTCCATCCTGGTTGAGTTTTAATCCCGTAGCCAAAGTCAGATTTCCTCCTCCACTCTCACCAGCTATAACGATTTTCTCCTTATCAATATTTAAATCATCTGAATTACCATGCACCCATTTAATTCCTGATACGCAATCATTGAGTCCCGCTGGAAATGGAGCAACTTCAGGTGCTGAAGAAGCCCACATGCAATTTCTAAAATCAACCATGGCAACTGCTACACCTTGTCTAGCTATACATCTTCCCCAAGCCGCATACAGTTCATCAAAACATGAGCTGATCATCATTCCTCCACCATGGATGTAGTAAATGCAAGGCAATGTTTCATCAGAGTCTGGTCTAATGTATTGAATTTTGATGGTATTACCATCTGGTTGGGAGTTAAATTCTTTGGTGGTTGTAACCAGACCCTCCGCGGGAACAACTTCTTTGTAATGAGGAGAATTGTTAATCATCTTCATCACATCTTTTCCTTGTTGTGCTGCTTCAGAATTTTGTTCTTTCAGTATCTTTTCGCGAGTTTTAGCAGAAGAATTCATGACGCTGTCTACGGGAATGTCTCCGAAAACAGCCTTTAATCGTTTATCTATTCTGGGATCGTCTTTGATTTTATTTGTCATCTTTATTTTTCCTATTTTCCTTTAAAAACTGGCTCTTTCTTTTCTACAAAAGCTTTGACTGCATTTCTATGATCTTCAGTTTGACCGCAGTGGATGTGATGTGTTGCTTCCAAATCTAAGCAATCATCTACTTCTCCTGACATTGCTCTGTTGAGATTCTCTTTCATATATCTGTAAGCAACGCTAGGTCCATTTGCTAGTCTCAAAGCTATCTCCATGGTTTTTTCTTCAAGCTCTTCAGCTTTGCAAACCCAATTCGTCAAACCTAAATTTAATGCTTCTTCAGCATTAACTCGGTCAGAAAGATAATAGAGTTCTCTAGCTTTAGCAGAACCAATTAGTTGAGTCATAAAGTAACTTCCTCCGTAATCACCAGAAAATCCTACTCTAGCAAATGCAGTAGTTAGGATGGCATTGCTTGCCATAATTCTTAAATCACAAGCCAAAGCATAGGAAAGTCCTGCACCTGCTGCTGCTCCTGGCAAGGAAGCTAAAGTAGGTTTTGGCATCTTGAAAAGTTTTCCTGAAGTAGCTCTTTGATGGACTCTTTGTCGATGTATTGCTTGATCTATAGTATTGGTGCCTACTGTACCATCTCCAGAAGAGGCCATACCTTTAACATCACCTCCAGCACAAAACCCCTTACCAGACCCCGTAAGGACAACGCACCTTATTTCTGGATCTGTCTCAAACTGTACTAGCATTTCTTGAAGAGCCATATTCATCTCAGAAGACATAGCATTTCTAACTTCTGGTCTATTGAGAGTTAAAACTCCTACGTTATTTTCTTTAGTAGCTAGTAAGTCATTTGTTCCAGTTTCAATTGAAGTCATTAAAATTTCTCCCTATTTCATAATTTTGATATTCTACACCTCGATGAAAAAATTACTCCTATTCTTGTTTTGTCTTTCTCTGTATCCAATTTGCTTTGCTTATGAAGAACCAATAGTAAAAAAGCCTTATCAAGAAAATCCCACTTCCCTTCTTATGATCGGGAATAGCTTTATGTATTACAACAACAGCATGCACAAGCCCCTTCTGAATCTTATTCGTTCTTCAGGGAAACTAGGAATGGGACACAGAATAAGATCGATTACGATTAATAGTTCTTCTCTGAGTTGGCATGATTTAGAGTCATATATTAACAATGAGAATATTGGTTCATTTAATATAAATTCTGAAAATATTTTAAAGAAACACGAAAGTTCTGGATATCAAATGGTGATCATGCAGGACTGTAGTCAATGCCCCATCCATCCTGAGCTGAAGAATATATTCCATCAAGACGTGGAAAAGCATACCAATTTTTTAAAAAAAAGGGGGATAGAAGCATCACTAATGATGACTTGGGCATATAAAGACAAACCGGAAATGACAGAAAAATTAGCTAGAGAATACATTTTATCTGGAAATAAAAATAACTTACTAGTAATACCAGTCGGGCTTGCCTTTAAGAATTCTTCCTTAGAACATCCAAATATAGAACTTTATACTTCTGATAAACGGCATCCAAGTAGAGAAGGGAGCTATTTAGCTGCTTGCATGATCTTTTCGTCTATTTTTCAAATATCTCCAGTTGGTAATAACTATTTTTTTGATTTAAATAAAGATATTGCGCTAAATCTACAAGGGGTTGCTTGGAAGACTTTTCAAGATTTTTACTCCACAGATAAATGAAATTATTTTTTTTATTTATCCTGTTAATTCCATTACATATTTTTTCAACGGAATTTTCTGTTATGACTTATAACGTGCACAATCTCTTTGATACAAATGATGATTTAAAAAAAGACGATAAAGCCTTCCTACCTTTAGATAAGAAAAAAGGGCAGGTACATATTTCTGCATGCAAAAAAATTCCTGTCTTTAAGTGGAGAGAAGAGTGTCTCAACTTAGATTGGAATGAGGAAGCTAAAACAAGGAAAATTAAGAATTTAGTTGAAGTAATTTCTTCTTTTGAAAGTCAAGGTCCAGATGTTATAGCCCTTCAGGAAGTTGAAAATAAAATTGTATTAGGGGAGTTAATGAAAATGCTTGAACCTTTTGGTTACATTGATTCTGTTTTGTTAGAAGGAAAGGATTATAGAGGTATAGATTCTGCATTTATTTCTAAATTCCCCATTCTTGATTCGAAACTTCATTATGTTAATTTCAAGATTAGTTCAAGGAAAAGAGATACGAGACCTATACTACAAAGTAATATCAACATTAAAGGCTCAATAGTTACTTTTTACAGTAGTCATTTCCCAGCTCCTTACTTGAGCTCGGATATGAGAGAAGATTCATTTAATTTTCTTAATGAGCTTCTTTCTTCACAAAATACACCATCCATAGCATTAGGAGATTTCAACGTAACTTCAGAAGAGGAAAATAAACTTAATACTTTTAAGAATCTTTCAGAAACTTGGTTTGTTGCACACCTCGAAGGTTGCGAAGATTGTAAGGGAACCTATTATTATGATCCTAAAAAAGATTGGTCATTTTTGGATACAATCTTAGTTTCAAAAAAAAGAGGGATAAGTTTTGATGTTGAATCAATTAATTTACTAATCAGAGATATCAACTCTCATGTACAATCTAGGAAACCTAAAAGTTTTAATATTTCTACTTTCGAGGGGGTGTCAGATCATTTCCCTGTAGTTGCAAAAATAAAACTTCAATCAGTTAATTAACAGAGTAATATAGAAATATGGACCAACCCAATATCATTTTGGTTAGTAAGGATAAGGTGAAGCAAGTAAAAAGCGCTATATTACTTGCTTTTTCTTCTGACCCCTTTATTAGGTGGTTATTTCCTAATCCAAATGATTATGTAGAGAAATTTTCTATTTGGATAGATGAATTTATATCTATTGGTATGCCTGCAGAAGGCGTTTATGCTGATGAAGGGGTTTCAGGATCTGCCATTTGGCTTCCTCCTGGAATAAACTTAGATGGGGGTGTTCTTGGATCTACTTTTACTGCCATCCCAACAGACAGGGTAGAAACGGCACTTAAGCTTTTTGATATTTTTGGTACTTTTCACCCTATAGAAGATCATTGGTATCTATCTTTTTTGGGTGTAGATCCTTTAAATCATGGAAGAGGTTTAGGATCTAATATTCTTAAAAAAAATTTAGAGAGAATAGACAAAGAAGGGGTAGTTGCTTATCTAGAATCTTCAAATCCTAAGAATATTAACCTTTACGAAAGGCATGGTTTTGAAATCATGGGCAAGGTTCAAGAAGGGGACTCTCCGCCTATACATCCAATGATTAGACAGCCCCAATAAGAATAAAAATTCTTGAGGGAATTTAAGCAGAAAGTCTTTGTAACCAGAAACCTTAGTCCACACCATCTTCAGCTGGATCTCCAGCTTCTGTTTCAAAGCCCCCTAATATAGATTGAATTTTATCTTGTACTTCTTTGGTCAATAGAGGCACCACTTCTAAGCAAGTCAGATTCTCTTCTAATTGTTCTGTTTTTGATGCTCCTAAAATCATAGTACTCACATTAGGGTTAACTAGGCACCAAGCCAAAGCCAGCTTCGGCATAGTTGTCCCTAGTTCTTGAGCTAATGGCATTAAAGCCTTAACTGCAGCCAATCTTTCTTTCCCTCTTTCCGTTTCCAAAACTCTTTTCTTTAGCCATTCATATCCCCTAAGAGTAGCTCTAGATCCTTCAGGTATTTTTTCAAGATACTTACCAGTTAGAATACCTGATGCAAGGGGAGACCATATAGTTGTCCCTAATCCATATTGTGTATAAAGATCTTTATACTCAACTTCAAATCTGCTTCTATCCAACATGTTGTACTGAGGTTGTTCCATGGTGGGTTGAGTAAGATAATTTTCTTTTGCAAAGTCGAATGCCTCTTTCAGTTGTTTCGCTGACCATTCTGAGGTGCCCCAATAGAGCACTTTCCCTTGAGTAATAAGATTATGCATTGCCCAGACAGTTTCACTTATCGGTGTTTCGGGATCAGGCCTATGGCAAAAGTAAAGATCTAGATAATCTACTTGCATTCTTTCCATTGCTTGATGGCAAGCTTCTGTTACATGTTTTTTGCTTAAACCTTTTTGGGTAGGTAGTGCTCTCATTCCAGGTATGCGACCGAACATTACCTTAGAGGACACACAATAACTATCTCTTGGCTGGTTTAATTTTTTTAGCGCTTTTCCCATTACTATTTCTGATTCACCTGCTTCGTAAGCTTCTGCATTGTCAAAAAAGTTAATACCGGCATCAAAGCATATGCCTAGCATTTTTTCTGCCAAGAAAGTATCTACCTGGTGATTAAAAGTAACCCAAGAGCCAAAAGATAGCTCTGACACTTTAAGACCAGAATTTCCTAATTTTCTATATTCCATCTTGTTTCTCCAGTTAAGTTTCAACGTAAAAAAGTTTGTTGTAAATCACCCATTTATCTTCAACTTTTATAAAGGATAAAGTATCTAAGAAAGTCATTCCAAGATATCCGTCTCTGACTCTAGCAACAGCTGTTGAACCAGCAATTTCAATTGACAATATTTCTAGAAATTTCTTTTCATTCTTTTCTTTAGCTGAAGGGGTTTGGGACCCTACAAAGTCAGCAAAACTTGAGACAGAGTGCTCTATCAGTTTTTCTTGCATATAGCCTGTTATTTTAGCGCTACCATGAAAAACTTTCCTTACCTTTTCTGGACTAGATTCGTACATACTTTCAAAGTAAAGTTCAATAGATTTTCTAATTTTATTTTTTATATCTTCTTTCACATCAAATTTTCTCAAAGTTTGGTGGTGTTTTAAAGCCACCTCTCAAATCTCTTATCATTTTAGATGCTGCTATGGTTGTTTTATCCTCTAAGAAAGGACCTATGACTTGAACTCCGACAGGGAGACCTAATTGAGTTAATCCTATTGGAGTATTTGTGACAGGTAGTTGACCCATAACTGCAGGTCCAGCCCAAATAATGTTGCTCCAGTATTCTCTTTTCTTATTATTAATAAGCAGAGATCTTTCAGAAAAATTTGAGTGGTCGTGTTTAAAAGCTGGAACTACGCAAGTTGGACAGAGAAGAACATCATATTTTTTAAAAAATTCTTTCCATTGCTGTCTAATAATTTCTCTCTGGGCTTGAATTACCACGTGATCTCTTGCCAACATGGAAACTCCTCTTGCTATTTTGGCGTAAGAAGAAAAATCATCTTTTGAGACTGTTTTGGCAAATTCGTCTAGTTCTTTAAGTTGATCTTTTGGAGTTCCTGCAATCATAACTGGATGGAGTAAGGAAGAAAAAACATTATCTAAATCTTGGAGTTTGAAAGGTAACTTTGCGATTTCTACTTTTGCACCTGCAGATTTTAAGTCCTGCGCTGTCTCTTCTATTAGTTTAGAAATTTCAGAATCAACTTCTGCATATTCATCATCAGGCCATACCGCTACCCTGAGGTCTTCTATCCTCTCTGTTCTAGGTTTAGGAAGTTTTAATTTCCAGGCAATGCTATTTTGTTCTTGGGGTGCTGCAAGAATCTCTAGTGCCAGTTCGATATCTTCTGGAGATCTTGCTAAAGGACCTGCTACTGAAAGGCCATTACCAGTTAAAACCAAGCCAGGTGGAGGGGGTAAATGACCCACTTCTGAGACTATATTGTATGAAGGTTTATGACCGTATAATCCACAGAAGTGTGCTGGAGTTCTAATAGAACCTCCTATATCACTACCTAATTCTAAGGGAGTCATACCACTAGCTAAGGCGGCTGCCGAACCTCCAGATGAACCACCGGGGGTCCTGTCGAGATCCCAAGGGTTATTAGTGGTTCCGTATATATCATTGTAACTTTGTATGTCAGCTGAATTTAGTGGAGTATTGGTTTTCCCAAATATGATAGCTCCTTCATTCACCAATCTTTGAACCGCTTCAGCATTCTTTGACGGAATATTATTTTTCCAGATTGGATTACCCCCAGTAGATACAATTCCTTCTACCTCATAGGCATCTTTTACTGTCATAGGTAATCCATGAAGGAGACCCCAACTCTTGCCACTAATTAAATCTTCGTCAGCTTTTTTGGCCTTTTCCATAGCTCTATCTGAGTCTAGAGTTACAACAGCATTAATTTTGGGGTTTATACTTTCAATTCTATTCAAAAGAGCTTCTAAGAGCTCAACAGAAGAAATTTTTCTACCTTTTATAGAGTTGATAAGTTCTGTTGCGCTTTTATATAACATTTACTCAGAGTTTTTTAGCTATTTACTACTAGAATAACATCACTTGTATAATAAGAGTTAAGAGTAAATAAAGGAATAGCTTTGACCATTCATAAGATAATTAAAATGGGCAATCCTCTTTTAAGGGAGAATGCTCAAGCTTTCTCTAAAAAAGAGATAGCTTTAGACAGAACAAAACAATTAGTCAAAGATTTGTGGGAAACTATGGACGAATATGGAGGAATAGGGTTAGCAGCACCTCAAGTAGGAATTTCAAAGCAATTAGCTGTTATAAAGATAGAAGAAGAGAATGATAGGTATCCTGAGGCTACTAGTTCAAAAGAGTATGTAATTTTTAATCCCAAAATTAAGATTCTTGATGAAGCCCCACAAGAATTTTGGGAGGGTTGCTTAAGTGTACCTGGTTTGAGAGGTTTAGTTAGCAGACCCAGAAGAATACAAGTTAATTATTTAGATGAAAGAGCTAAGCAACGGTCTTTAGTAGCAGAAGATTTTCTAGCAACAGTTTTCCAGCACGAACTAGATCATTTGTTGGGTAAATTATTCATAGATAGAATGAGAAATATTTCAACTCTGGCTTACGAAGATGAACTAATGTTATCTGAAGAAGAAAAGGATATGTAAATAAGTAAATAAGATTATGAACATAAAAAAAGGATAACAGCAGCTTGGCAAGGAAGAATATCGGGGTGTTTATTAGGTAAGCCTGTTGAAGATCTCTCGATGAGACAAGGATCTGAGAAGTTAAACAATTTTTTTCCTTAGAATTAGCAAATAAATCTGCTGCAATTTCTGTTACAAAGAAAGGAGCAGCTATTTCGATGCCTTGATTGGAAGAAGTAAGAAGTTTTTACAGTCTATAAACTCTTAAGAAAATTTATTACCCTTTTGTTAAAGATTTTATTAAAAGCTTTGACATCTAATTTTAAAGCAACACGGGCATTAGGCTCAGGCTTTACTATTTTTCCCATAATAGATTGATTAAATTCACAGACAGTCTCTCCCGTGGAGTGATCACCTGAAGTTTCTATGGCTACATAAGCGGATTCACATTCCACTAGTTCAGGTATAAAACAAATTGCCATGGCTAGAGAGTCATAAAGATGTAAACCTTCGTCACTCATAAGATTGGATCTAATATTGATCCATGGTTCAACTGATTCCCTAACAAATCGGCAGAAGGGGTGTTTATGATCTCCGATAGAGATTAACTGATCTCTGCTTAATCTGGTCTTATGACATACATCTAAAGGGACCATTGTTATGTCTATTCCTGATTCAAAAACTTTGGAGGCCGCTTCAGGATCTGCCCAGACATTAAATTCTGCAGCTGGGGTTATATTTCCTGGTACCTTTGCAGCGCCAGCCATCATAGTAATTTTCTTGAGGTGGTTAGTAATGTCTGGATAGTTTTGCAATGCAAAAGCTATATTTGTTAAGGGTCCAATAGTAACCAACTCTATTTCGCCTGATTCTTCTTTACAGGTTCGATAAATAAATGTTGCAGCATCTTCATCATCTTTATGAGGGGTTAGTAAAGGAGTTAATTGCTCCATCTCTTCGCGTTGGCTTAACCACATTCTTTCTTTATTCCTATCTCCATCAAATGTATGGTTTGGTCCTGATCTAAGTGGTATATCTTTATCAAATTGTTTTAATAAGTAGGCTGCATTGCTATAGCCTCTTTCTACCGGCACATTCCCTTGAACTGAAGTGATGCCAAGAATTTCTAGTTCAGGTGAATTTAAAGCCATCATAATGGCAAAACTATCTTCAGGATCTCCACCTTTTGTCCCCATGGCAGGATCAGTATCAATGATAATCTTCTTTTTCATGGCAAAACTTTGATCTTATATAATTGAGATAAAAGAATGTCCCGATAAGAATAATTTAATATTTAAATTCTCTACTTTAGGGATTCTTCCCTTATCATTTTAAATTCATTTCCTTCATACCATTCAGGCCATTTATCTGAATTTGCCAAGTATTTAACCATGTTTTTAGTTATTGTTAATTGGTCAACAAATCCACTGAGGTCCCAATCAGGATCATATTCATCAGATGGTTGATGGTAGTTTTTTGCTGTGTACTCCTCCGCAAAAATTTTGCCTGCTTCCTCGCCTCCATTTACTTTGTCAAAACCACCATCAGCATAAAGCATGGGAACTCCTTTTTTAGCAAAACTGATATGGTCTGATCGGTAGAAAAAACCTTTTTCCGGTAGAGGGTCTGGCACTATGTATTTACCCACCCTATCGAGCTCAGTTTTAAGAATATCCTCCAGTTCAGAAGCTCCGTATCCAACAACAATTACATCTTTTGTTTTCCCTACAGGCAAAACTCCATCGAAATTATATCCAGCTACTATGTTAGATAGTTCAATTGGAGGATATTCAGCGAAATATGCCGACCCTAGAAGCCCTGACTCTTCTGCGGTTACTGCGAGGAAAAGCAAGGATCTTTCATTTTCATACATACTTAGAGTCCTGGCTAGTTCTAAGATTCCTGCAACGCCTGTGGCATTATCTACAGCTCCATTGTAGATATTATCTCCGGATAAGCCTTCTTTAGTTCCCAGGTGATCCCAATGGGCCATCATTAAGATGAATTCATGGGGACTACGAGTTCCTCTCTTTATTCCCGCAACATTATGAGAGTTAGAGAATTTAATTTTATTAATTAAATTAGCTTTTAATTTAATTCCTGGAATAACAACCGGATTAAAGTCTTTTTCTAGAGCTTGTTGCTTCAAATTTTCTAAATTTAGATTTGCTTTGGTAAATATTTGCTCTGCTATTGGGTAAGTTATCCAAGCTTCTACATTAACTCTATTTTGCCCCATGTCTTCTCTTTTCAGGTCTATTTGTTTGCCTTGCCAACTAGTCTCTACTACCTGCCAGGGATAAGCTGCAGGTTTTGTCTCGTGAATTATCAAAACAGCTTCAGCCCCTTGCCTTGCAGCTTCTTCATACTTGTAGGTCCATCTCCCGTAGTAGGTCATGGCATTTCCTTTGAAAAGATTGGAATCTTGGGTGGCAAATCCTGGGTCATTGATTAGCATAACTGCAGTTTTTCCTCGCATATCTATTCCCTTGTAATCATTCCATTGGTATTCTGGAGCCACTATTCCATAACCCACAAATACTAAATCGCTGTCTTCTACTGAAATTTTTTCAGATACCTTTTTTGTCCAGTAAACTGTCTCAGATCCTTGTTGAAGTTTTCTTTCTTTGTTGTTTTCAATTAAAGATAAATAAGATTTCTCTCCCACTGTTACTTCAACAAGGGGAACTTCTATTAAATAATCTTCTTTTAATGGTTCAAGGGATAACTCTTTGAAGATTTTAGAAATATATTCTTTAGTTTTTTCTCCTCCTATACTTCCAGGTCCTCTCCCTCCGAATTCATCCGAAGCTAGAATTTTAATATGTTTATGCAGATTATCTTCTTCAACTTTATTAATAGAAGACCTCTCATAATTGTTAGGCTTATCACAACCTGAAAAAATAAATATGATTAGACTTAATAAATAAAATTTTTTCATATCCTCTCCAATTTTTTAACCTCTTTTTATAGACAGGCCTCCATCAACAGGTAAGGCTACCCCATTAATAAAGGATGAAGCTGGTAGACAAAGACTTAGTGTTACATGTGCAACTTCTTCTGGGTCTCCATAACGTTGCATAGGCACTCTCCTATATGCATATTTTTGTTTATTATCTTCTGTTATATTGTCAGTCATGGCAGTCCTGATAGGACCTGGGCAAATGCAGTTAACAGTTAGGCCTGTCGAACCCAACTCACTTGCTAAAGATCTAGTTAAACCTATGACTCCATGTTTAGCAGCAGTATATGGACTATTACGGGGAGTTGCTCCAAGACCTTCTGTCGAAGAGATATTTACTATCCTTGGGTTCTTTGATTTTAGTAAATAGGGTAAAGATCTCCTTATTAAATTTACTTGGCCAGTCAAAAGAACATCTAATGTCTTTTTCCAGCTTTCTTCATAATTCTCATCATCTATTGATAAAGGGATTGCTATTCCTGCATTGTTGATTAAATGGTCAAGTTGACCAAATTCCTTTATAACTTTTTCTATGACATTTTCTATTTCATCTTTGCTTGTTATATCTAAAACATAACCTGAACAAATTTTTTTTTCTTTTAGTATTTCATTAGTTACTTCAATGACATTCTGTTCATTTATATCTGAAACAATAACTTTTGCTCCTGCATCTGCAAATACCCTTGCTGTTGCTCTACCCATACCACTCCCGGCCCCAGTTATCAGGGTAACCATATTTTCTACTGATCTTGATAATTTTGTAAGAGAAGTCATTTTTGTATTTTACCTAAGTTATCTTTTAGATATTATGCTAAACAATTCAAGGAATACAAAAAATACTTAAGGATAAATTATGACTAATGAGTTAGTAAAATTAAATACTGATGGAGATGTTTCAATCATTACTTTAGATGATGGTAAGGCCAACGTATTTTCTCCTCTTATGACAGAAGCTATTGAATCCTTATTAGATCAGGTACCTCAAGATAAAGGAGCTTTGTTGATTGCTGGCAGGTCAGGAATTTTTTCTGGAGGTTTTGATCTCAAAATTATGAGCTCAGGAGATATGGAAGAAATAAAAAGAATGGTTAAAGTAGGTTTTAACCTTTTAACTAGGATTTATAGTTTTCCACGACCTGTTGTGTGTGCTTGTACTGGGCATGCCATTGCTTTGGGAGCTTTTTTACTTCTTTGTGGTGATTATCGTTTAGGTGCTGAAGGAGATTTTATGATTGGGGCCAATGAAGTTAGGAATAATATGTCCGTGCCTGAGCCTATATTAGAATTATCAAGAACAAGAATTAACAAAACCCACTGGTATAGAGCTATTTTGAATGCTGAAATGTATGCACCCAACAAGGCTATTTCAGCAGGTTATTTAGATGAAACTATCGATCCAGAAAAATTAATGGATTTAGCTTTGAAGAAAGCTTCAGATCTTGCCACTTTAGATCATCCAGTTTATCAAATAACAAAAGAGTTAGATCAAGCTAAGGCATTAAACCGCATAAAATCTTCCATTAATAAAATGTAGATAGAGATGATTTCTTTTATAGAGTTTATTTTTTTTGATAACCTAGTATCTTTTGGGGCCATAGCTCAGCTGGGAGAGCATCTGGTTTGCATCCAGAAGGTCGTCGGTTCGATCCCGACTGGCTCCACCATTCTTTAGTTGCTCTTGATTTTCTCTGCTATAGTTACTAGGAGAGAAATAGTTTATTAAATATGAACGACTTCATATTGAAATTTTCATTTATAGCAATTTTATTTACAGCAGAGATCATTTTTGCCGCTCCCAAGCTTAATGAAGCTTTACAAGAAAATGATAGTTCCAGCATATTATTAAGCGACACAAAAGACCCAAAATCTGCTGCAATATTTTCTGATACTTGCGCAACATGTCATAGTGGTGGTGTACCGAGAGCTCCTCACTCAACAACGTTTCAAGTAATGTCCCCCGATTATATCCTAAGCATTTTAAACGGTGTTATGGCACCTCAATCAGAACATCTCAACGAAGAAGAAAAAATAAAACTTTCTGAATACATTACTGGAGGGAAAATATCTCTAAATTTACCAGACCCAAATTTTTGTAACAAAGAAATTAATCCAATTGTTCTAGAAAGAGACTATTCATATCTTCAGTGGGGTTATGATAAGAAAAACACCAGGAACGTTCCATCCAGAATCACGAGTGAGAATGCAAAAACCTTAAAATTAAAATGGGTTTTTGCTTATCCATCGGCAACACGAGCTCGTTCACAACCATCTGTTTCAGGTAACACGGTTTTTGTTGGAGGACAAAATTTATTTCTTTATGCCTTGGATAAAGAAACAGGATGTGTTCGTTGGAGAGTAAAAACTGATGGCGAGATAAGGTCTGCTCCTGCAATTTATTTTGGAGAAAGTGGAGAATTTATTTTTGTAGGGGATTACGAAGGTAACTTATATAAAGTTGATCCTTATACTGGTGAAAGGATCTGGACCAAGTCCTTACGCTATCACCCGAGAGTAATACTTACGGGATCTATTCGTGTTTACGAAAACGTGATTTATATTCCTTTATCATCGAGAGAATGGGCAGACGGTGCTGATCCGGAATACCAGTGCTGTACTTTCAGAGGGGGATTGATGGCCCTTGAAGTTGAAAATGGTGAAGAAGTTTGGACCACATACTCTATACCTCTTCCACCAAAACCTACTGGAACTTATAACTCTATGGGAATTGAGATTTTAGCTCCTTCAGGTGTTCCAGTTTGGAATTCTCCTACATTTGATGACAAGAGGAACCTCATATATTTTGGGACAGGAGAGTCATATTCATCCCCAGCAGCTGATACAAGCGATTCAATTATCGCTGTGGATAAAAAAATTGGAGGTATAGTCTGGATTTTTCAAGCCGAAAGTGGTGATGCCTGGAATATGGGGTGTTTTGCTAAAGTGGATGCCAACTGTCCTTCAGAAGATGGACCAGACTTTGATTTTGGCGCATCGGTGGTAATAGCAGATGTTCACAAAGACAAAACAATCTTATTTGGTGGCAGAAAATCTGGGCATGTATATGCTTTAGACGCCAATCAGAATGGAAAGCTGATTTGGTCGAAACGTATCGGCAAGGGAGGTTTCGCTGGAGGCATTCATTGGGGAATGACAACGGATAACAAAAGTATTTTTGCTGCTGTAGCAGATACAAATTTCATAAATAAATTTCCTGGACCAGCAACACCTGGTATTTATTCGCTTGATGCTATTACAGGAAGCCTTAATTGGAAATTTGTTCCGTCTGATAGATGCTTGGAATCCAAAAAGCCTGCTTGTGATAAAGGGATATCTGCTGCACTAACTTCGACAAACGACTTAATAATCGGAGGCGGTTTTGATGGTTGGCTTTATGTCCTTAACAAAGATACTGGGAAAGTCCTTTGGGAATTTAATACTGATATAGATTTTTCTTCATACACAGATATTCCAGCTCACGGAGGATCAATTGAATCTGATGGAGCTGTAGTGGTTGGCAACAATATATTTATAAATTCCGGATATCTATATGGTGGGCGTTTAGGAGGTAATGTTCTACTAAATTTTGAGCTCCCAGAATAAGCTAAATACTCCTTTTGTTTGATTTTATTCTGGTGTATTGTAAAGTAAGAATTGTATAGAAGTTAAACCCTCTTCTTAGGTAGTTCTTTGGTGCTGTTTTTACAACAAGAATTGGCGGGAAGTACTTGAGGAAGAGTTGTTACATAGGAGAAATTTTGTAATGAAACTATTAATTAAGATTTTCGTAAGTTTTTCACTTTTTTTGACTCTTTTTTCAACTAACACTTTATATTCTGAAGAACATGATGACCGATTGGAAATAGAGGAAATTGTTGTTACGGGTACAAAACGGGAAGTTTCGCAACAGGATGCTCCAATTGCTATTTCTACAATAACAGATAAACAATTAGAAAATACATTTAGAAATGATGTATTTGCTCTAGGTGAGCTTGCCCCAAATGTTACTTTAACTCCTCAAAATGGTTTTAATGCTATTGCTGGTGGGATGCGTGGAACAGGTTTTATCTCAATTCTTGTCACCAAGGACCCCTCCGTGGGTGTAGTGGTTGATGACTTTGCTTTCAATCACGTTCAAGTTCAAGCGATTGAAATGTTTGATATGGAGCAAGTAGAAATTTACCGTGGTCCACAAGGCACATTATTTGGTAAAAATACAACTGGTGGTGCGATAAGTTTTACAACTAAAAAACCCGTTTTTGGAGAAACTTTCTTTGATGTTGAAACAACTTATGGTCAATACGACTCAAACGATGCATCCATTGAAAAGATCAATTTAGCAGCAAATTTTCCAATTAACGATGAACTAGCTGTTCGTATTGCTGTTATTCGAGATGAGGAAGAAGGTTATTGGACTAACAGTAAGCCTTCAGGAAATATTTTAGCTCTAGGAGGACCTGGCTCCAACGCTTTTTATTCTGCTGGAGGTCAAATTAATCCTAAAACAGCAACACAAAATGCTGATGGAACATTTACCTCTGTTGGTGATGGAAGCAAGATAGGTGGTAAGGATGTTTTTGCAGCTAAATTTAAAGTTCGTTATGAACCTAATGATTTCTATCGTGCGGATTTTACATATGAAATAGTTGATGATAAGAGTGATGCTCCTGCAACTGCCAACGATACGCCTGCTGGTGTAGAGGCTTACCTTTTCCCAATTCTTGGATTTCCTGGTTATGAACAAGGACCTTACCCAAATGATCCTTTCACAACCGGCGAATCAAATACTTGTAATACTTTCACTTGTATAAGTAGAGGTCATCGAGTTGAGGTAGATGGTGTTTATTTAACTCAAACATTTGATTTTGAAAACTTTACCCTTAAATCCATCACAGGTATTAGAGATCAAGACGAAATTATGAATAGTACTTACACTGGTGAATCTTATACATCCCTCTATGATGCTTCTAGAAACACTGCTCGAGAGCAGACACAACAGGAATTTCGTGTAACTACAAATTTTGATGGACCTTTTAATTACGTTGCTGGTTGGGCTTATCATGAAGATAATCTAGACTTTGTGGTTTTTGGTAATCTTGGTTTTGTTGATCTTGTTTCGCCTGCCGGTACATCTGCCGCATTACAATTTCCAAATGTTGCTGAGATCCAAGCTTCCGGGCAAGATCGTGAGAGTACAGCTTTTTATGTCGATGCAAGTTTTGACATAAATGATAAAACGAACTTAACGGTAGGTGCACGCCATACAGAAGATGATAAAGATTTCTATCGTCGACAGTATGCCCCTGATGGCGCTAGTTTTGCCCTTATTTTTACTCCAGACCAGTACAAAGGTCCTTGGACTAATCCACTACCAGACTCTTCATTTGGTGTTGTAATTGATAGCAGTAGAGATTTTGAGGCTGATACATGGCGCGTTGTTCTCGACCATAATGTCGATGATAGCACAATGGTTTATGGGAGCGTTTCAACAGGTTATGTTGCTGGTGGTTTTACAGAAACTTGTGGTTCAGTATTTACTTGCCAACCATACAATGACGAGGAGAATACCAACATGGAAGTTGGTTTGAAATATGACTCGCCGGATGGAAAATTGAGATTAAATGCAGCTGTATTCCAAACTGAGTACGAAAGTTTACAAAGAGACTCTGTGAAGGTACGAATGGTGGGAGACACTGCGTTCCAAGAAACTGCAGCGGTTAACGAAGGTGAGACTACAGCAACCGGTTTAGAGCTTGAGGCTACATTTGTTCCAAATGCAAACCTTCGTTTTGATGGTTTCATAGGAACTTTAGATCATGAATATGATGAGTATGCTCCTGGCCTAGATGCTGGAACTTTAACTGCTGGTGCGCCCTCTGGAGTTACTATTAATCCCGATCTATCCAGTTTAGACGTTCCATTTTCTCCTGAGCTAACTGCAGGTTTATCAGTTACATATTTCCAGGATTTAACTGGAGGTGGTTCTATAACTTACAATGTAGGATTTCATCATATGGATGCATTCGAATTAAGTCCATTACCTGCTAATGCTTCGGGAGGAACTGCAGCTAATCCAATCATAAAGCAAAAAGCTAATTCTCAAGCAGAAGAAAGAACTCTTGTTAATGCTTTTATCACATGGGAGCCTAATGATAATGTCGCTCTAACATTTTTTGGTAGAAACCTGACTGATGAAGTCTACCGAGTATCGGCTAACCCAGTTGCGACACTATGGAACTTTGCGAGATATGGTGCACCAATGTCGATGGGTGTCAGAGCCACGTTCCATTTCTAAGTTTTTTTAAACTTTAATAATTAAAAACCCCGGCTTGACCGGGGTTTTTTTATGTTATCCTTGCGCTAGATTGGGTATGTCTCAATGGGGAGTTGTTTGGCCTGCGGGCATGCCTGATTATTTTAAGATGGATGGTGATGATTAATAAGAAATTATTCTAGGGAGGACAATATGCAATTGAGTAGAGACAAGCTTTTAGATGCTTACACACGAATGAGAAAAATAAGAGTTTTTGAAGAAACAATGAGGGATGAGTTTGCAAAAGGAACTGTGCCTGGTTTTATCCATCTCTATATAGGTCAAGAGGCAATAGCCACTGGAGTATGTGTTGAATTAAATGATGAGGATACTATTGCAAGCACTCATAGAGGACATGGGCATTGTATTGCTAAAAACTCCAATATTGAGAAGATGACTTTAGAAATTTATTGTCGAGCCGATGGATTGTGTGGTGGTAAAGGCGGATCAATGCATATTGCCGATCTTTCCGTTGGAATGCTTGGTGCCAATGCAATCGTTGGAGCCAACGCTCCAATTGCTGTTGGCGCGGCGTTACGACAAAGAGTTGAAAATAACGATGCGGTTTCAGTGGCATTTATCGGTGATGGCGCTTCTAATCAAGGAGGCGTCTTTGAATCCATGAATCTGGCCAGTGTTCTTAAGCTGCCTGTGCTATTTGTCTTCGAAAACAATGGTTACGGCGAATTTACGGGAATTGACTATCACTGCGGTGGCGGGGATATTGCGGGTAGAGCTGAGGGTTTTGGAATGCCATCATACAAAATAGATGGATCAGATTTTTTTGCAGTACAGGAAGCGACAGCAGAATCTGTTATTCGGGCAAGAAATGGAGAAGGTCCAAGTGCATTAGAGTGTGTTGCCAAGAGGTGGTACGGGCATTTCGAAGGGGACCCTCAGCATTATCGAACCAAAGATGAACTTGAAAGTATAAGAAAGAATAAGGATCCCTTGGGTATTTTTAGAGCGAAAGTGGAAGAAGCTGGCATTTTGGATGCCAAAGATCTTGACTCAATAGACAATAATGTAATCGATGAAATAAGTTCTGCTTTAGAAAAAGCCAAAAATAGCCCGGTGCCTGATGTTAAAGAACTTACAAAAAATGTTTATTCAGACGATTTAGGAGGCCAAGTAGCATGACGATAAAAACTTATAGAGAGGCAATTATTGATGCCATGAAGACAGAAATGGAAAGAGATGAAAAAGTCTTTGTTATAGGCGAAGATATTTCTGGAGGAAGAGGCTGTGGCGACTATGAAGGAGAAGCTGCGGGTGGGCCAATGGGTTTAACACAAGGTCTGTGGGAAGCGTTTGGACCGAAGAGAATAATAGACACACCCATAAGTGAAACAGCAATTATGGGCGCTGCTGCAGGAGCAGCCTTGGTAGGATTAAGGCCAATAGCCGAATTAATGTTTTCAGATTTTTTCGGTGTATGCTTTGATCAAATATATAATCAAGCTGCTAAATTTCGCTACATGTATGGTGAGCAAGCCGCCACTCCTCTTGTAATTAGGACTATGGTAGGGGCTGGGATCGGTTGTGGTCCTCAGCACTCGCAGTCACCCCATTCAATTTTTGCGAATATTCCAGGGCTCAAGGTAGTAATGCCTTCAAATCCCTATGATGCTAAAGGATTGTTGATATCTGCAATCAGAGACAATGATCCTGTTATTTTTTGTGAACATAAGGCTTTGTTGGCAGATAAAGGAGAAGTTCCGGATGAAGCCTACGAGGTTCCTCTGGGAAAAGGAACAATTATCCAAGAGGGTGAAGATCTTACCATTGTAGCTATAGGTCAAATGGTTGGTATTACTTTGAGTTGTTCAGAAGCTTTTAGTGAAAAAAATATTTCGTGTGAAATCATTGATCCAAGGTCTTTATCTCCTTTTGATGAGAATATTATTTTTGATAGCGTAGAAAAAACTGGAAGGTTGCTTATCATCGATGAATCAAATCCCATTTGTTCATTTGGATCTTGGATAGCAAGCCTAGTTAGCCAAGAGGTTTTTTCTTCTCTTAAAGCGCCCATAAAAGTTTTAACACCTCCGCATTGTCCGGTGCCAGCCGCTCCGAATCTTGAAGCAGCATATTTACCTGACTCGGATGAAATAATTCTTTCTTCGGTAAATATGGTTAATTATAAATAGGGTTGTTTATAAAATAACTTCAAAACCTCCAGGAATTATTGAGTGAGAATTAAAAAATATGAAACCTACTATAGACAACATTGTTCCAGTTTTGAGTGTAGGTTCATATGAAGAGACTGTCTCTCATTATGTCGAGTGGTTAGGGTTTAACGTAGATTGGGAATATCGAGAAGAACAACTTCCTTTTGTTATTTCTATTACTCGTGATGGTTTTTCTTTTATGTTAACTGAATCTGAAACATCAACTGGATCGTGGACAACTATCTATATCTCAGATGTAGAAGCAATGTCAGAAGAATTAAACTCTCGAAGATCTAACTCAGTTAAGATCGAGTTATATCCACCCAATGACATAGCACAAATTCATGTAATAGATCCTTGGAAAAATCTGTTGGTGTTTGAGCAATCACCAAACCAATAACTTTGGTTAAAACAAGGTATAGAGCTACACACTGTGTAGTTAGAACATGGTAAGTTATTGATAATGATGGAAGGGAATAAATTGTGAAAGATGTTATCAATTTTCATTAAATTAAAGAAAATATTGGAACTGTAGGGCAACCAAATTCTGATAATGCCATTTCAGTAACAGTTCATTTTACTGACTACCTACAACAAGAACATCATTGGACACAAGATGAAGTGGTAAAAACTTATTACGATTTATTTGCCTGCGTGATATAACACGTATAACAAAAACAGGAAGGAGTGTACTGCACTATGTTTGAAGAAAAAATTTTACGCTTAAGAGATGAACTGGGTCAATTAGGGGCAGAGGGAGCTGTCCTAACACACCCAGACAACGTTTATTATGCGACGGGGTTTGAGTCCGTAATGGATGGATGGCGACTGCCCGAACCCATCTCAGGAGTTTATATCCCGAGAAGTGAATCCGAACCGATCGTCTTGCTCCTACCAGAAGCCAGTCTGATCTCTTTGTTAGTCGCTGAGCGTGAAGGCTGTCCAGTGCATTTCCAAGCGCTAAAAACATTTGACCTGTTAAATTTTTGCGTTATGGCCCGTTCCGAGGATTTGTACTTAAAACTAGAAGAAACGGCGGGTGAACGACTCGCGCATTTTTCTGCTCACGTGGAAGGCGAATGTGAACCCGACATTGTCTCTGCCCTTTCAGCTATGCTGAAAAAACGTTCTACCCAACAACAGACTATTCTTTACGACGACTTGCGAATAGGCGTTAGATTGAACCAGTCTCTCGGGCAAAGCTATGGAGACGCATTTGATATGTTATTTAGGGTTCGAGCAATTAAAACCAAACAGGAGATCGAAGTTTTTCGTCAATCTGGGGTAAAGGCTGATCGTGTTATGGAATATACAGTTGCCGAATTGGGAGAGGGAAAAACTTGGGCTCAGATAGAAAAATCCGTTGCCAGGTTTATGATTGACGAGGACATCAACCCACTGCCGAGCAGCCCAATGTTATTTGGTGGTTCCTATGACATGGCATTTAAACCTGATCTCTTTAGAACCCTCTTCAAAGAGAGGCTAGAATCTGGACAGATTGTTATACTGGAAACACAAGGTCAATACAAAAAGGTCTGGATAGACATAAACCGCACCGCACACATTGGCTGTGCCAGCGAAGCATACAGAGAACAGCATAGGATGGTTAGATCATGTTTTGAAGCAGTGGTCGAGAACCTAAAGCCTGGCCAAAACACTGCCGCAATCTGTGAGAAGGTGGAGTCAAGTCTAGCAAAAGACCTAGCCACCCCTGGAAAGCTCCTTCTTATCATCCATTCCATCGGAGCCTTCCCTCTAGAGAATCCGATGATGTTCCCCTCCACAGGATTAGATGCCACAAAAGGCTTTGACATAAAGTCATCTATGATTCTCAGCTTTGACTGCCTTTACTTTGGGAGCAAGTTGGGTCCATCCCATATGGAAAATGTTTTTGAAATAACGCCACATGGTGCACAAAGTTTGTATAGATACCCCCTCGAATTAATTGAAATATAGTTTCATAAGTATATCTCTCTATTGATTTTGCAGAAATGGCGGATATTAATATTCCCGAAGGAACCGAATTCTATATAGTTCCGGAAACCGGATGGGGACCTGATCACCCGTTCTCTGGAGAGAAATTGTCAGTGATTATGGCGCTTTACAAAGCTGATAACATTGATCACGCTATAGAATTAACAAACAACATCCAATCGTATCAGGGTCAAGGTCACTCTTGTGGAATATATTCAAATAGTGATGAGAACATCATGAAACTAGCAAACGTTACGAAGACTTCTAGAGTCATGGTTAACCAGCCACAAGCAGCTTAGTTCTGATGAGGAGCTCTTTGGTGATGTCATGGATAAAATAAAATAGACGGACAGCCAATCTTTTCGCTAAATTGACGAATTAAAAAATGAATTATTACATATTCTTTCACCAAATAATCCTAGGCTATTTTATAAGAGAACCCCCAAATTAAACTTTTGTCTTTTAATA
>CAZWMS010000017.1:0-30979 GCA_964635015.1 uncultured Gammaproteobacteria bacterium | reverse complement strand
GAATTCCACAAGTTCCCCGTGGGGCCAAGCATAAAACAGCGTCACGAATTACATCCGGTAATCCCGTAGTATCTAGAGCGGCCGTTACTCCATGAGTGGTGAGTTCAATTATATTTTCTACTAAGTCAGTTGTTTCGTTTGGATTAAAAGTATGTGTTGCTCCAAGCTCACTAGCCACCTCTAAACGATCACTATTTAGATCGATGGCGATAATTATTGAAGCTCCTTGTATTTTTGCAGCCATTATCGACGACAAACCAACAGACCCAGTACCAAACACTACAAGAGACGACCCTTTGTTTACTGGAAGAGCATTTATGACAGCTCCAGCACCAGTTAGGATGCCGCAACCAAGAGGACCGAGTAAACTCAGGTCAGTTGTTTTAGGCACTTTGACTGCATTTAATTCACGACAAATAGAAAAAGTTGCAAAAGATGATTGCCCGAAAAAGTTGCTATGTATCGGTTTATTTTTCAATGATAATGCAGTGGTCCCGTCTTCTCTTGTCGCTCCGAAATTACGGGGCATAAATTCATAACAATAAGCAGGTTCTTTGTCGTTACAGCTCTCGCAGGAGCCACATGAATTGAAAGACAAAACAACATGATCACCTGGTTTTACCTTCAAAACTTTGGAACCAATTTTTTCCACAACCCCTGCCCCTTCATGACCGAGGGTAACTGGTATAGGCACGGGGAGCATACCAGCCTGTACAACAAGATCAGTATGACAAACTCCAGTAGCGAAGATACGAACTAGGATTTCATCATCTCTAGGATCCTCAATATCTAATTCCATCAAGGATAATGGTTTTCCAATTTCAGTGACAACTGCAGCAAGGGTTTTCATTCTATTACACTCCTATTTCAATATTAGCTTATTATTATTATATGTATTGTCAATAACTATTGTATGTTTATACTATTGTATTGAGTAAATACATAATTATTCTGTATATACATTGTTCTATAGATAGTTTTTATGGTAAATAATATTCTTCTTTTTATTATAATTAGGCTCGTTTGAAAGATTATTTTTATTGGTGTTGGTTAAGGCTTAAGTAAGGTTTGTGATAAAATTTTGTTAAAAGTGAAAAAAAAATTAAGACTTTCTCCAAAGGAAAGAAAAAAGCAGTTAGAAAAATTTATAATTAAAGCAACTGCAAATCACGGGATTTCAAGGGTAACACATTCACAAGTTGCTAGATTGGCTGGTGTTTCGGTATCAACCGTTCATTTTTATTTTAAACGACGTCAAGACCTGATTAAGTCATCAACAAAACAAGTGGAAGACTATCTCATTGAGATATTTACTTTAAACCTTGAACAAGATTCTGCACAAGGTGCTCTGACTGATTTGGCTGCAGCTTTTCTTAAGACTGGTTTCGAGAACCCTGATTTAATAAAAGTATGGCTGGATTGGAGTGCAGGCATTCGTGAAAATGTATGGCGAGACTATCAAAATTTACTAGAAGAACTTCACAGAAGAGTGCGTAATGTACTCTCAAAAGCTAAAAGACAGAAAATATTGCCCAAGGATTTTAATACTATGGCAGCGGCTAGAATCTATATAGGGACTGGTCATACATTGCAATTGATGATATTTGACGGAGCCAGCAAACAAGAATTAATAAAAGCCCAGAGACACTTGTTGCGAGCTGTTTTCTTAGTCAGGTGAGCTTATCCTGACAATCCTCTTGATTCTGAATAATTTTGAACTGACGAGGTAGGACACACCCTGGTAGTCTAAAGAGAATAAACCTTTTTTGCTGTATTAAAGAAAAGATTATTCTTTTCTTCTAAAGAAAAACTCATAGACAGTTTTTTGAGCCCATTCCATAAGACCGGATAAGAAATAGATTGTTTATCAACGGGAAAATTACTTTCAAACATACACCTTTGTGTTCCAAAAACTTTTATACAGTGTAAATAATAGTCTTGTTGAGCTTCAACTAATTCATCTGAACTTGCTGGTTTATTTCTTTTATGCCAATCCCAGCCATTGATAGGCATTGCCATACCTCCTAATTTTGAATAAACATTTTTACAAGTTGCCAGTTCAGAAATATCCTCTTGCCATTGATGAAAAATGGTCTCTCTTTTACCTTCATACTGTCCAATTCCAAGAGGACCTCCAAAGTGATCGTGGATAATAGTTAGATTAGGGAAAGCTTTAGCTAATTGAGTTAACTCTTTAATTTGATTATGATAATGCCAAGAATCAAAAGTTAATTTCATACTGTCTAATTGTTCAATTCCTCTCTGAAAAGTGTCATGTAAATATATTTTTTTTATTGGATCAGAATGTGAATTACGAATTTCGTCACTATCATCCCATCCTCCTGCATGCCTTATACCTCTAAATAATCCCTCCCCTTTTTCTACATGAGCTTCAAGAACTTCCTTAACTGAATCTCCTAACATCATATCAGCATGACTTACAATTCCAGATATCTGAGCTCTAGACTTATCTGAATTTGATTCTTTTGCCACTCTAACTACAAACTCTGTCTCGCCTACAGGTCTAAAAGCTTTGGGTCCATCTTCGTAGTATCCTTGCCCACATTCAACAAAAACAGTCTTTGAAATATTATGGCCACTGCCAGTATCCTTCCAGAGATCCTCTAATAGATAGTATTGTTCTTTAGGTATCCCTTGTGTTCTTGGAGAGGATGGCCATAAATGATGATGAGGATCTATTATCAATTGATTAGGTTCAATTATTTCTTCTTGTACCTGATCCAACCACTCCTGATGTTTTGAGGGTTGGGTACTTAAAGCACCATCATTATCTTCTTTTTCTTTATTCATTTAATGTACTAATCTCATTGGTCAATAAATACTAGCATCTATTAATCTAATTTATAACATGCACCTAGTATTTACTATTTAGTTTTGATATATAAACTTAATGTAACTTCTATGAATAAAATAAAAAATGCCTTACTAATAACTTTCTTTACTTTCCCCTCACTATTAAACGGATTCAATGAAACCAATCTTACCTACTTTAATATTGGGTTTGGATCTTGCTTGGATCAAGAAAAATCTCAAGAAATATGGGAGCCTATGAAAAATGAGAATCTCAATATGTTTTTCTTTATGGGAGACAATGTTTATGGGGATTTAGAGTCAGGAGAGTTGACTAAGATGAAAAATTCTTACTTAAAACAAGAAAAGCGATTTCCAAATTGGCTTAAAAAGATTAAACCTGTCGCTATATGGGATGATCATGATTACGGCATTAATGATGGAGGCAGTGAGTATGCATTAAAGAAAGAATCACAGAAACTATTTCTGGATTTCTGGAAAGTGGATAAAAATGACTCTAGGTACAGTCAGGAAGGTATTTATTTCTCGGAAACCAGATCATTTAAAAAGAAAGATATCCTTTTTATAGGATTAGATACTAGGTATTTCAGATCATCTTTAGAAGGTGAAAAAAGAAATTATGTACCAACCTCAGATAATAGCAAAACTATTCTTGGCAAAGAACAGTGGTCTTGGCTTGAATCGCAATTCAACGAGGATGTAGATTTGATTGTGTTGGTGTCTTCGATACAAATTCTTGCTACCAATCACGGATTTGAAAAATGGAATAACTTCCCCCATGAAAGAACTAGGTTACTTTCTTTAATTAAAAAACATAGAAAGCCAGTTATTTTAGTTTCTGGAGATAGGCATAAGGCGGCTATTTATAAAAGTGACAATCTATACGAATTAACTACCTCTTCTCTGAACAAACCTCTACCTGGATGGCTTGAAAAAATATGGAAAGAAACCGATCCCCTGTTAGAAGGAAAAATGCATTACAACATGAATTACGGGGTTATTAAGATAAGTGACTCTTCTTTGATTGTTATACAGCTTAAAAATAATTACGGCCAGGTTCTTGAAGAGGTAAAAATACAATAATCAATTCGTAATTTATTTACATAACAAAATTATTTTTTTGATAAAATCATTAAAGGGAATCTTTAATTCTCAATGATAATAACTAACATTTTTATAAAAGGAGAGAAAACATGAGTGAATATGAAATATGGTCTCTAACCTATTCTAACGGCATTGGTTTATCAATTGGGTTCGCAGCCATGTCATTTTTACTTTGGGTAGGGTTTAGATTAGCAAAGGGGGCTGCAGATACAGGAGCCAATCTTATCTCAAAAATTGTTGTTCTAATATTTAACGGTTGTATTTATATGGGGCTACTAACAAATATGGCGTTTGGCAGATTTAATTTTGACAATACAGCTGGGCAGCTATCTGAACTACAAACAGGAGGTGGCAGTCTGACAACTGCTTCACAAGGTTTTGTTTTATGGAGAGATGTTTCAGG
This sequence comes from uncultured Gammaproteobacteria bacterium, assembly GCA_964635015.1. GTDB lineage: Bacteria > Pseudomonadota > Gammaproteobacteria > Magnimaribacterales > Magnimaribacteraceae > CAJWPI01. Next base: position 26,640 of record CAZWMS010000017.1, on the reverse strand, counting down.
AGCTCCAGTTTTTAGTTTAATCCCAGACCTTGTACCGGGCATTTTTGTTTTGTCTGCTGCTTTAGTGGTGATCTTTACACTGTTTATTAAGAAAAACGACTGAAAGTTTAAAAAAACATACTTCTAACTTCTTGTAGTGATTGTAGTTAAGATTTTATTGGAGACATGGAAATTTTCCATTTATAAAGCTGGTTGATTTGATTAATCAAATACGGAAACAAATATGTTTCTTTTGAAACTAGACTGTCTATGCTCAAAAAGAAATATTCCTTGCCAGACACCCAAGTCTAAGTGATTGTTTTTGACTGGGATCATTAAGGAAGTTTCTGAAAGTATACTCCTTAAATGGCTCGGCATATCATCCGGGCCTTCTGTTGAATGAAGGTATCCTGAGTGTTCAGGAACAATTTTCTCAAAAAAGTTGAGGATATCTGTTAACACTTCTTTGCTAGCATTTTCTTGAATAAGTAGAGAGGCAGAAGTGTGTTTTATAAACACATTACATAGACCTTCTTCAATATCAGATGAAGACACTATCGATTGTATTTTTTCAGTAATTTCATATAAGCCTCTTCCATTCGGAGATATAGTTAATTCCCTTTGAAACATAAAATAACTATTCTAAGGAAAAGGCTAACAAGACATTACCAGGAATTTGATTATGTCCCCCAAATCCAGAATTAGTGAAGACCCAATTGTCTAGTATTACGGGCCCTGCTGCATCTATTGAGCCGCCAGATGCAGGTCTGTAATCGAAAGAGTTCCTGCTAGGAGCGTTTATTTCAGCGAAATCTCTCAGGGTATCAAATTCCCAAACTCTTTCTCCATTTTTAACTGAATAAGCAAAGAATCTTCCATCTAAGGCTCCTGCAAATAGTAAGTCATTGCTAATTGATATTGGGGCAGAGAATCCAGAAAAGCAGTCTGCTTCACCTGTTAACTTCCTTTTTCCTCTATCTTTACAGTCATCCTCTAGGGGAGAAGACCAAACCAGGTCACCAGTTTTAATATCCAAAGCATAAATTCCTGGTGAAGGATCCTTACCATACAATCCGTCGTCGGAAGGAATGGTTCTATCTGAAATTGGTACAAACAGGGTGTTGTCTTTTAAAGCCATTCCCCAGTGAACTCCTCCGAGTTTTCCTCCGCGACCTAATCTTTTTGACCAAATCTTTTTTCCATTTTCTGGATTAAAGGCATAAACCCATCCTGACTTTTGTCCCGCTAAAATCATTTCCTCACCCTGTTTGGTTTTTAGGTAAATAACTGCAGCTCCAAAGTCAAGATCAGGACCATCCTGGTCTGGACAATTTGGATTAAAAGGAATCTCACACGCTACATTATGAGCGTCATTAGGGACGGTTTGGTGTGACCAAATTCTTCTGCCATTATCCATGTCTAATGCAACAATAGCATCACTGAACTCTGAGGCAGGAGACTGAGTGCTTTGAGCTGTTCCAAAGAAAACTTTTTTTCCTGCATCATCTATAGCCGGAGTTCCCCAAACAGATGCTCCAGCCGGTGCAAACTTTTCTACTCTGGTTAAAAAATGTTTTCCTACGAATTTAGCTTCATCGAGAACCCTGTGATACCAAATTACTTCTCCATTTTTTCTGTTTAATGCAACTACTGCGCCACTAGATTTGCAGCATTCATAAAAAGGATCTACAGCTACAGCAGTTTCAATGGACGATATGGGTATAATCAACTTTTCTCCATGCAAGACTGGAGAACCTGTAATGATTTGAAAATCTTCTTTATCAATTTGGGATTTCCAGTTTAGTTTTCCATTTAATAGATTAACGGAATGAACCACTAGACTTTGGTCGACAATATATAAAGTTAGATCATCCGAATTAATTAAGGGAGAATTCCGTGTTCGTCCTTCAGCTCGGTATCTCCAATATGAGCATCCAGTTTCCCTGTTCAGAGCATAAACAAATCCCCTAGATGTTCCAATAATTAAAAGGCTACCTAAAACAACAGGGGGTGATCTTGACTCATAACCCTGAACATTTAAAGCCCACCTAAGCATCAATGAATTGATGTTATTACTGTTTATCGATGAAGAAGTTTGATTTCTTTTATTTGTATAATCCACACCCCAGCTACCCCAGAGATTTCTACCAAGAATGTCTGTTTTTTTAATATCCGATTTGCATTTCTTAACTTGAATATCTTCAACTGAACTACTTATATAACCAGCTATAAGCTTTTTTTGTTCTTCTGAAAGGTGGGAAGACTGGGTTTTCATTTTCCCAGCATTCATCACATGTAATAATTCTTCTGAAGTAGCCCATGACATTGCTTGCAAGCTAGGAGCTTTAAGATTGGGATCTAAATGACATCCAACACAATTCAGTTCAACTAGTTCTTTAATAGATTCATCTGCCTGTGTTTGTGGATTTGAAAGGAATAGAAGGAAATAAAAGATATAAGAGCTAATTCTGCTGAAATTCTTCATGAAGATAAATATATCTATAAGCTCTCTTCTATCATCTGGTCTACAAAGTTTTCAACAATAAAAAGAGGAGGCTCACCATGGTCTAGGACCGCGGAATGGAAGTCCCTTATATCAAATTTATCGCCAAGCTCTTTTTTTGCTCTTTCTCTTAATTCTAAGATTTTTAGCATTCCAACTTTATAGCTACAAGCTTGCCCTGGCCAAACTATATATCTCTCTATTTCAGTAACTACTTCAGTATCAGACATGCCAGTTATATCTTTCATGTAGAGCATGGCTTCCTCTCTTGTCCAGCGTTTATAATGGATTCCAGTATCAACTACCAGCCTAACAGCCCTAAATAATTCACTTTGTAATACACCCAATTCATCGTAGAGATCTTTAGTTAAACCAGCTTCTACTGCCAATTTCTCTGAATAAAGTGCCCACCCTTCACCGAACGCAGAAGTGTAATAACCAAACTTCCTATAAATAGACAAATCTTCATTTTCCATGCCTAATGCGTTCTGTAGGTGATGACCTGGAATTGCTTCATGAAAGGCAAGAGTTCTCATGCTATAAGTTGGTGTCTGTTTAATGTCGTACAAATTAGCATAAAAAACTCCTGGTCTGGACCCATCGAGTGACGGGGACATATAATACCCCCCTGCTTGATTTTCTTCTGAGTACTCAGGAACAGCCCTTACTTCAACTTTAGCTTCAGGCATCTTATAAAAATAATCCTTAATGACTAATTCAGTTTCTGAAACTATCTTTGCATAATCTGCTACAACTAGTTCTTTTCTATCTGGTGTGTCTTCATACAAGAATTTAGGGTCTTCATTAAGTAGATTCATAAGAGTACCAACACTCTCCTCCGTTCCATAACCTAGCGTTGTTAATATAGATCTCATCTTCACAGATATCCTCTCTACTTCTTTCAGACCGGTAGAATGAATTTCTTCAGCGGAGTAATCAGTTGTGGTGTAAACCTTCAATCTCAAACTATAAAATTCATCTCCATTAGGTAAAGACCAAACACCATGATGTTGATTGGCACTGGGTAGTGTTTCCTCCATAAAAGAGAGTAGGCTCTTAAATCCTGGATTTACACTACTATCTATGGCTAATTTAAGCTTATCTTGAAAGTTCTCTTGAGTAGAATTTGAAAATGAAAGTGGTTCAATTTTTCTAAAGAAACTTACATATAGAGGGTTTTCTTCATAAGAGTAATTCAAAAATTTATTTAACTGTCTTATTACGTGATGATAAACAAACTCAGGAGGAAATATTCCAGATTTCTTTTGTTCTTCTAGAATTTCCAAAGCAGCATCAAAAACTTCATCAAATAGATTAAGTCGATCGACATAATATTCTGCTTCAGAAAGACTCCTTAAAGGGTGAATATCAGTCATGAATTCCACAAGATTTAAATGCAGTCCACCAATTTGGTTAACTGGATAATTGTGATAGGTGAACTCTTCTCCTTCTTGTATTTCATTCTCTAAAGAAAAAAGTGCAATCTTCTGAGTAATCCTTTGTTCTTCACTTAAATCTGAAGTCTCATACGAAGAAATTATTGATCTTTGATCTTTTGCTTTTTGAATTTCTTCAAAAATGTCATCTTTACCTTTTATAGATAACTCAGATAAATGCCCGGTAATCCAATTGAACTTATCTACAACTCCCAAGTAAGTAAGACCTTCAGGTGTATCAATAAACCTCACTACAAGATTTTTAGCTAAGTAGTGATCCAAAGAGAAAGGCTTCATAAAAAAAAGATTTACTAAATAGGCTGAACAAACTAATAAAAAAATTGCAAATAAATAAGCAGCCCAACGTAAAATCTTCATTCTCAAACTTTACTTACCTTTATATTTAAGTCTTTCTGCATGCAAGATGGGTTCTGTATAGCCACTTGGTTGCATTCTTCCTTCTAGAACTAAAGAACATGCTGCTGAAAAGGCATGCCCTTGATAATCAGGTGACATAGGCTTGTAATCTGGATCGCCCTCATTCTGTTCATCAACCACTAATGCCATTCTCTTCATAGTTTCTATGATTTGTTCTTTTGTACATAAACCGTGATGAAGCCAATTTGCCATATGTTGGCTGGATATCCGACAAGTGGCCCTGTCTTCCATTAGACCAACATTATTGATATCTGGTACTTTGGAACATCCAACGCCTTGATCTACCCACCTCACTACATACCCTAAAATTCCTTGTGCGTTATTATCCAATTCAGCTTGCATTTGTTCTTGGGTTAAAGAAACATTCTCTGGCATAACTGGAATTTTTAATATGTCTTCTATGTTAGCTTTTGGGCGAGATAAAATTTTATCTTGTTGTTCTGCTACAGAAACTTGATGGTAGTGTAAAGCATGAATAGTAGCAGCTGTGGGAGAAGGAACCCAGGCACAATTAGCGCCCGCTTTTGGATGCCCTAGTTTAGTTTCATACATTGCCAACATTTCATCTGGCATAGCCCACATCCCTTTTCCTATTTGGGCCTTACCTTTAAATCCTGTCTCTAACCCATTATCAACATTCCAATCTTCATAAGCCTCAATCCAGGGCTGTTCCTTCATTTCAGCTTTAGGGATCATCGGACCTGCTTCCATGCTCGTATGAATCTCATCACCAGTTCTATCTAGAAACCCAGTGTTGATGAAAATGACTCTATCTTTAGCCTCTCTAATACACTCTTTTAAATTAATAGTTGTTCTCCTTTCTTCATCCATTATTCCTACTTTTACACTTAATGGTTTGATATTCAGGGCTTTCTCAATGGATGAAAATAGATCACATGTAAATTTAACCTCTTCCGGTCCATGCATCTTTGGTTTTACTATATAAACACTTCCTTTTCGGGAGTTGGTCAATTTACTTTTACCATCTAAGTCATATTTGGCTATACAAATAGTAAACATAGCATCAAGTATTCCCTCTGGAATCTCGTTATTATCTTTATCTAGTACAGCTGGATTAGTCATTAAATGGCCCACATTTCTAACCAACATCAAACTCCTTCCCGGTAGATTAAAAATCTCTCCTGAGGGTGAAATGTATTCTCTATCGGGCTCCAATTCCCTTGTTATTTCACTCTCTCCTTTTAGAAAGGTCTCTTTAAGGCTTCCTCTCATTAGACCCAACCAATTTCTGTAAACTGTTATTTTGTCCTCGGCATCAACTGCAGCAACAGAATCTTCACAGTCTTGTATGGTAGTTATGGCTGATTCTAAGATGATATCTTTAACACCAGCCGGGTCATCTTTACCAACAGAATCTTCTCTATCAACTTGAATTTCTATATGTAAATTATTGTTTTTAAATAATATTTTATGTGGATTATCAGACGGTCCCTTATAGCCTACAAATTGTACAGAATTGCTTAAACTAGTTTGAGACTGATCAGATAAGGTAAACTCTAGATTCTCGTCTGATACAGAAAATCCAGTAACTTTGTCATAAGATCCATCTTTTAAAGGAATTGCTTGATCAAGAAAAGTTTTTGCAAACCCTATAACCTTTTCACCTCTAGCTGGATTGTAGGGTCCTGTTCTTTCAGAGCCACCCTCTTCAGAGATAACATCAGTTCCATAAAGAGCATCATACAAACTGCCCCATCTGGCATTGGCTGCATTCAAAGAAAATCTTGCATTCGTAACAGGTACGACTAATTGTGCTCCAGCTATTGTTGAAATCTCAGGATCTACTTCACTTGTATTAATTTGGAAGTTTTCACCCTCTTCTAACCAATATCCAATATCCTTTAAGAATTGATTGTAAACCTCCTGATTAAAGGGTTTATTGCTTTCTTTCAAATGCCATTCATCAATAGTCTTTTGAAATTCCTCTCTCTTATCCAGTAAATTCTTATTTTTTGGAAAAAACTCTTCCACTATTGATTGAAAAGATCCCCAAAATTGGTCTTCTGTAATGTCTAAGTCTTCAAGGACTTCGTTTCTTAAAAAGGCATCTAACTCTTTAGATACCTTAAGAACCCCCCTTTGCACTCTTTCTGTCATTATTATCTTTTAGTCATTATAGAAAAAAATGGAGCGGGAAACCGGGTTCGAACCGGCGACCTATACCTTGGCAATGTCTTGCTCCGTAAAAAAAGCCACTACTATTGGTTCTCGCTAAAACCCTGCCCTATAGATCTTGGAGGGATATTAGCATTATTTGAACTTTCTTGAAAAGCCTCTTGGGACACAAATTGGGACACAGTTTTCTCTCTAAATTCCCTCAGACCCAATAAATAGCTCTGAGACAAGTGAGTATAGTTGTTTGCCATTCTATGCTCCGACTAAAACATAATATCTTGAAGAGCCTTATCTATGATCCCTTTTTCTACTAATTCTTTCTTATCTACATAATCAGTCACATCTAGAAGCAATTACTTTTTTCTTACTTCATCTGATTCTTGAAGTTTGTAAGTGCTTTCCATCTTCATTAGATAGACACAAAGAACCAACACAGCTGTCGTAACTATCTCTAAGATAATAGACATAGTTAAAGGATCAGAAGCATGAACTACCACCGCTAGGCTTCTGAAAAGAGCTGCAGAGCCTATAAGTGAAATAGACGCGTAAAGCCAAACATGCTCTTCTCTATAAGCTGCAATACAGGCAAATAAACCCGCTGTGAAAAGGAAAGAAGTAAAATCACCTATTTGTGTATTACCTCCCTTCCCCTCTAAAAGGGGCATTGCTAATCCAGCTGCTGCCGTTCCTGGATCTATAACCCATCCTAAACAATTCCAAAGTATGAAAAGCCCAATAATTCCTGACAATATTCTCGCAATCATATTTAACTCCTATTTTTTATTCAAAATAAACAGAATTATAGAGAATATCTGTTGGGACATAAATTGGGACACAAATTTAAGGCAATTTTTCCTTATTAGATGAAATATATGCGACCTATAGGGCCAAGGTTAATGAAGATGCCGATCCTCATAAATCCTCTATGTTTATGGCTTTTGCGAGCTCTTCCGCTTTTTGCTACCTTATTTAACTTGGAGCGGGAAACCGGGTTCGAACCGGCGACCTATACCTTGGCAAGGTATCGCTCTACCAACTGAGCTATTCCCGCTTTAATCCAAAAAACATCATAAAAGCCTAAAACTGGTATGTTTCATGACCTAAATGGCGATTATGAGGATGATTATAACTTTTAAATACTGTCATTTCTTGTCATTTGTTTGAATAATAGGGTTATGTTTTGGTTACGTTTATAGTTTTATATCAAGTTTCTCCCAAAAAATAATCCAGGCCCATGTTTCTAGATAATTTTGTTTCTTGCACCAGACGAATGTAAATATTAGCTATTTCCCTAATCTTCACTTGTTATAGAATTCATTCTCAAGTTAGATATGTTAAGAATATTAAAGGCTTTTAAGTATGCTTTCCAGGGGGTAATACATGGTATTAAATTTGAGTTTTCATTTCGTATCGAGTTTTTCTTAACTTTATTTCTAATTCCTTGCGCTTTTTTCTTAGGAGAAAACAAAATTGAAATTATCCTACTAAGCTCCAGTACATTATTAATTCTTGTAGTAGAACTTTTAAACACATCTCTTGAAAGAACTCTAGATAGACACAACAAGGAGGAAAATAAACTTACTAAGATTGCTAAAGATTTAGCTTCAGCTGCTGTGTTAATCTCCTTACTAATTTGGCTAATTACATGGAGTTTAATATTAGCCTTTTAGAAAAAAATATAAGAAACGTTATAATGCTGAATTCCAAAAGGTCAATAAACTCTTATGAGAGTAAATAGAAAATCAAAGAAAGTAACTAAAGCTTTTTCAAAACCTTCAAGAAAGGAAGCTGAAAAAGCCGTAAGAACTCTAATAAAATGGGCTGGCGATAACCCAGAAAGAGAAGGTTTATTAGAAACTCCTGAGAGGGTGGTTAAGTCATACGAAGAATTTTATGGAGGTTATGAAATGAATCCCGACGAGATTCTTTTGAAAACTTTCGGAGAGGTTGAGGGATATGATGAAATGGTCATAGTAAAAGACATAAGAGTAGAATCTCATTGTGAACACCACATGGTACCAATTCTTGGAGTAGCTCACGTGGCCTACATACCAAATAAGCGAATAGTAGGACTAAGTAAATTAACTAGAGTTGTAGATGTTTATTCTAAAAGACTTCAAGTCCAAGAAAAGATGACAGCTCAAATAGCTGAAACCATATATAGAGTCTTAAAACCAAAGGGTGTGGGTGTCGTTGTAGAAGCAGCCCATCAATGTATGAGTACTAGAGGTACACATAAAACAGAAACTGTTACAGTTACCAGTCAAATGATTGGTGTTTTCCAAAAAAACCAGAAAACACGTGCAGAATTTATGAACCTTATCAATAGATAAGACTTATAGACTTAATTGTTTTTAAGTAAATTCCTTGCAACCTACCTTCCCCAGAAAATAAATAGAAGTCTCTAGTTTCTTTGATTATGAAAGAACTTTTTAATAAGCATTATCTTAGTGTTGCAATTTATTCACTTGATGCAATGCTAATAAGCTGTTCTATTAATACATTTAAACTATCTATAACTATAAGTTGTTATATTTTTTCTAGAACCTTCATTAGAAAAAAGAATTTGCCACAACCGATTGGATCGGCATCTAAAGGAAGCAGCGCTTGTTAAGAGCCAATAAGTCCACATTCTATAAAATCTCTTATCGTACTTTTCTTTAATGAGCTTGTAATTCTTTGTAAAATTTTCATACCAACACATTATGGTTTTATCGTAATCTTTATCTAAATTATGCCAGTCATCTATAGCAAAGAAGCCTTCACACGCTTTAGTAATCTGCTTTGGTGATGGCATCATCCCATTCGGAAAAATGTATTTTTCTACCCAAGGATCGGTGTGAGTTGTAGAGATGTCACTACCTATAGTATGAAGTAAAAAAGATCCATCTTTATTTAAGCATTTGTTGACAGTTTTGAAGAAAGTTTTGTAATTTTTATACCCCACTGCTTCAAACATTCCTATTGAATATATTGCATCAAACTTTTCATTTATCTTTCTATAATCTACCAATCTAATTTCTACTTCAGAATCTTCACATTGTTTTTTAGCATAACTAGCTTGTTCTTCTGAGATAGTTATTCCTACTACACTAACTCCATAATTTTTTGCAAAATATTTAGCCGCCCCTCCCCAACCACAACCAATATCTAGAACTTTCATTCCTTTCTTCAAATCTAGCTTTCTCCCTACTAAATCTAGTTTGGCTATTTGTGATTGTTCTAGAGTCTTCACATCTTTAGACCAATAACCACATGTATACATCATTGTTTTGTCCAACATGATGGAGAATAGATCATTACCTATATCGTAATGATGTTCTCCTACCTGAAAGGCTCTGGGTACTGACTGAAGATTCCTAAATTTACTCTTAATATTACCTATAACCTTTGGTATTCCCCCTATGTCTTTATAAATGCCGCTTGACAAAATCTTGTCAAAAAAGATATCTAACCTTTCGCAATCAAACCATTCATTCATGTAGGCTTCTCCAAAACCCAAGCTTCCATTGAGCATCACTTTGGTAAATAATTTTGAGTTGTGGACTTGAAGATCCCAGGGTCGCTCACCATTAATTTCAATATCAACTAATGCCAAAAAATCTTGATACTTTTTTTGTAAGATTCTTTCTATCATATTCCTTGAGTGATTTTAAATCTAAATGCCTTATTGTTTAAACATAATTTTTTTTGTATAAAACAACCCTTAACCTAATATTTAAATAAAATATGATGTTTGATTCTAAAAATAACCAAAAAATCAACTTAACACTGGATCAGTAAATTGAATACTTCGCAACTTTCTAACCTTATTTCACTTAATAAACCTTTAGTTTCTAGAGAAATTAATGAAATACATGAAATAAATCAAGAAAATAGCCCTGATGTAGGAGACATACCCAGCATAAAAGAATTCAAAGAACTGACTGAACTTTCTGATGTGATTTATGCTTTTAAAGATAAAGATAAAATAATTGGCTTTATTCTCTTGATGAGAGAAGGATCTTCTTACAAATCAGAAAATTATAAATTTATTTCATCTCAATACGATAAATTTTTATATGTAGACAGGATAGCTATTCAAAGTAATTACAGAAGAAGGGGTTTGGCAGAAACTATCTATAAAAAAGCAATAAATGATGCCAAAAGACTAGGTTTAGATCTTTTGTGTGAAGTAAATACAAGGCCTAGGAATGATACCTCTTTAGCTTTTCATGGCAAAATGGGGTTTACTGAGATCGGTACTCAAGATTTTAAAAAAAACAGTGTTGTATACCTTTGTAAAAAGCTAATTAGTTAAGTTTGTTTTCAAAACCTCATCCTGTTTAGTGAGATTCGTTATCCCTACTCCTGACAGGATAAGGAAACATCCAATAATCATAGTTAAAGTGATTGTTTCACCTAAAAATAGATAGGCCCAAAACATACCTGTAAGAGGAACTATAAAAAGCACTGTCGAGGCTCTGACTGGACCTACCCTTCTTAATAAAATAACAAATCCAATGTAAGCTAAGCCAGTACACAAAAAACCCAATAAAAAAATACTCCAAAGAACTTGTGTAGTTAATTCAGAAGAAACTCCCTTCTCAAAAAATGCAAAAGGAGTAAATAGTACAGCTCCAACAAGCAAAGTCATGCAAGCAATATAAGTTGAATCTAGATGTTTTAATCTGTAAATATAGTTAGAACAAAAAGCATAAAGAAATGCAGCTAATAAACACAACAGTAGAGGTTTTATATCAAATTCCAATGATTCAAAACCTATAAAAATAAATAACCCAATTATTCCCACAAAAATTCCAATTAATTGGACCCAGTTAAAGGATAGCTTCAGCCAAATAATAGAAATAATAAATGCAAAAAGTGGCGAGGTTCCATTTAAAACTGACATTGTGCCAGCATTGATAGAAAGGGCTGAATAGGAAAAAAGGAGAAAAGGAACTGAGGCATTAAAAATTCCTAAGAAAAGTAATGGGAACAAATGATTTTTGAAGTCTCTTAAATGTTCTAGTCGTATAAAAATAGGGATTAGTAATAAAGAAGCTATTAGTAGTCTGATCGCTACTAAAGTTATAGGACCAACTTCAGGTGCAGCTACTTTTATAAATAAAAATGAAGCTCCCCATGTTGCGCCTATTGCTAGTATTAAAAACCAGTCAATTAAATTTGATTTATTCATTATGTAAATTAAACAAGCTATCTGAGCTTTATTCTTGCTGCTTTAAGTCTTTCACCCTATCCAATGTACCTAAAAATATAAATGCTTATTCAGTATTCGGATTAACTTAGGGTTAATAAAAATATTGATTTGGATCAAGTCATCCCTTTAGGAATTTTTCCATTCTGGATTCCTCTTTTCCAAGAAAGCATCGATCCCTTCTTTTGCATCTTTAGCTTCCAGGTTTAGTATCATTCTTTCTGTGGCATATTCATATGCTTCTTCAAGACTCATATTAAGTTGAGAATAGAAAGTTTCTTTTCCTAACTTGAGGACATAAGCTGACTTAGAGGAAATAGTTTTCGCTATTCTCATAACTCGTGTATGTAAATCTTCTATCTTAAAAGTATCATTAATTAAACCGAACCTCTTAGCATCAGAAGCACTAATTAATTCTCCTAATAGAAGCATCTCCATTGAATGTTTTCTAGCTATAGTTCTTGATACAGATACCAGTGGGGTGTGGCAAAATAAACCTATATTGACTCCTGGTGTTGCAAACTTACTTTCTTCATCAGCATAGGCCAGATCACAAGCAGCTACTAGCTGACATCCAGCTGCAGTAGCTACTCCATGCACTTCAGCTATGACTGGCTTTTTAAGTTTAGGTAGTACAGACATTACTTTTTTAGATGTATCCATTAGGTTTCTGTAAAAAGATTCATCTTGGTTTAATCGAATTTCCTTTAGGTTATGACCAGCACTAAACCCTCTTCCCATGCCTCTTATTATTATTACCTTAACTGAGTCATCCTCTTCGGCTTCTTTTAAAACTATAAAAAGCCTAGTTAATAACTCTTCTGAGAGAGCATTAAAAGAGTTTGTATCATTCAAGCTAATTAAAGAAACTTCCTGTTCTTTTTCTATAATAATAAGCTCTTCTTTCTTCATTAGGATACTTGTCTTTCTTTCCCTTCCCAATACGGATCTCTAAGTTCTCTTCTTAGAATTTTACCTGAAGGATTCCTGGGCAACTCAGAAACAAAGTTTATAGATTTAGGGCATTTGTAACCTGCAATTTGAGTCCTTGTGTATGAGATAATATCTACTTCTTCCAAGTTAGTTCCTTCTCCAAGAACTACAAATCCTTTAACTGCCTCTCCCCACTTATCATCAGGTATACCAATCACAGCAGCATCCACAATATGTTCATGACTCATTAAGGCATTTTCCACCTCAGCAGGATATATATTTTCGCCACCTGAAACGATCATGTCTTTTACTCTATCATGAATAAATAAGAAACCGTCTTCATCAAAAAAACCTGCATCCCCAGAATAAAACCAATCATTTTTTATAGATTCTTTAGTGGCTTCTGACCTATTCCAATAACCCTTCATGTTGTTACCAGATTTAATAATAATCTCTCCTACCTCTCCAACAGGAAGGTCTTTTCCCTCCTCATCAACTACTTTTATTTCTGTTCCATGCCCAGGCTTACCACAAGACCTAAGCTTCTCTTTTGAAGGATCGTGATCTTCTGGAGATAAAAAAGTTACCGCTCCATTTGTCTCCGTTAAACCATAAACTTGCCAAAATTCACAATCCATAATCTCGATTGCTTTCTCAAGGGTATCCTGGGCTATGGGTGATGCTCCATACACAACTGTTTTTAAAGAAGACCAATCAGTACTTTCAACTTCAGGGTGTTGAATTAAAAAAAGGATTACTGCAGGTACAAAAAGAGTATTTTCTATCCTTTCTTTTTCTACTAGCTGTAGAATCAGGGTCGGATCTACTTCAGGAATTATAATGCTCTTACAACCAAATACATATCCAGCTAACCCCATATTGGTTCCAGCAACATGAAAAACTGGCATACAAACTAAATTAACAGATTGTTCTTTGAAAGTATCACGATAATAACCATAAGTTGCCATAATATTGGCACTAGAAAAGTTAGCATTAGTTAATTGCACACCCTTGGGGCTTCCTGTTGTACCTGATGTATACAGTTGGATAACATCATCCTCTGAAAAAGTTTCTAGTAGAGGGTCTTTGTCCTCTTGAGCATCTCGCCAATCCACGAAACCTTCCCATTCTTCATGGACATCTCCCACGGCGATAATTTTCTTAACATGAGGAAGATCATCTTTAATTTTTTCCACTAATCCAAAAAATTCAGATCCAACAAAAAGAACTTCACTTTTTGAGTCATTAACTATAAAGGAAACTTCTGGAGGGGCAAGCCTCCAATTAACCCCTACCGCAACTGTCCTTGATTTTAATGTTCCATATAGAAATTCAAAAAAATAATCTGAATTCTTTGCTAGAAAAGCAACCCTTGTATCTGGGTGACAGTCTAGAGATATTAAACCTTGAGATATCTTATTTGCATACGAATCAAACTCTCTGTAGGTGGTTTCTCTATCTCCAAACTTATGGGCAATTAAGTCAGGGTTTTTATTAACCCTCCATCTCAGGATATTAGCTAGAGTCTTTTCAAAAGGTATCTCCATAGATTTTCCTTATTTACCTCCATCCCAAAGACTTAAGTTCTTCCTTTATAGACCTAGCAGTTATTTCTTCCATATTATATTAAGTCACATGCTTCTGCAGGCATCCAATGTGCTGGTTTCCCATCCCACTTTACATTACACCCTATTGGATTAGTTACAGAAACAGAAATTTTTTCTCCAGAAAGAGCTTTTTTAATTGCCTCTTCTAACTCGTTTGTTGTTCTTTCACTAGTGTTTCTTGGATTGTCATTACTTCTGCCTGTATAAATGAGATTCCATTCGCTATCAAATAGAAAAAAATGAGGAGTTTTTAATGCTCCATATTCTTTTGCTATTTTTTGAGTAGCATCATGGAGGTATAACCAAGGGAATTTATACTGTTCCATTCTTGCGACCATACCGTCATATGAATCTTCATCATAAGTATTTTGGCTATTCGAATTGATAGCTACAAAATTTACTTGTTCTTTGTATTTATTAGCAATCTCTCTTGTTAATTCATCCGAACCCGTAACATAAGGACAATGATTACAGGTAAAAAAGATTACTGTTATAGGCTTTAAATTAATATCTTTTAAACTGTACTTATTACCATTAGTAGCTAAAAGGTTCTCAAAGTTTGGTGCTCTATCTCCAGGCATTATTGTATAAGACATTTTTGCTCCAAAAATTTATAGACATTCATTAAATTAATTTCTTTATCTTACCAAGATGTGAATTAAAACTTCAATCAAAGCTTAAACTATTTCCTGTCTCTGTAGTTTTTAATTAGATATTTAGCAATTGCTCTTTGTTGTATCTGGGAGGTTCCCTCATAAAGTCTAAAAAGCCTAGTGTCTCTATACATCCTGGTAATAACGTTATCTTCTAAATATCCAGCACCACCAAGAATCTGCAAGGCATTATCTGCTACCCTACTAACCATTTCAGAAGCGAAATATTTAGCGCTTGAAATTTCTAGAGCAGGAATATCGCCAGAATCAAAAAGTCTTGCAGCTTCTAGAGTCATGGATCTGGCTGCATTCATTTCTACATAGCTATCTGCAATCATATTTTGAATGGTCGGCATATCGGCTAAAGCTTTATTAAATTGTCTTCTTCTTAAAGCAAAGGGGATCATCTCATTAATTAAACGAATGGCTTGACCTACACATGTTGCAGCTACATGGGTCCGTGCATGGTTTATGCCTCTTAAAGCTGCCTTAAGACCATTCCCTTCAACACCTCCAACTAAATCATCAACAGAAACAAATACATCATTGAAGATAATTTCACAAGCAGATGCTCCCTTTTGTCCCAATAATTTAGCAGGTAAACTAATTTCTATTCCTTGTTTTTTAGAGTCAACCAAGAACGCAGACACCCCTTCTCCACTCTTGGATTGAGGGTCTGTTCTTGCCATTACCAAAAAGACATCAGCAAAAGATGCATTAGTTATATATTTTTTATGCCCATTAATAATATAGCCGCTTCCTTTCTTTAGAGCTGTTGTTTTTAGCGACCCAGCATCTGATCCTGCTTCTGGCTCGGTTAAAGCGAAAGCCCCCACTACATCTCCCCTTGCCATACCAGGTAAATAAGAATCTTTTTGTTGTTTTGTACCGTAATCTAAAAGGGCCTGTGAGCAAAGCCCAATAGTTGTGGAGAATATTGATCTGAATACGGCAGAAGCTTGAGTAAATTCAAAAGTGAGCAATACCTGTTCCTCCATTGTAAATTCTTTTCCTCCGTATTCTTTTGGAATAGAAATAGAAAATAATCCAATATCTTTTATCTTTTTTAAAACCTTCTCTGGGACGGAAGATTTCTCTTCTAGTAAGTCTTCATTGGGAATTAACAACTCTGAAGTAAAAGACTGAATTTCTTTTAGATAGGAATCAAAATTATCTTTTTCAGCCACTTGATACTCTCTCAGGTCTTAAAATTCAGATTCAAATTCTTCTACAAAATAAGACCTTTTGTAACTTACATCAAAGAGTTTAGCCTCATCAGCTTTAATCTCTTTTGCGACATCTGGTTCACTAAGTTTTGCAACACAAGTATTAAAGGATTCCATGTCTGGATACCAAACCTCAAGTAAAACATCAAATTCAGGTTCTAAAAAATTTCCTGTATTATCTGGTACTGAGTTTGTAAAACGCCTTACATATTTGTCTGCAAATCCCAAAAGGTACTTCTCACCTATAACCCTGTGCTTAGTTTCATAGTAGTTGCGAAATTCTTTGACTGTCATGCCAGGTTTTCTTTTCAGAGGAGTAATAACCTTAATCATAGTTTTCCTTTTTTAATAAAGTAGATTAAAACACTATTTTAACTTATATCTTGGTAAGCCTGTTCTAACCTTATGGATAATCTTTCTAGCCAAATGTCCATCATTTTCTTACCTCTATTATCTCCTAACTCAACTCCTCCAGTGTGGGTAAGGTTTAAAAGAACCATTCTTAATCCTCTCGCATAATCAGCTTGCAGTTCTTCATATGTATAGTCGTCAACATTCAACGCCCTATGATAAACCTCAAGAATCAGGTCTATTTCTTCTTTAGTTACCTCAGTTTTTAAGGCACTTGAAATAAAATAAGCAACATCATATGCAGCTGGTCCACTACGAACTAGTTGCCAATCTATATAAGTACAGCTATTTCCATCAAAAAGGACATTGTCTAACCTTAAATCACAATGAATAAGTGTAGGGGGAGCTGAAGCAAAAAAATCTTTTATGAAATTAGGTCCACAGGACTTCAAAGCATCTAGATGTGGCCACAAAGATTTAGTTATAGTTTTCTTAAATTCCTCAACATGATCACTGAAAACTGTAAATCTAAGCCTATGATCAATATCAAGTTTGAGTAACCAAAAATGTTTTGTCAAAGCTTTATTTTTCCAATAATGTCTATGCATTTTGGCAATGCCAGTAAGTACCTGATTACATCCTTTCAGTCCAAGACCAGCAACCTGATCTCCCGGCTTCATAAAAGACAGGTCCTCAATGACTAAAATATAACGACGACTCTTAGATGCAGCTATTTTAGTACTGACAGAATTAACCCAACGAACCATAAACAAAGGTAGTCGATTTAATAGGGCTATAATCTTGGCTTGATTCTCTGAACCTTTATCTCTATCAAATTCTGAATAGTAAGATTTAGGAACCTGTAAGGACTTAGACATTCCAAATTCTCTGTAAAACATAATTTCTCTTTCGTAAACACCTAATAGTTCCCCAAAACCACGATTTTCCTTTTTTGGTATTTTTATTACTACGCTTTTAAGTAAAAGATTATCTCCTTTTAACTCTGCTCTAATTACATCTCCCATGAAACCATGTTCAGAACCTAATTCTTTCAGTTTTATTTCCTTCACTTCATTAGCTAAAACTTCCCCTAACCAATTAGGAGTAATTTCATCAGGTAGTTCGGGTAAATTTTTAATTTTTCTAACCTATGTTTCTTGTATCAGCGGGATCAGTTCAGCAAGTTCAGCTATTTTAAATGTAGGCTGTGTTGTAATTTTTAAACCGTGGGTTAGAGGAGTTACTGCACCTTCTTCAGCTATGTGTACTGAGCGCATCCCCACTGCATGAGACCCAGCAACATCATGTTCTAAAGAATCTCCTACAAACAAAACTTCCTCTTTCTTTAGTCCTGATTTATTTAATGCATAATAAAATATATGAGAATCTGGTTTACATGATTTTGCTTCTTCTGAGCTGCTCCAATCATCAAATAATAGATCTAAACTATATTTTTTCATAATTGGTTCTAGATAATCATCATCAATATTAGAAACTATAGAGAGGTAAAGCCCCATCAGCCTTAGTTCCCTTAAAGTTGAAATACAATCATCACGAATGGGCATATGTTGTAGTAACACTTTCAGTTGGTTTTGATGGAATTCCTCTATTAAGGACTCTGATACCTTATAGTCAAAACTGTCCCCAAAAGAAACGATCATTTCTCGAAATAAATCTTTGTGAAGAAAAAAACTTTTTCTACCAAAATGAAGGACTGCCTTTTTTGAGGCTTTTGTCCAAGCATCTCCAATTTCTTCTTGGTTTATATTGATATCAAGCTGTGAAACTAAATGCTTAAACCCCGCTCCTAGATGGCTGGTGTATCTAAAAAGAGTGCCTCCAAGATCAAAAAAAACCCCTTTAATTTTCATAATCCAATTATACCCATATAAGCTGGTCACCGGTCTAATGAGAGCCTTTTCTCCTTTAGGTTAAAGACTTTCACAAGAAGATGTAAAAAAATTAATTGAGGGAATCAAGCATATACTGTACAGCTCTTGATAATTCTTCGTCCGAACAGTCAAAACACATACCCATTGGAGGCATGCCATTTAAACCATTTGTTACAGTTTCAACTAAGTGGCTAAATTCTTCATTAGGTATCTCTCCCCAGCTAAGCCTGTCACCAAACTTAGGGGCCCCCGCTAAACCAATCTCATGACAAGTTGCGCAAGTGCCTTCATAGACTTCTTTCCCCAATCTGCCATCGGAGGAACTTGCTTCCTTGGGTGAACTATCCAAGGCACATTCTTGCCCCTCTATGCACACTTGACCTACAGGTGAAATTCTCTCCTTTATTGCATCTTCTTCAGATGCATTAGAATAAGAAAGAAAGAAAATAAAGAAAATAGTAAAAGATAATTTAATAAAATTCATATTACTTAATTTTGAGTGGCGCCATTGTAAATCAAGTATGGCTGAAAGTCTTTACCCAAATACCTTTCCTTGTTTCAGTGTCATTCGTAAAAAATATTATTCAAAAATCTTATCATTACATCTAATGCTTGCGGCGCATTTTTCTCAAAGTTATTGCCTAAGAAAATACTAGAGCTCGAGTCTAAGAAAGCATGACCTTGGCCTGTATACTCCCAATATTCAACTCGCTGTCCAGCAGACTCCAATTGTTCCTTATAAGCTTTCACAGAATGGGGAGTTACTAGCCTGTCATTACTGCCGACAGTTAGTAATTGAGGTGGTAGTCTACGCTCAGTAGACATAGGTATATTAAAAGAAGGGGAAACGGCTTTATACATTTCTGGATTGTCAACTGCATTAAAGTTTTTTCCAAAAAGCCCTCTGGGCAAAGATCCTGAAAATAACCAAAAAGGGTTCTTCATTTTTTCAAACCCCTCTAGGCTACTCTTATAAACATCATAAGAGCCGTAACTCAATATTGCAGCTTGGACTTCCAAACCATTTTCTTTTGCTACTTGCTCTGCTGTTTTTCCTTCAGGCAAATAAGAAGGATTAAAGTCCTGTGATTTGTTTGTATATCCCTTAGAACTAAGCTGAGTTCCCATATTAACTATCATTGCTGAGAGATGCCCACCTGCACTATCTCCTGTTACTGCAAGTTTTGATTTGTCTCCTTTGTAATTGATAATATTTTCTTTTATCCAAAGAATTGATCCAAAAACATCCTCGACAATCTGATTTAGAGTAATGGTATTGCCATTGTCAGCTAACAAGCGATAGTTTACGTTACAGACAACAAACTCGCTGTTGGTTGCCAAGTACTTGGACATTTGGTCCATAATGGATTTATTCCTTATAAGCCACCCTCCTCCATGAAAAATAACTATAACTGGATAAGAATCTTTTCCTGATTTAGGAGTATATATATCCAAGGTAAGATCAAAGCCTCCTGGAGATGCCCACAAAAGATCTTTTATTACAGTGTACTTAGATAGGTCATTATTGGACATTAATTCAGACTTAATTGTTCCTGAGAAAAGTAATGTAAGACTTAGCAAAATAAGGAAAGTCTGCTTCATTGGTTAAGGTTTAGGTTTTATTTCTGCCCACTAAGGCCTTTGTTCAGTGGTCTTTGTTTTCCTTGTTTAGGACCCTGGTTTTTGTGGGTCTTCTGTCCTTTACCATAACCTTGTTTTTTTTTATTAAAACCTTTCATCAAATTAAACTCTCTAACATCACTATACCAAGTAGAAAAAAAAATAGTTTAAAAGTTGATTAATTTTTTCCATAGTCAAAACTTAACCACCTCTCCGATTTTACCCTTACTCTCATAACCTAACTATACCAAACTAAAACAATTCTTTTTTTAGCTTTACAATGAAGGAAGGCTTTATAATAAATTTTTTAAATACTGAAAAGAGTGATAATTAAGGAGGTAATATGTTTAGTCATATAATGGTGGGAGCCAATAATATAGAAGAGTCAAAAGTTTTTTATGATAATTTACTAGGTGTCTTGGGGGCTCAGCCAGGTATCCTTATGCCCAATCCCGTGACAGGACAGAAAAGATATTTCTATTTTCATGGTAATAATATATTCGCTATTAATGAGCCTATTGATGGCAATCAAGCAACTTCTGCTAATGGTTCTACAATAGGATTTAATGTTAAAGATGTTGACCAGGGAAATGCGTGGCATCAAGCAGGTGTCGACAATGGGGGAACTTCAATTGAAGACCCTCCTGGTATTCGTGAATATGATGGAAATAAAATGTTCCTAGCGTATTTACGAGACCCTTCAGGTAATAAATTATGCGGTTTACTTAGAATAGAGTAGATATAGTTGGTTCAAGATTTTTTGAAAGTTATGTAAAAACCTAGGAAGGGGTTTTTTTATTCTACACGGGGATCCAAGCGCAGAATTTGGCGAGGTGGAGGAAATCCCATTAAAAAATTTACTGCAAAAGGTAAGGGGTGTTCACTAGCTACCCTTTCAAACTCCTCTCCTTCCACTGGCACAGCAATGTAATCTTCAACTTTCTTCTGAATTTCTCCGCGTACATTTGGATTCTTTCTTGCTGCTTTGTACCAGCCTCTAGTCCAATGATGGGCTGAAACATATAGTTTTCCGTCGGTCACAAAACGTGCAACCATTGTGTCTGTAGACTCCCCTTTTTCATTCATAGTGGAAATAATAATCATTGGTATTCCGCATTCTCTCCTTAGTGCCTTTTGGCCATCCTCATTTGAACATCCTCCTGGATCCTCAAAAGAAGGCTGGTACATGCCCAGAAATACGGACTCGAATAACACAACAAAGCAGACATATACTGCTACAACAATTCCTGTCCATTTCAGTACTTTCATTATTCCCTCTTATTATTTAATTATCCCAATGAGATTAAAAGTGAAAAAATATAGTAGTTCCAGCAATTGGTCAACTTTAATAGCAACATTACATTAAAAGGACAATATACCTCTTCTGTGACAGGTAGAGATGTAATAAAAAAAGTTATAATGATGGTCCCTTAAAAAATAAATAAATTGGAGGTAGAAAATGAAATCAAAATATTTATTGCACTTTTTTATGATATTAAATTCGCTGATTCTTTCACTAAGTCTACAGGCAGCACACCATGAAAAAGAACAAGTTAACTACAAGGAAGGTCAAAAAGCAGTTACGGATCTTTTTGGTTGGGATTTAAAAAAACCAACAATAACTACAGAAAAAATAGCAGATAATATTCATGTCCTATTTGGTTATGGAGGCAATATTCTTGTCAGCACTGGTGACGATGGCGTTTTGTTGGTAGACGACCAAATGCCTGAAGCTAAGAATGCCATTATGAGAGCAATTAGAAAACTAGGAGGAAGGTCCGTTGATTTTATTATTAATACACATTGGCATTTTGATCACGCTGAAGGCAATAATGCTTTTGGACCGAATGGAGCTCAGATCATAGCTCAAGAAAATTCTAGATATATGATGTTGAACCCAAAACCAATTAATATGACTTTCAGTGTTTATCCTCAACAACCTTATCCTTTAAACGCAGTCCCGGAAATAACTTTTTCAAGGAGTATGAATCTTCACTTAAATGGGGAGCGAATTGAGCTTTACCATTTTGGACATGCACACACTACAGGTGATACAGCTGTATATCTTAGGGATTCAAATGTATTGCACATGGGAGATGTTTTTAACATGTCCGGGCCTCCTTTTATCGATGCCGACAATGGCGGCTCCATCAATGGCATTATCCACTTCTGCGAGGAGATACTAAAAGTTATTAATGACGAAACTATAGTTGTTCCTGGGCATGGTCCTGTTTCTACTACTCAGGACATACAAACTTATATCAATATGCTAATAGTAGTTAGAGACCGCATTCAGTCACTTATAGATACAGGAAGTACTTTAGAAGAGATTATAGAAACTGATCCCACTAGGGAATGGAGAGATAAATTTGGTGAAGGACCATTTATTCAAGGGTTGGTAGATAGAGCCTATGCGGGAATGATTAAATAGAATTGAGGTAGTTCATTCTCCTAAAAATATGGGGAGAAAATTCAGTATAAATATCTGTAAAAATAATTGAAAAAAAGTGTTTCTTTTTAAACCTATTTAGTTATACTACATGGGCAAAACGAAAAACGGATTAGAAGGTGGCAACACCAATATAATAAAGTTAAAGTTTTTGAAGTAGAAGCGAGAGAAAGAAAACATACTAACCAAAAACTCTCGCCCTGCGAACCAAAGGGAACAATTAGCCGTTCCCTTTTTTAATGCCTTAATCAAAACTTATCCTTGTTTTATCTTTATAAGTACTTAGAAGTCAGATGGACTAAAACTATTCAAAATAATACTAAGATAAGTACAGTAAATTTAGCTTTTTTTATTTTTAATATTCTTTAAAATCCACCCTCTTTACATATGACAAAAGACTTAGAATTAGGCTGGGAAGAATGGATTAATTTACCTTCTTTAAATGTTCCTGCAATTAAAGTAAAAATTGATACAGGCGCTCAAACATCTGCACTACATGCAAAACATATAGAGATATTCAAAGTAAATAAAAAGAAACATGTAAGATTTGAAGTTTCTCCACTTCCGGAAAAACCTAACCTAACTATTTCTTGCTCTGCCCCTCTACTGGATAAAAGGAAAGTTGTCAGCTCCAACGGAGAATCTGAGAAGAGATTTATTATTAAAGCAACACTAATACTTGGTACAAAAGAATGGGAAGCAGAAATATCTTTGACTGACAGAGAATCTATGCAATTTAGAATGTTATTGGGAAGATCTGCTTTAGATCCTGAAATGATAGTACATCCAAGTGAGAGTTTTTTATTAGGTGGATTAGATAAAAGTATTTACAGAAAGAAAAAAATAAAGTCACTTAGATCCAGAAGAGCTCTAAGAATAGCCTTGTTAACTAGAGAGCCCAACAATTACTCCTCAAAAAAAATTAAATTGGCAGGTGAGGTTAGAGGTCATGAAGTGGAAGCCATTAATACAACCAGATGCTATCTAGATGTAGATATGGACAATCCTCAAATATATTACGAAGGAAGTCGCCTACCTAAATATGATGTTGTAATTCCTCGTGTAGGTACATCTATTACTTCTTACGGGTTGGCTGTTACTAGGCAGTTTCTATTAACTGGAGCCACTTCATTAAATGAGCCTCAAGCCATAGCCAATTCCAGAGACAAATTGATGGCACACCAACTCCTAGCTTCAGCTGGAATTGACATACCCATAACTGGGTTTGCATCTTCTTCAAAAGATACAAAAGGCATCATTGATACAGTAGGCAGTACCCCTTTAATTATTAAATTAGCAGAATCTTCACAAGGTAGGGGTGTGATTCTAGCCGAAACAAAGAAAGCTGCAGAAACTGTTATAAGTGCATTTAGGGGTTTAAAAGCTAATTTTCTAGTACAAGAATTTATTGAAGAATCTAAAGGGCAAGATATTAGATGTCTCGTGGTTGGAGGGAAAGTAATAGGCTCTATAAAAAGAAAGAATAAAGGTGGAGATTTTAGATCAAATATACATCAAGGAGGGCTGGCTGAAAAAGTTAGCCTTTCTAGAAAAGAGAGATCAGTAGCAGTAAAAGCAGCCAAAGCTCTTGGCTTATCGGTAGCTGGAGTGGACATACTTAGAAGCAAAAGAGGTCCATTAGTTTTAGAAGTAAATAGCTCCCCAGGAATACAAAGCTTAGATCAAACGCTTGAGATTAATGTAGCAGAACAAATAATTATTTTTTGTGAATCCCAAATTGGGATTAGGGGCTAAAGTTTTTAAAATCAGACAACTACCAATCCTAATTAATCTCAGAGAGATTTATTTCATCAGTTTCAACCGGTAAAACAACCCTAGTTCCATCATTCGATAAAACCCAATTTTTTCTTACTTGATTAACTCCTCTTGTGAATATTTTTTCTGTTATATAGCTCCTTGGAGCAGGTGTTAAATGGTAGAAGATTAACTGTCTGACTTCAGCCTTGTTAGCTAGTTCTGCCGCTTCCACAAGCGTGGTATGGTATGTTTTTATATCTGCCATCAATTTTGCTCTTAAAGGAGCCCCATTCTCTAAATTAAAGTTTTCTAAAATTGATACCATATGATTGGCTTGGGCTTCATGGAAAAGAACATCTACTCCTTTAGATATATCTATTACATTTTTAGAAAATGAGGTATCTCCTGTTATAACAATAGACCTTCCTTTGTAGTCAAAGCGGTAACCCAAAGCAGGCTTAACGGGTTCATGTATTACTTCGAAAGCAGTGACTTTAAGAGAGTTGTCATCAAAAATAATTGGATTATCTAGATCTATTGGATGAGGATTAAATCCAGCTACTGCAAGGGGAGCTATCTCCTCTCCATGATGTGCGTTTCTATATGAATAATCTAGCTTATAAGCTTCTTCAAAGCCCCTGGTCACTAACGAAACTCCTTGCGGTCCATACACATCAAGTTTTTTAGTTCTTCCTTCCATAAGCCAAGTAGCTAGATGTAAATCAGCAAGATCAGAAATATGATCAGAATGCAGGTGGGTAAGCAATACAGATTTAATCTTGTTGAATGGAATATTCCAGTTTCTAAGATTATTTGCACTTCCATCACCTATATCCACTATGAATATATCTTCTCCAGCTTTTACCATCACACATGTCTGTGCTCTTCCTGGACTTGGTATTGGTGACCTGGAACCGCAAACTGTCGCGCTTAGAGAATCTACTTCTGATTGTCTGGAGTCAGGCATTAGATTTTGTATAACAGATAACATTAATCTGTCCTGTACAGAGGCATTACTCAACCCAACCATCGTAGCAATGGCAATGATGCACACAGATGCCAAAAGGTAAAATAACAATTTTTTCATAACTTAACTATACCAAAACTCTCCAACACCACTATACCAAAACTCAATGGCTCAATTTTTTTCATTGTTTAGGGCTTGAAATAAGTAAGGATTACTCCTCGGAAATTCTAGTAATAAGAATATCGGCTAGTTCTTTACCATGTGTATTTTGAAGAAAGTGACTTGCTTCCTGAATCGGACTGAATGTGGCATTCATTTGATCAGCCCATTGTCGCCCCCAAGCCTCTGTGAATACTTCATCTGAACAACCCCAGATAAAGTGAACCGGCTTATGCCAGTTCATCAATGTTTGATAAAAGTGCGTTTGAGCTGCAGAATTGCCACCATCATAATTGTCAAAGCAGAGTGATAGAGGAAAGCGACGCATGCCATTGTATGCTTCATCAGGCATACCTTTAATGGGCGCAAAGAATCCAGTATACATATTGAGCGCCTCACCACTTAGATCAGGCACCTCGCCTGAAGTAGCATTCTCCATAGACACCAAACCAGCTACGGCAAGAATCAGCAAGCTCATATTGGGTTTATCGTGATGAAATTGACCACCAACATGCCAGTTCTGATTCCAATTGCGTAAGGCAGGAGAATACTCATATTCAGGATGGTGTAACCAAGTGTTCATGATAGTTAAGCGAGAAAATCTTTCAGGCATGAAGACTGCCTGAGCAAGACCTATAGGACCACCCCAATCCTGACAAAGGAGTGTAATGTTTTTTAGATCCAGTTCCGTTATCAGACTAGTCAGGGTCTCAGTATGCCTGGCAATGGTATACCAGTTTGGATCAGTGGGTTTATCAGATCGACCAAAGCCAAGGTAATCAGGGGCGATACATCTATAACCCAAGTCAAGTAAGGTAGGAATTACGTCTCGGTAGAGGTAGGCCCAGGTGGGCATGCCGTGAAGCAGTAACATGACTGGGGCGTCTTTCGGTCCTTCATCTAGGTAATGCATGCGCATGTCTTTCCATTCGTGGTAGTTGGGTTTAAAAGAAAAGTCTCCTAGACCAGAAAAGTTTTCATCAGGTGTTCGTAAAAAATCTGTCATTATTAATCTATTGATATTTATTGGTTTTTAGATTTAGGAGGAGAGCAATTGCCAGTTTCCCAATCTTGAGGATCACAATCATAAATTATTCTTCCTTGATCTTTTAAATAAAAATCCAAAATTTGATGCACATGAGCTCCAAAGCCTAAAGATGTATCATTCTGCAGTTCATCTTTTGGAATTGTGTAAGTCGACCAATCATGAGGAGCTCGCCATCCTGGAGGTGGTACTAATAATGTTCTAGTTCCTGCAATTGGATGTAATGCTCTCCACCGACGTATCTTTTCAGCCATTTCTCTGACTAAATCAGGATTATTATCAGCTAAATTT
>CAZWMS010000016.1:0-32160 GCA_964635015.1 uncultured Gammaproteobacteria bacterium | reverse complement strand
CCCCATTTCACAGTTAATTTACTGTCTTCAGCGCTAAAGTGATCATATCCAGTAACTTTAGATCTAACTGTTAAGCCTTCAAAATCTTTCTGTAAAACATTGTTGATAACACCGGCCACAGCATCTGCACCATAAATAGCTGATGCACCATCACGCAGAATTTCTAGTCTTTCAATACCAGTTACCGGAATTAAATTGGAGTTCACACTAGTAGTTGGGACATAATCCCCTCCAATTAACTCAGTCTGATAACCAGGTGAGCTTACTAACCTTCTTCCATTAAGAAGGGTAAGGGTGTTACCAACACCCAGATTTCTTAAGTTATAGGCTCCCACATCTCCTCGAGATGCATTTACACCACCAGAAGCATCTTCCGCTTCTGTAAAATAGTTCTGACCTTGTTCAACTATGTTCTCAAGCAAGTCATCACCAGAATCAACTCCAATAGCTTCAATGTCTGCGTTTGAAATGACTGAAACAGGCAAAGCTCCGGTTATCTTAGCCCCTTTAATCTGGCTACCAGTTACAACTACTTCTTCAATCTCTCTTTTTTCTTCATCAGCTGAAAAGACAAAACCTGAAAATACAATAGACAATACTGCTATTAACTTTACTAATTTACTCATGTCACCCCTTTTAAATTAAACTAAATAAACTAAACTAGAAATTTATTCTAAATTCCCATCATTATGGCACAAACGAATAACAAAACTAAATATTTATTATCTCTTGATGGTGGAGGAGTAAGGGCTATAGCTAGTGTAGTGTTCCTAAAAAAGCTAGAAGAGGAATTATCTTTATCCCTTTTTAAAAAATTCGACTTTTTCATAGGAACTTCAGCAGGAGCTGTTGTAGCAATGGGTTTAGCAATTAAGAGGATGTCTGCTGATGACCTCATTGATCTTTTGTCTGAGAAGAATTTTAGAAAGATAATGAGAAATTCAAGATGGGATGATATTTTAGGTTTAATGCAGACGACCCCTAAATACGATGCAGTTGGGAAGGCAGAAATACTTAAAAAATATTTTGGAGATAGTCTTCTTGGAGATGCTTTCAAGCCAGTCATGGTTACTAGTTATGATATTGAAGCAAGAAAACCAGTCCTTTTGAGTTCTTTTCTAACTCCACAAATTTCTGCAGTTGATGCAGGGAATGCCAGTAGTGCAGCTCCTATCTATTTCCCAAGTGCAAAAGTAGGCGATCAATATCTCATTGACGGAGGGATAGTAGTTAATCATCCAGTACTGCATGGATATGCAGAGATAAAAAAATTCTATCCCAATAACCCTATCAAGGTCTTAAGCATTGGAACTGGATTGAACAAGAGACCTCTTAAGGGTGAAGCTTCTCAAAAGTGGGGATTAATAGGATGGATGATGCATGATCTTCTTGGTTTAATGTTGGAAAGTAGCTTAGATCATGAGTTAGCAGAAGATCTTATCGGAAAAGATTATTTGAGAGTCAATTCACCTATAGGAAATGTCAGCAGAAGATTAGACAATAAAAGTAAGACTAATTTAACTCGTATTCGAAAAATGGGAGAATCCTGGTGGAAAACTTTTGGTAGTTCAACTCTAGACTTATTAAACTAACAATATGACTTATTTAAAATTACTAATTCTTTCTTTTATTTGCACTTTCTCTGTCCACTCATATTCAGAAATTGACTTACCTTATAATGAAGAAGCAAATGCTAAGTTGGAGCTATCAAATGCCCTTCATTCAGCTAAAGTCAATAATCGTTATCTTCTTTTAGAATTTGGAGCAAATTATTGTCCTGACTGTAGAAAATTAGCAAAGCATTTTAAAACAGAAGAAATTAACTCTTGGTTAGATAAACATGTAACAGTTTTGCCAATAGATGTTGGAATGAGTCATGAATTAAATAAAGACCTTGCTTTGCAATATGGCAATCCAGTAAAAAAAGGAATTCCTTCTCTAGTACTTTTAAATCCTTTAGGCGAGATGCTTTTTTCAACTTCTGAAGGAGAGCTTGCTAGGGCAAGAAATATTGATTCCGAGGAGCTATTAGAGTGGTTGGAAGTAAATTTAGGCCCTTTATTAAAGTGAAGAAATTTCTATATCTCTTCTTATCTATATTAATTTTATTTTCTGGATGTGCGGTTAATCCTGTTTCAGGAGATCAAGACTTTGTTTTAATGAGTGAGTCTCAGGAAATAGCTTTAGGCAGAAATTACAGCAGCCAAATATTAAAACAAATCCCTGCCTACCCAGATAAAGAATTGCAAGATTATGTTCAGTCAGTAGGAGACTCCTTGGCAAAAAAAAGTCATAGACCTAATTTAATTTATCGGTTTACTGTACTTGATAGTCCAGACGTAAATGCCTTTGCTTTACCTGGTGGATACATCTTTGTGTTTCGTGGGTTAATGGCTTATTTGTCTTCAGAAGAAGAGTTAGCTGCTGTGTTAGGTCATGAATTAGGCCATGTAACAGCAAGACATTCTGTTCAACAGATTTCACAGTCTCAACTTTTTGATGTCTTAACCACAGTTGTGGGAAGGCAAAGTAGTTCTAATATTTATAATATTACAAATTTGGCAAAAAGCGCCTTTCTTGCAGGCTATGGAAGAAAGTTGGAACTTCAAGCTGACGAATTAGGAGCTGAGTATTTAGTCAAAGACGGATATTCTTCTGCAGGTATGCTTGAAACCTTGTCAGTTTTAAAAGACCAAGAAATTTATTCTAAAGAAAAATCTCAAAGGAGAGGTCAACATCAAACTTATCATGGGGTTTTTAGCAGTCACCCCTCAAATGACAAGCGTTTTCAGGAAGTAATAACAAAAGCTCAAAAGCTGGAAGTAAATATTACCAAAGATCCTCAAGGGAATTATATGAAGTATATGGACAATATGATTTATGGAGATAATGAAGCATCAGGTGTTAGGAGGGGAAGAGATTTTTACCATCAAGACCTAGATATTCATTTAAAAGCACCTGAGAAATGGGAAATAGAAAATACTATTTCTTCTTTATTTTTTTATTCCCAAAACGGCGAGGCTTCTCTCTCAGTTCAAGTTGATGATCAAAATATGAGAGAGACACCAAAGGATTATCTTTACAGAAATATTTCTAGCAACCTTTCTGAAGTAGAAGATTTTCTTTTGGGTGGATATGAAGCTTGTTCTGCTATTTTAGAAAGGTCTGGAAAGAGGTTTAGGATTGCTGTTATTTTTAAAGATAAAAAAATATTTCAGTTCCTAGGTAACCTGAACAGTTCAGAGGAAAACTTCTTTAATTATGATAAAGATTTTCTTTATATAGTGAAGAGTTTTTCTAAACTTAAAGAGTCTGAAAGATCATTAGCCCTTCCTTTAAGGATTAAGTTACATAAAGTAAAAAAAGGACAGAGCTATAATTCTTTGGCAAATGCTAGTTTAATACCCAATGACCCTGAAAAAAAATTAAGACTATTAAATGGAGATTACCCCAATGGGACTCTTTCTGCAGGTCGTTTGATTAAAATAATTAAATAATTACAAAGGGTTAACTAGGTGTCCACCATCTACTACTATAGTTGATCCTGTTATAAAGCTAGAAGCATTACTAGCTAAAAGTAGAAGAGGTCCATCTAATTCTTTTTCTAGACCCAGTCTATTCATAGGTATGCTTTGAATATACTCTTTACCTTTTTTTGTTTTGAAGAAGTCTTTATTAATATCAGTTCGAATATATCCAGGTGCAATCGCATTTACTCGAATATTAGATCGTGCTAATTCTAACGCCATGCTTTTAGTAAGTTGTATCAGTGCAGCTTTAGCAGCTGCATAACTTGTTAAGTTCAACCCTACCCTTATTCCCAATATGGAAGCAATATTAATGATGCTCCCTCCATCCCCTTGTTTTAGCATTAAATCTGCTATTACCTTAGCGACTCTATAGGCCCCATTTAGATTAGTCTCAATAATTTTTAACCAACTTTCTTCGGTAAGTTCTTTAAATTTTTTTGGGTCAGATATCCCTGCATTATTAACCAGTATGTCTACTTTAAGTTTCTTCCTCTCTATTTCATTCATTAATTGCATGACACTTTCATTGAGGTTTACATTTAAATTTATGACATGAGATTTGTGCTTTAATTCATCTTTTAGACTCTGTAGTTTTCTAGTATTCCTTGAAGCTAGAATAACCTCGGCTCCTGCTGAAGATAGCGTTTTAATAAAATGCCGTCCCAAACCAGAGGAAGCTCCTGTAACTAAGGCCACCTTACCCTCTAAGTGAAAAATATTTTGAATAGTCATAATTAGATTATTTCAAAATATCTATTTAATTCCCAATCACTAATTTTTTTCCCATAACTCTTTAAGCCTTTATCACCCTTAAGATATTGGTTATATTCCCATTCTCTAGTAGATGAAAAGTGATCTACAAAACTGTTTCCAAAGACATTTCTTGCAGATTTTGACTTCTTAAATAATTTAGTGGCTTCATTCAAAGAATATGGAACTGCCATTTTTTTGGGTACTTTTTTGGAGTAAGCACCTCCAATCGTTTCTTCTGTGGGTAGTATTTTTTGTTCAATACCCAATAGTCCAGCTCCCAAGGTTGCGGCTATTGCCAAATAAGGATTAGCATCTGCCCCACCCAATCTATTTTCAATTCTCTGAGCATCAGGTTTGCCATCTATTACCCTGAAAGCAACTGTTCTATTTTCTGTACCCCAAGTAGTATTAATGGGTGCCCATGCTCCTGGGCAAAGTCTTTTATAAGAATTAATCGTCGGAGCTAAGAGGACGCAGAACTCTCTCATATACCTCTGAAGACCACCCAAAAAATATAGCATTATCTCGGTTCTATCTTGGCCAAAATTTTTGAAGGCAGACTCACCATTTTCATGTACAAGAGAACAATGAATATGTCCTGATTGTCCTGGATAATCAGGGGACCATTTAGCCATGAAATTTGCAACGAGGTCCTTTCTTTGCGCCAAGACTTTTATAAAAGTCTTGAATAAAGTGGCTTTGTCTGCAGCTTTTAAGGCTTCATCAACTGAAATAGCTGCTTCCAGAACACCTGGACCAGTTTCTGTGTGAAGTCCTTCTAATTGCATATCCATTTCAGAGCACATGGAAAGTATTTCTTGATAAAATTCAGCATGAACTGAGCTCCTCAAGATGGAATAACCAAACATTCCGGGGGTAAAATTGTTTAAATTTTTAAAGTTCTTATCTCTTATACTTCTAGGAGTTTCTTCAAAGAGGAAAAATTCATATTCTAGAGCTGAATGAGCTTTTAATCCCATTTTTTTAAGTTTTTGAAGGACTTTTTTGAGGACATTTCTCGGGCATAAAACACCCTCTTCAAGTTCTGATAAGAAAAAGGGTATGTTCTTTTCAAAGGGAATTTGTCTAGCAGTATCTAATAAAATTCTGACTTTTGTGTCAGGATAACCAGTGTGCCATCCAGTAAATTGTTTGTTTGTTTTAGAATTCGAAAAACCATAAAGATTATCAGAAGAATCCCATCCAAAGATAACATCACAAAAACCAAATCCCCCACTTTCTATAGATTTAAGGAATTTATTCACATGCATATATTTTCCTCTAATAACACCATCTATGTCAGTAATACCAATTTTTATATAGTTAACTTGATCTTCTTTTAGATAATTAACTACATCATCAATTGTGATTAATTTTCTTATGTCCATTTTTTTAATTAACCTTTCTTTTAGACCTAATTAATTTAGGATAGCTAAAATATAATTGTGAATTAAGAATAGATTTCTATAAATATTATTAAATGAGTATAAAACAAATATCTGTATTAGGGGGAGGAAGTTGGGGAACCCTTTTGGCTAATCTAGGTTCTAAAAACTTAAGCGAGACAACATTGTGGATGAGAGACCAGAAAATAGCTGAAGAAATTAATATTAATCATGAAAATAAAAAATACATTCCAGGTTATAAATTAAATAAGAACCTAAAAGCAACAACTACTATTTCCACTATTTCAGATTCAGATTTAGTAATTTTTTGTATACCAAGTATAGCATTTAGAGAAGTTTTAAAAGCTGCACTTCCTTTCTTAAATCCTAATTGCTATTTAGTGAGTGCAACTAAGGGGATAGAGAGAGCAGGGTTTAAATTAATGAGCCAGATTTTAAAAGAAGAAACAAATTTTAAGGAAAATATAGGAGTTCTAAGTGGTCCTAATTTAGCTATGGAGATATCAGAAGGGCAATTAACAGGAACTGTAATAGCCAGTGAGAGCAATGAACTAAACAAAGATTTCGTTGAGGCTTATTCTTCAAATAGCTTTAGGGTCTACACTAACACTGACCCTTATGGTGTTGAACTTGGTGGAGCTTTAAAGAACATATATGCAATTGCATGTGGAATGGCAGATGGACTCAATTCAGGAGAGAACACTCTTGGAATGATTATGACTAGAGGGTTAGCTGAGATGAGCAGATTTGCTGTAACTTTGGGAGCTGATCCCATAACATTCCTGGGTTTGTCGGGAGTGGGCGACTTAATAACAACCTGTGCTTCTCCCTTAAGTAGAAATCACAAAGTAGGTAAATTAATTGGGCAAGGGCTTTCAGTAGAAAAAGCTTTGCAAGAAGTAAAGCAAACAGCAGAAGGCATACAAACTATAAAGGTAGTAAAAAAAGAGTCAAAGAGACTAAAAGTAGATATGCCAATAGTTAATTCGCTTTATAAAATAATCTTTAAATCCGTTCCTTTAGGTAATTCTATGGAAAAAGTCTTAGGTAAGAATGATCTTAAAGATGTAGAATTCTCTAAGTAGTAGGTCCAATATGGCTAAAGAAAAAGCTAAAACAAACGAAGAGCAAATAAACACCGAAGAGATTAAAGAAAATGTTTCTAAAGGGGGGAAATGGTTGAGGCTCCTTTATGTTGTTTTGTTTCTTTTTATTTACACTTGGGCTTACGTAGTTTTATGGTTAGTGGCAATATTACAATTTTTATTTAACCTATTCACAAATAGCCCCAATTCTAATCTAGCTAAACTAGGAGCTGGGTATAGAGTTTACATGGTTCAAATTATTAATTTTGTTACTTACCAAGAAAAAGATAAGCCCTTTCCCTTTAGTGATTTTCCATCTATTAAAGATTGATTTGATAGAGCTTTACACTTCACCGACACCCAATGGTCATAAGATCAGCATTGCCCTTGAGGAGATGGAGCTAGATTACGAAGTTAAAGCAATAGATCTTATGAATAATGAACAAAAAACTAAGGAATATTTGAAGATTTGTCCTAATGGTAGGATCCCTGCCATAGTGGACACAAATAGAAATAATTTTTCTGTGTTTGAATCTGGGGCGATTTTATTGTACTTGGCGGAAATGAGTGGGAAATTTTTCCCTAGTGAACCTTTCAAACGCAATGAAGTTATTCAATGGTTAATGTTCCAAATGGGTGGAGTAGGACCAATGCAAGGACAGGCTAATGTATTTTTCCGATATTTCCCCAAAAAGATTCAAGCAGTGATAGATAGATATCAGAATGAAACTAAAAGACTCTATAAAGTCTTGGACACTCAATTGAAAGGGAAGGATTTCATTTGTAACAGGTTATCCATCGCTGATTTTGCTACTTTTCCTTGGGTAAATATTCATGAATGGTCAGGAGTTGAAATAGATGATTTAAAGCATTTATCAGCTTGGGTAGAACGTTGCAGAGACAGGAAAGGTTTTCAGGCTGGGCTAGAAGTTCCTATTAAATTAGAAATACTATCAGAAGAAGACCAGAGAGAAGCTGAGAAGGCTGCTCAGAAATTATTACAGAAATAATTTTCTTTAATGAAAACTTTTAAAGACAAAATTGCTGTTATAACAGGAGGAGGGTCTGGAATTGGCAGGGAGCTTGTTAGGCAATTAGCAAGCTCTGGATGTCATGTTGCAACTTGTGATGTAATTGAAGAGAACTTACAAGAAACTTTAACCATGGTTGTTTCTGAGTCACCCAAAGTCAAAGTTACTAACCATATTTGTGATGTTTCTTCAGAAGAAGAAGTTGTTAGATTTAAAGAAGAGGTTCTGAATCAACATAAAACAGAGCACATCAATCTCCTTTTTAACAATGCTGGAATAGGAGGGGGAGGTAGTTTTGTGACCAGCTCAAGAGAAGAATGGGAAAGGTGTTTTGCAGTTTGCTGGTATGGGGTCTACTACTGTTCTAGAGTTTTTATTCCTCACATTGTATCTAGCAAAGAAGGTCATGTGATTAATACTAGCAGTGTGAATGGATTTTGGGCAAGTCTTGGTGGAATTCCTCACACTTCTTATTCAGCAGCAAAATTTGCTGTAAAGGGATTTAGCGAATCTCTCATTGATGATTTCCGTTTAAATGCTCCTCATGTTGGCGTATCGGTGGTGATGCCTGGGCATATTGGAACCTCTATAGCAGTGAACACACAAAAGATTCTTGGGGGTGAAAAATCAGACGAAGAAATGGAAAAAATAAAACAAAATATGATTAAACTTGGAAACCCTGTCCATAACCAGTCTCTTGATCAGATTAGACAGATAATCAAAGAAAATGCAGAATCTTTTGGTGAGAATGCACCAACCTCTTCATCTGAAGCTGCAAAAATAATCTTAGATGGTGTCAGAGAGAATAAATGGAGAATATTGATTGGTGAAGATGCAAAAGAAATAGATGAAATGGTCAGACGAGATCCTGAAGAAGCCTATAATATTAGGTTTGATGGAGAGAAAAGAGAAGGTACAGAATGAAAAACTTTAGAGATAAAGTGGCAGTTATTACTGGTGCAGGTTCCGGTATTGGACGTTATCTAGCAGTTCTGTTAGCTAAAGATGGTGCTGATGTAGTTATTTGTGATGTGAATCAAGATACTTTAAGCGAGACTGCTGAAATGTTAAGAAAATATAATGTATCCGTTTCTTCTCATGTTTTAGATGTTGCAGACAAAAAAAGAATTGAAGCACTTCCTGGCAAGGTAATTGAGCAGCACGGTCAAGTTGATTTGGTTTTTAATAATGCAGGTGTAACCACAGGCTCTCATTTTAAAGATATGCAAGAAGACAATTGGGATTGGGTAATGGGTATAAATTTAGAAGGAGTAGTTAATAGCACAAGAGCATTTATTCCGCATATGATTGATAGGTCTGAAGCAGCAATCGTAAATACTTCCTCCATTTTTGGAATGATCGCTGTTCCAGGACAATCGGTCTATCATGCAACCAAATTTGCTGTGCGAGGATTCACTGAAAGTCTAGCCCTTGAAATGGCAACAACTAATCCAAATCTCCAGGTCCATTGTGTTCATCCAGGTCATATTGGTACAAATATAGCTGCCAGTGCAAGAATGGACGAAGAGGAATTCAATAAACAGGTTGAAGAACAACAAAATAATAGTAGCATTTTCACACGAAAAGCCCCTAAAAATTTGGAGGAAATGGGCAATCAGTTTAGAGAAGGTGGAATGCACCCCAGTAAAGCAGCAAATATTATTTTAAATGGGGTTAAAAAGAATAAGAGTAGAATATTTATTGGTTTAGATGCAAAGCTTTTAGACCTTTCTCAAAGACTATTTCCTAAGCATTATCATAAAACTTGGCCCTTATTTATGCCTTTAGTGATGTTGTTCAGAGATAAAAAACCACTTAAATCACTTGAGTAATTTTTTATAGGTTGAGTAGTTAGGATTATCTACTGAAAGTTTTTTCTTTGTTATTTCAATCAAGACTTCCTTAAGTTTTTTATTATTTAAATCTATCTTTCCTTGAGATATTTCTTTTGCTAAATTTTTTATTGTTGCTTTTTTTGAATCCCCTAATATGTTTATCAATATTTGTTTTGTTTCCTCAGTAAGTGATTCGCCCTTATCAAGTTCTCTCATAACTATCTTTAGAATATTGATAGAAATTTGTACATTGAAAGCTAAGTGCTTTGGAAGTTCTTTTTTTATCCTTTCTTCCAAAAACAGGTAGACCGCTTCAATAAGCTCTTTGCTTGTTGGTCTATCAAACATCACTAATTTCCTCCTAAAAACAACATATCAACTAGATCAATTTCTGTTTCTGAAACCCGCCTTCCTATAGCCGCTCTCTCTACTGAATTATTTTCCCCTATCAAATGTGCAAAAGTTTGGATTAGACATATAACTCCCCATCTCAAAGTTCCAAATATTTGCCAAGTTTTTATTTGTTCATTGGTAATATCATTTTTTGATATAGAAGAGTAACCTTTTAATAAATCTTTAATTTGACCAAAACCCCCTACTATATTTTCTGATTGTCCAAATCTCCATGAATTTACGCATATCCACCCCAAGTCTTGTATGGGGTTTCCAATATGAGCTAATTCCCAGTCTATAACAGCTCTGAGGCCATGTTCATCCACTATTATATTTCCCAATCTAAAGTCACCATGAACAAGATTATATCTTTGTGAACCGAAGTCCTGTTCTTTAAGCCATTTAAAGGTATATTCAAAGACTGGCAGGGGGTGTTGAAAAGACTTGTAGGTATCATGTAGTTGGTCAATTAGATCTTTGGCACTTTTATTTTGCAGACCCTTTACTTTTTTAATAGGTACCTTATGAATTTTTGCTATAGCAGCTCCACATTCAAAAGCTAAATTTTTTCTAACTAATTTGTATTTTTCATCCCTTAATATTTTTCTGGCAATGGTCTCACCATCAATATATTTCATTATATATGCGTCTCCAAGAGGGGAGTCTTTATCAGCTACTGCAATTATTTCGGGAACCGGAGCTCCTTCTTTATAAACTAACCTTTGGATTTCAGCTTCTTCTGACTTTAAAATGGCTAACGGAGAAGAACTTCCAAAAGACCTTCTTAGTATAAAGTCTTCTTTGTTTGAACCAGAAGATATCTGAAACTTCCAAGTTTCATTAGAGGCTCCTCCAGTTAGATATTCTAGGCAAGTTACTTTTACAGTATTGAAGTTTTTTTTTAACAGATTTTCTAAGTTTTTTTTTAGCTCTTCTTTCATCAGAAGTTAGGTTAATTAGTCTCTAAATATGCATCTCTTTCGCCAAAATCCCATCCAGAGCCATTGTCTTGGTAGTTTTTAAGTATTCTCCTAGCTACAGACTGTATGTGCACTTCATCTGGTCCATCGTAAATTCTTGCTTCTCTAGCATGTCTGTACATAGCGCTTAGAGGAGTATCATCTGTCAGGCCTTTAGCACCATAAACTTGGATAGCTCTATCTATAACATTGTGCACCATTTGAGCACCTACTACTTTAATTAAACCTATTTCTATACGAGCATCATCACCTTTATCAATTCTTTTGGCTGCATCAAGTGTCAACTGTCTGCTTGCTTGAATTTCACAGGTACTATCAAAAACAAACTTTTGCATTAATTGTTTTTCAGCCAATAAAGTACCAAAAGCTTCTCTTTCATAAAGCCTTCTACACATTAGATCAAATGCTCTTTGGGCTTGACCCAGCCAACGCATGCAATGAAAGATTCTTCCCGGACCCAATCGTCTTTGCGCAATAATAAAACCTTGACCCCTAGGTCCTAAAAGATTTTCTTCAGGTACCCTTACATTATCGTACTCTACTTCGTAATGCCCCCCATGCCCTCCAGTCATGCCAAGGACAGGAGTCTCTCTAATTATTTTATAACCAGGATTATCTGTTGGAACAATGATCATACTAAAAGCTCCATGACTAGGTACATCCATTTCCGTTCTACACATAACTGTGGTGTATGCGGCTCCAGCAGCTCCACTAGTGAACCACTTTTTTCCATTTATTACCCACTCATTCCCTTCTAGTTGTGCTGATGTCTTTAATTGGGTAGGGTCAGAACTAGCAACATCGGGTTCAGTCATGCCAAAACTTGGGAATATTTCCCCATTTACAAGAGGTTTAAGATATTTATCTCTCCAAGTTTTCGAAGCAAATTCTCTCAACATAATGGAGTCTTGAAGAGAGTGGGTTCCCAGAGCAACCATAGCGCTTTCTGATCTTCCTATAACTTCGTTTATGTAAACGTATTCCATAAAAGGCATGCCTTGTCCTCCTATGTCTTTAGGATGTCCTAGGGCCCATAAAGATTTATTTTTAGCCAACTGCATGAGCTCTTGCATTTTCTTCTTAGCTTCATCATCTCTTTTAAATAAAATCTTTTCAGCTGGATAAACCTCATTTTCTACAAAGTCTTTTACTTGAGATCTTATTTCTTTCCAATTCTTTTTATCCTTTACCATTTCTCCTCCCACATCAATTAAGTTTAATGGCTTTTTTAAAACCCTTTAAATGTATTTCTTTCTTATTTATCTTCAAGTCCGTCTCACCCTTTAGAACATTCTCATTAAACTTATAAACCATTTTATATTTTCCCTTGAGTGCTTTGAGATTGTACCTTTTTATTTTATATCTAGTCTTGATTAGACGTTTCTGGTAATCATTAATTCTTTTTTTACTATGCTTCTTATTAACTATTTCATAAGTAGTTTCTGGGCTTAGTATTGCTGCTGAAGCATTATTTCCACCAAAGCCTTTAGCATTGAGAAAAGCTACTTTAAAGAAATTTTTCTCTTTAATTTTAGGTTCTAACAGAAAGTCCAGGTTACTTTGATGAACGTCTTTCGCTATCTTTTCTACAGAATGAATTTTAGGTATTACTCCTTTACTCCATGTTCCTAAAGCAGAAATCAATTGGTCTCCTGAAGCAGGAGCCATACTGTGTCCAAGGTATGATTTTATAGCAGTTATTGGCCATGATTTAATTTTAAATAATTTAGCTATTTCATTTAAAATATGTGATTCAGTCACTCTGTTTGCTGGGGTTCCAGTTCCATGGGCATGTACAAAACTTCCAGTTCTAAGTTTATTAATACCTATCAAAGAAGCTATTTCAGAAATACATTTTGCCATCGTAATGTAGTTGCCAATTCCAGGGCCGCTTATAGAGCTCTTATATCCATCTGAATGAGTGAAAATTGATGGAACAGATCCAAAGATCTCAGCGCCTAAATCTAAGGCAAGACTATCACTCATGAGTATTACAAATTGTGCAGACTCTCCCAAAACCATGCCCACATTTTCGCCAAAAGGTCTGCAAGCTAATCTATGGTTAGCTCCTTCTTCAGTGGTTTCATTAAGCTGGGCTTGGAGTTGAGTAAGCCTTTTATC
The DNA here is from genome assembly GCA_964635015.1 of uncultured Gammaproteobacteria bacterium. GTDB lineage: Bacteria > Pseudomonadota > Gammaproteobacteria > Magnimaribacterales > Magnimaribacteraceae > CAJWPI01. The sequence goes on along the minus strand of CAZWMS010000016.1, from coordinate 19,026 downwards.
ATCAGCAAGGGCACTCATTGCATAGAACCCATCCACTATTTCTGGGGTAATGGGAGCTTCTGAACCTCCTACAACCACTATTTTAGCAGTACCATTTTCTATTGCTTCTTTGCCTAACTGAAGGTTGTATAAAAAAGTAGCGCAAGCCCCTACACAGTGACCAGTTCTACCTACGCTGCCTAGAATATAAGCATTTATGAAATCAGCTGACATTTCAACTAATCCAAGAGGTAGGTTCTTAGAACTTGCCCTTGACCCTTTAAGTCGTGATTGCATAAGTCCGCCAAAGCCTGATTTATCCATTTGCCCAATAGCCGATCCACTGAAAACTGCCATTTCATCAGGTCTTATTTTTTTTAAAATTTCTGACCATTCAATTCCTAAATTCCCTAAAGCATCACCCATGCCAAACACTGTCATTTGAAGAGCCTTGGGATGTTGTCTTGATGGATAAAGGTTTGAAGGATCAAAACCAGTTGGAAGCATGCCTGCTGATCCTGCTTGAATTTGATCTAAAATTATCCCTTCTGGATCAAACTCTTCTCTTATAATCCTTCGCACCATGGTTTGAGCACGAATTTCATCAAGGTTTTCTTTTAGGTAAGTCTTAAGTTTTATTGAATCACCACTGGATGTTTCCCACCCCCCACTTACTGACTCTATTTTACCTTCCAATACAGCCAGATCCTGAAGAACCTCTTGCTTGCAATTATCATTTAATGAATCAAATATAGTGTTTTTGTAACTTTGATGAGAAGAACTTCTTCCTGCAGCATTTATCCCGCCAAAGGCCGTAATTACAGGTAAGTTTTTATTTGTATTTTTTTTTACCATTAGTATAAGGTTGGCAGTTCTTTTTTATGAGGTTATTGTATGGCAATATCTAGGTTATAGATCTATAAATTTTATAGGGAACGATTATGCATCCAGGAATTAATGGAAAAAAATATCCAGAAAAACCAGCAATTATTATGCTAGGTAGTGGCAAGACCCTAACACACTCAGACCTAAACGAGACATCCAATCAATGTGCTCATCTTTTTAGATCCTTAGGTTTAAAACCTGGAGATGGGCTTGCGTTCATGATGGAAAATCACTTTCTTTTTTTTCCTATAGTATTTGCTGCATGGAGGAGTGGATTAAGATACACAGCTATTAGTTGGAGACTTCAACCTGATGAAGTTGAATATATTGTCAAGGACTGTGGGGCTAAAATTTTTATAACTTCAAAATTTTTAGAAAATACTGCTAAAAGCCTAGAAAATTCTCTTAAAGGTGTTCACAAGTATATGTTAGATGGAGAAATAGAATCATTTAAGTCTTTTGAAAAAAGTTTCCAAGAAAATTCTAAAGAAGCTATAAAGGATGAATGCCAGGGAGGTCCTATGCTCTACTCCTCTGGAACTACAGGTAGACCTAAAGGCATTAAAAGGGAGCTTCTGCTGAACCCTTTACCTTATTCTCGAGAAAGTGAAGACTTAAATTATTTAGGTAGAGTAGTAGAGAACGTTTATGGGGCAGATAATAAGAGTGTTTATTTATCTCCCGCCCCCTTATATCACTCAGCTCCTTTAGGTTTTAATACTGGATTTCTATCAATGGCAGGCACTTCAATTATTATGGAAAAGTTTGATCCAGAGTCTGCTCTTAGGGCTATTCAAGAATACAAGGTTACCCATTCTCAATGGGTGCCGACTATGTTTGTAAGATTTTTGAAATTAGAAGAATCCGTTAGGAATAAATACAACCTTTCTTCGCATGAGGTTGCTATCCATGCAGCAGCTCCTTGTCCAGTAGAAGTCAAAGAGAAGATGATAAGCTGGTGGGGTCCGATTCTTAATGAATATTATGCTGGAACAGAATTTAATGGCATGACAATAGTTAATTCAGAAGATTGGCTTAAACACAAAGGCACTGTTGGAAGACCTCTATTTGGAGAAGTACATATATTAGATGATGAAGGAAAGGAACTATCGCATGGAGAGACAGGGGGAGTTTATTTTGGAGGAGAAACTGCAGTTACTTTTGAATACCACAATGATAGGAAAAAAACAGATGGAGCAATTTCTAAACAAGGATTTAGTACTTTAGGAGATATAGGTTACCTTGATAAAGAAGGATATCTATTCTTAACTGACAGAAAGGCTCATATGATAATATCAGGAGGAGTTAATATTTACCCTAAAGAAACTGAAGACGTATTAATTATGCATCCAAAAGTTTTTGATGTGGCTGTTTTTGGGGTTCCAAATGAAGAGATGGGAGAAGAGGTAAAGGCAGTTGTTCAGCCAGAAAAAATGGACGAAGCAGGTCCCGATCTAGAAGCCGAACTTATTGCTTATTGCAAGAAAAAAATGTCTCATGTTAAATGTCCAAAGTCAGTTGATTTTGAGAAAGAGCTACCTAGACACCCTACAGGAAAATTGTATAAAAGATTATTAAAAGAAAAGTATTGGAAATAAAAATTATTGACTTGTGGTTTTAAAATGCAAATCATCATTAATTATAGATCCCCATCTTACTTCTATAATGTCTGTCAGATAGTCTTGAGTGCTCATCCAGGGGGATCTTGAACCTTGTTTAGGGATTTTATCTAAAGCCCTGGTTATATAACCTGAAGAGAGGTTCAAGTAAGCACCTTCTTCTTCAACATCATCACCGACTACTGGAGAACAATAATCATAGCCATTTTTATCCATGTAATTTAGGAGTTTACATACGTATTCTGAGGTTAGGTCAGCACCCAATGTCCAGCTGGCAGTTGTATATCCAAAACTAGCTGCAAGATTAGGAACATCACTGAACATTCTCCCCTTGTAAGACATTTTTTCAGCTACATTTACTTTAGAATTATCTACTTTTAGATCTATTCCATTAAGGAATTGTAAATTTAATCCAGTTGCAGTTATTACGATATCAGCTGTAAGCTTTTCCCCAGATTTTAGCTTAATGCCATCTTCAGTAAATTGATCTATGTGGTCGGTTATAACTGAAGCTTTACCAGATTTTATTGCTTCAAACATATCCGCATTTGGGACAAAGCACAAACGTTGCTCCCAAGGGTTATATTTAGGAGTAAAATGGGTCTCAATGTCATAGTCATCTCCTAAATGAGCCCTAACTCCATCTATTAATAATTTCTTAACTTTTTCTGGATTTTTTACACAACGTGAATAGAAATACCTTCCCAGCAAGATATTTTTCCATCTTGTTAAAAAGTGAGCAACTCTTTGGGGAAATATTTTCCTAAAAAAATGACCTATCATATCTTTGTCTGGTGCGGCCATATAATAAGTAGGAGACCTTTGGAGCATGGTTATATGTTCAACTTCTTCAGACATAGAAGGAATTATTGTCACAGCAGTTGCTCCACTTCCTATGACTACAACTTTCTTATTATGATAATTTAAATCTTCCGGCCATTTCTGTGGGTGTACTATTAATCCATTAAATTTCTCTTGATTCTCAAAATGTGGACTATAGCCTTCATCATAGTTGTAATAACCTCCACATAGCAAAAGAAAGCTGCAGGAGAAACTCTCTATATTCTCAGAATCCAAATTCATAACCTCTAGATTCCATTGAGATTTTGAAGAAGACCACGAAGAGCTTAAAACTTTATGTTTATATCTAATTCTATCTTTGAGGTTATTCTCAGATATTGTTTCTTCTAAGTAATTAAGAATGGAAGGACCATCTGCAATATACCTCTTATGAACCCAAGGCTTAAACCTAAAACCCATTGTATGCATATCTGAATCTGATCTGATACCAGGATAGCGAAATAGATCCCAAGTCCCTCCAAAACTCTCTCTTCCTTCTAAAATTACAAAAGATTTATTTGGGCATTTTTTTTGTAAGTTACATCCAGCTCCAATACCAGAAATACCAGCTCCTACAACAACTACATTAAAATGATTTTTGTCTTCTTGCATATGGATAATTATTGATTAATGTAACAGGGTACTAAAAAAAAAGATCTAGGTCATGTCTGGATGCTTTTTTCGAAAGCCTCAACAGTTTGAAGTAAAAGAGTGTTTATAGTCATCGGACCAACTCCCCCAGGAACTGGAGTATAGGCAAAGCACTTTTCTTGAATATTGCTCAAATCAATATCCCCACATTTTTCAGGATGGTAGCCAGCATCTATTACAACTGAGTTATCTTTTATCCAATCAGACTTTATAAATTTAGGTATACCTACAGCCCCTACAACTATATCGGCATCCTTTACATGACCAATTAAATTCTCTGTCCTTGAGTGACACATTGTTACAGTTGCATTTTCATTCAACAACATCATTGCCATCGGCTTTCCTAGGATAGGGCTTCTTCCAACAACCACAGCATGCTTTCCTGAAATCTTTATATCGTAATGCTTTAAAAGGCGCATTATCCCTGTTGGAGTACATGAGCCATAAGCTATTTCACCCATAGAAATGTTTCCAAAACCCAAACATGTAACTCCATCTACATCCTTTTTTAAGTCTATTTCGTCAAAACATTTTCTTTCATCTATTTGTTCTGGAACTGGGTGTTGAAGAAGTATTCCGTGTACAACATTATTTTTATTTAAATTATCAATCTCTTTTAGAACCTCCGAAGTTGAGGCTTTTTTATCTAATTCAATTTTTAAAGAATCCATTCCTACTCTTTTGCAAGCATTACTTTTCATATTTATATAGGTAGCTGAAGCAGGGTCGCTACCAACCAAAATAGTAGCAAGTATGGGTGTAGTGCCAGTTTTTTCTTTTATTTTTTTTACTCTTTCAAATAATTCAGCTTCTGTAGATTCAGAAAGTGATTTTCCGTTAAGAACTATTGCCATAAGTAAGTTGAGATTATTTTTATAATTTTCTCATTAATTTAAGTTACTAGAAAGTTAATCTTTTATTTGACGATAGTAAAGAGGATACTTAACATGCATCGCCTTCGGGGCATAGCGCAGTCTGGTAGCGCACCTGCTTTGGGAGCAGGTGGTCGCAGGTTCAAATCCTGCTGCCCCGACCATAAACAATTAAAATTCTTAACTTTATATTGCTTTAAGGATTATACTTTTACTGTGGATAAAGACACTATTGTAATTATAGGTGGAGGACTTCAAGGTCTAACAACAGCCAATTCTCTATTAGACAGAGGGGAGAAAGTTTTAATAGTTGAAAAGGAAAATGAAACGGCTATACAAACAAGTTTTGCAAATGCTGGAATGCTAACACCCTCTCAAGCTATGCCTTGGAATTCTATTCATGATGTAGCAAGAATCCTTTCAGGAATTGGGAGAAAAAATTCTCCCATTCTATTGAATATGACATCTTTACCTTCGCTTTTGTTTTGGGGGCTTAAATTTTTAAGAAATTCTACAAGTACTAGATTCTTAAAAAATAGTGAAAATTCTTTTCGATTAGCTGCATACAGCAAAGAATTAACCAAACAAATTAGAAAGGAAAGAAACCTTAAATACGATAGCAGGGAAGATGGAACAATGAAGATATTTAGAACCAAAAAAAGCTTAGAAAGAGCTATTAAATTAAATAAAAAATTATCCTATTTAGGAATTGATTCAAAAATCTTAGATCCAGGAGGAGTTGTAAAGATTGAACCAGCACTTAAATATGTTGAAGAGAATTTGTCTGGGGGTATTTTTTACCCTCAAGATGAAATAGGAGACGCTTATAAGTTTTGTAAAGAATTAGAAGGTCTTATTAGAGAAAAAGGAGGTCGGATTCATGTAAGTACTGAAATAAAAAAAATATTGGTTAATAAGAAGAGCATAAATGGATTAGTTACTGATCGAGTAGAGATTAAAGCCAAAAAAATAGTGTTAGCTGCAGGAAGTTGGTCTTACATTATCCTTAAAAACATAGGATTAAATTTACCTGTTAGACCTGTTAAAGGTTACTCACTGACTTTAGATACCTTTGGTCTAGAAAAGGTGCCCAAAATAGCGATAATTGATGAAAGTGTTCATACTGCAGTAACACCTCTTGGAGATCGGTTAAGGGTAGCAGGAACAGCAGAATTTGCGGGTTTTAATGATGACATTGATGAAGGAAGACTAGATAACCTAGGGGATATGTTGAAGTGGGTATATCCAAAAGTTTACTCTCAGTTAAATTTACAAGAGTCTAAGTTTTGGTGTGGATTCAGACCTATGAGTGTTGATGGATTACCCTACCTCGGTGAAACAAAGGTAAAAGGGCTTTTTGTAAATGTAGGCCAAGGCCATTTGGGATGGACTTCATCAATGGGGTCTGGATCTCTTCTTGCTGATCTTATGACAGGGAAAAAGCCAGAACTGAACCCAGAACCCTATTTGGCCAGCAGAGCCCTTTAGTCATTAGTGCTACTATTATTTCTTAACTCAATCATAGGTGAACCTTCATTTACAAGTACCTGATTTTATTTATTTGATTTAAGAATTACTGACCAAAGTAATTTTGGAAAAAATCTTCTTGTAAGAGCCAGAATTTTTGCTTCAAAATTTGGATATAAAATTGTTTTTTTTCTTTCCAAACCGTTTTCTATAGATTTCACTATCTTTAGAGGATCTGCTAGACGCCCTGTTTTTTTTGATTCTTTAATATTTTTTGGACCATCTTTTCCCAGGGCTTGATCAATCAGAGGTGTATCTACTGCGTTTGGCTCTACTAGCATTATATGAACTTCAGAGTCTTTAACCTCTTGCTGTAAAATTTCTATATATGTGTTGACTGCACTCTTAGTAGATGAGTATGGTGCTAATCCAGTATTTAATACATTTCCTGCTATGGAACCAAAAAATATTGCTTGTCCAGAATTTTTTTGCAACATTTTTGGAATTATTGAATGAGTTAGATTTACGGTACCTCCATAGTTTACTTCCATTAGTTGCATGGTTTCTTTAGGGAGTGTTTTCAGAATTGGCTTAGCTGGCATAATAGCTGCCGCATGAACTAGGCTATCTATTTCTCCGAGAGTAGACTCTATCTCTTGAATAGTTTTTTTTACTTGTTCGTAATTTGCAACATCACACAGAAAGGTGCGAATGTTATTGTACTTTCTAGAAAGACTTTTTAATTTACTTTCATCTACATCTAAAGCAGCAACTTGCATCCCTTGCTTTGCCATTCTTGAGGCTATAATTTCTCCCATTCCACTGGCTGCACCAGTTACCACTCCGATTGAACCTAAGTAAGACATATAAGCTACAGTTTATACCTTAGATGGCTCTAAATTAAGGACAAAATACTTTCTTCTTATAATATAATCCTTTTTTATCTCCTCGTAGCTCAGTTGGATCAGAGCAACTGCCTTCTAAGCAGTGGGTCGCAGGTTCGAGTCCTGCCGAGGAGGCCACCCTAAAAAATCCCTTTCATTGACTAAAGTATTTGATTTAAAAGTCTCTTGATATTATATTTTTAGACAAACTTTTTTTAGAATTTATGAAAGCTATTCATATTAGTATTTATGGCCAAGTCCAAGGAGTAGGTTATAGAGCTTGGATTAAAGAAGAGGCAGAAAAATTAAAAGTATTTGGATGGGTCAGGAACGCTTCTGATGGCTCGGTAGAACTTTTCCTTCAAGGAGATGAATCTTCAGTTAATCAATTGCTTGCTTTAACCTGGGAAGGTCCAAACCAAGCAGAAGTTGATGATGTTCTTACTCAAGAATCAGAGGCAGATAATTTAATTAATGCATTTGAAACCCATTAAATTTTCCATGTTAATAAAAGGTTGAGCATAACTAGTTTTATTTCAAAAAAAGAAGAAGGGCTTGTTATTTTATTTTAGTTAATTTAATGGTAGGACCTTATATTAAGTTCACTTTAATCTTAGGTGTTAGAATGCATCTTTTGGTGGGCGTAGCTCAGTTGGTAGAGCTCTGGCTTGTGGTGCCAGTGGTCGTGGGTTCAAGCCCCATCGCCCACCCCATTTAATAAAGATTATGAAGTTTTCTCTTAGTAAAAATACAAGATCTAATAAAAGTCTTAATGTGACTATTTCCTCAAAAGAAATAGAAAAGAGAGTTTCTTCAAAGCTACAAGTCTCTCAGAAAACTGCTAAGGTTAAGGGCTTTAGAAAAGGTAAAGCACCATTAGACATAATTTCTAAAATGTATGAGCCACAAATAAGACAGGACGTGCTTTATGAAGAAGCAGCCCAATCATTTTACAAACAAGTAGAAAAAAAAGGTTTGAAGCCTGTTGGCAAACCACGCCTACTACCTCAAAGAGTTGAACCAGGAAAAGATGTTTTATTTAAAGTTGAGTTCGAAGTTTATCCTGAGGTTAATGTTAAAAGTTTACATAAATTATCTTATAAAAAATTTTTAAGCTCTCTGGAAGATAGAGACCTCAATGAAACTATTATGAATATGAGGAAAAGATTTTCTAGGTGGGAGATTATAAAGGAAGCAGCATCTTTAGGAGATAGAGTAAAGATTGATTTTAAAGGAACAATTGGAGAAGAAGATTTTGAGGGAAATACAGCAAATGATTTTTTAGTTGAAATAGGATCTAAATCTATGATTAAAGGATTTGAAGAAGGCTTACTTGGAGTAAAGGCAGGAGATAAAAAGATTTTGAATTTAAATTTTCCAGAAGACTATCAAAAGAAGGAGCTAGCTTCCAAAGAAGTGCAATTTGATATTACTGTAAAAGAAGTCCTCAAACCAAATTTAGTAGAGTTAAATGAGGATTTCTTCAAACAAACTGGTATAGAAGTTAAAAGCTTGAATGATTTTAGAAAAGAAGTAAGAAAGAGGTTGGAAGATGACTTAAATAACTTACTAAAAAACAAAATAAAACAAAATATATTCAATTCTTTAGTTCTCGAAAATCCTTTTGACTTACCTAAAGTAATGATTGATACACAGATTAATAGTCTAAGATTGGATGCTGCTAAAAGGATGGGAATTGATCCCAAAGATGCTAATGAAGAAAAATTCCCTTCTAACTCTTTTCAAGAGGAAGCTGAAAAGAGAGTTAGGATAGGAGTTCTTTTGAACAAAATAATTGAAGACAGACATATCAAACCTTCCTCGGATAGAGTTAAAGAAATAATTAAGGAAAGAGCTTCCCTCTATAAGGATCCTGAACAGGTAATTAATTGGTTTTATTCTAATGATGAGCAATTAAAAAATATAGAATCTATCTCTTTGGAGGAACAGGTAGTTGATATATTATTGGTTGAGGCCAAGGGTATCGAAGAGAGTTTGACTTATGAGGAATGTATTAGAGGAAACTAAAATACTTGAATTTTGTCTTATTAACCCATAAATATAAGAAAAGTAAAGCTTATGAGTAAAGAACCAAAAACCTTAGAAGTAAATCAACTCATCCCCATGGTTGTTGAGCAAACCCCTAGGGGTGAAAGAGCATATGATATCTATTCTAGGCTCTTAAAAGAAAGAATAATATTTTTAACTGGACCAGTAGAAGATCTGGGTGCAAACCTTGTTGTGGCACAATTACTTTTTCTTGAAGCAGAAAATCCAGATAAAGACATCCATCTATATATCAACTCACCTGGTGGTTCAGTAACTTCAGGATTATCCATTTACGACACAATGCAATTTATAAAACCCGATATTAGTACTCTTTGTATTGGACAGGCTTCAAGCATGGGAGCTGTTCTTTTAGCAGGAGGGGCTAAAGGGAAGAGGCATGCTTTGCCTAATTCAAGAGTTTTAATCCATCAGGTTATGGGTGGCTTTCAAGGTCAAGCTAGCGATGTGGAGATACATGCTCGCGAAATACTTTCTGTAAAAAAGAAACTAAATGAAATTCTTTCGCAACATACTGGACAAGATGTTGGCACCATTGCAAAGGACAGTGATCGAGATAACTTTATGTCCCCTGAAGAGGCTGTAGAATACGGCCTTATAGATAGCATTATGAAAATCAGATCTTAGAGAAAAATGACTGAGAAAGATAAAAAAACTGAAGATAAACTTTTATTTTGTTCCTTTTGCGGAAAGAATCAAAATGAAGTAAGGAAGTTAATTGCAGGGCCATCGGTTTATATTTGTAATGAGTGTGTAGATCTTTGCAACGATATAATCAAAGAAGAAATAAATGAAGCTATAGAATCTAAAGACTCTGAGAGTTTCCCTGTTCCTAAAGAAATAAAACAAAGCCTTGATGAATATGTAATTGGGCAGGAAGAAGCTAAAAAAAATCTGTCGGTAGCAGTTTATAATCATTACAAGAGGCTAAGAGAAGGTCAAAAAGTAACTGATAAAGAAGAAGTAGAACTCACTAAAAGTAATATTTTGCTTCTAGGTCCAACTGGGTGTGGTAAGACCCTTCTTGCACAAACTTTAGCAAGAATTTTAGATGTTCCTTTTACAATCGCTGATGCAACAACTCTAACCGAAGCAGGTTATGTAGGAGAAGACGTAGAAAATATAATTCAGAAGCTTCTACAAAAGTGTGACTATGAAGTTGAAAAAGCAGAACTAGGTATAGTCTATATTGATGAAATAGACAAAATAGCAAGAAAAGCAGAAAATCCTTCAATAACTAGGGATGTCTCAGGTGAAGGTGTGCAACAGGCTCTGCTGAAGCTTATTGAGGGTACTACAGCATCAATTCCTCCCCAAGGAGGAAGAAAACACCCACAACAGGAATTTATTCAAGTTGATACTTCTAACATACTCTTTATATGCGGTGGTGCTTTTTCTGGGCTTGAGAATATTATTCGTCAAAGATGCCAAGAGACTGGAATAGGTTTTGGAGCTAAAGTTTCTTCAATTCACCAAATAGGTAAAGTTGATGAACTTATTAGTCAAGTTCAACCAGAAGACCTAGTAAAGTATGGGTTAATTCCAGAATTTGTAGGCAGACTTCCAGTAACTTCGACTTTAAAAGAATTGGATGAAGATGCTTTGGTTAAGATTTTAACCCAACCAAAAAATGCTCTTTCTAAACAATTTAAAGTACTATTTGAAATGGAAGGTGTAGAGCTAGATATTAGAGAAGATGCCCTTCGTGAAATTGCTAAGAAAGCAATTGATAGAAAGACTGGAGCCAGGGGACTTAGATCTATAATAGAAATGATTCTCATGGAGACCATGTATCAAATTCCTTCGGAGTCAGGTTTAAAGAAGGTAGCAGTGGATTCATCTGTCGTAAAAGGAGAATCTGAACCATTTAAAGTATTTGAAAAATCTAGCAAAAGGAAAAGTGTTTAAATCTTGCTTTTCTTTTTTTCACCCCAACATCATATAGTTAAGAGAATGGGATAAATATGGCTGACAATAAAACAAACAATATACCTCTACTTCCTCTGAGAGATGTGGTTATTTTTCCTTCAGTTGTTACTCCTCTATTTGTAGGGAGAGAAAAATCTATAATTGCTCTTCAAGCTTCTATGGCTGCTGATAAGAAAATTATGTTAGTTGCTCAAAAGGATGCTCAAGTAGACGATCCCTCAGATAAGGATATCTATACAATTGGTACTGTTTCAACAATTCTTCAGTTAATTAAACTTCCAGATGGAACAGTTAAAGTTCTTGTAGAAGGCAATAAAAGAGCAAGGATAGAAAAAGTGAAGAATTTTAAAGATTATTTAGCAGCCGACATAGGTTATGTTGAGGATTCAGAAGAAGTTTTAGAGAATTCAGATTCTTTAGAAGTTTTGAAAGGTAAATTCCAACAATATGTAAAACTAACAAAAAAGACTTCTCCAGAAGTACTTAATACTGTAAATGCAATAGATGACCTTTCAAGGTTAACAGATACTCTTATTGGACATCTTTCAATAGAGGTTTCTGAAAAACAGAACATTCTAGAAATTACATCAGCAAATGATAGGTCTTCTCAAGTTCTAACCTATATTGATGAGCAATTAGATCTAACAAAAGTTGAAAAAAGGGTTAGAGGCAGGGTTAGAAAACAAATGGAAAAGAGCCAGAAAGAATATTATTTAAATGAACAAATGAAGGCTCTTAAGAAAGAATTAGGTGATATAGATGAATCAGAAGAGGCAGAGGCTTTAGAGAAACAAATCCTTACTTCAGGTATGTCTAAGGAAGCAGAAAAGAAAGCTATAAGTGAATTAAAAAAATATAAGATGATGTCACCTATGTCAGCTGAAGCTTCAGTTGTAAGAGGTTATATAGATTGGATGTTAAGCATTCCTTGGAAGAAGAAAAGCAGAATAACAAAAGACTTAATAAAAGCAAACAAAGTTCTAGATGAAGATCATTATGGATTAGAAGAAGTTAAAGAAAGAATTCTAGAATATCTAGCTGTTCAAAAAAGAGTTAAAAAACTTAAAGGGCCTGTTTTGTGTTTGGTGGGACCTCCAGGAGTTGGTAAGACTTCACTTGGAGAATCAATATCAAGAGCTACCAATCGCAAGTTCATCAGAATGTCTCTTGGTGGTGTGAGGGATGAGGCAGAAATAAGAGGCCATCGGAGAACTTATATAGGGTCTATGCCCGGAAGGATTTTACAAAAACTTTCTAAATCTGGTGTCAAGAATCCTCTCTTTCTACTTGATGAAGTAGACAAAATGGGGATGGACTTTAGAGGTGATCCAGCTTCAGCTTTGCTGGAAGTTTTAGATCCCGAGCAAAACCATACTTTCAATGATCATTATTTAGAAGTTGATTACGACCTCTCAGATACTATGTTTGTTTGTACAGCTAATAGCATGAATATTCCTCCTGCTTTATTAGACAGAATGGAAATCATAAGACTCCCTGGTTATACAGAAGATGAGAAGGTCAATATAGCTAAAAGGTACCTAATACCAAAACAAATGAAGAATAATGGCTTGGCTCAAGCAGAATTAGAAATACCCAAAGAAAGTATTGTTGATTTAATCCGTTATTTTACTCGAGAAGCCGGTGTAAGGGCCCTTGAAAGAGATATTTCTAAAATTTGTAGAAAACTTGTAAAGAAAAATGCTACCAAAAAGAAGGTAACTAAATTAAAACTTAAACCCAAAGAGTTAGAAGAATTTTGTGGAGTCAGAAAATTTGAATTTGGTGAAGCTGATGAGAAAGACAGGGTTGGTCAAGTTACAGGCCTAGCTTGGACTCAGGTAGGTGGAGAGCTTTTAACTATTGAAGCAGCAAGCTATAAGGGTAAGGGTAAAATTATTAAGACAGGATCTCTGGGAGATGTCATGCAGGAATCAATTCAAGCAGCTTTATCGGTTGTTAGGTCAAGATCAGAATCTCTTGGTATTGATCCAAGTTTTTACGATAAACATGATATACATATCCACGTACCTGAAGGTGCGACGCCTAAAGACGGTCCTAGTGCTGGTATAAGTATGTGTACAGCCGTTGCATCAGTCCTTTCTCAAATTCCAGTTAAGGCAGATGTCGCCATGACTGGAGAAATTACTTTAAGAGGAGAAGTATTAAAAATAGGAGGCTTAAAAGAAAAACTTTTAGCAGCTAGAAGGGGAGGGATTAAGACAGTACTAATTCCTAAAGGAAATGTTAGAGACTTAAAAGAAATCCCAGATAATATAAAAGAAGAATTAATTATTAAATCGGTTCAATGGATAGAAGAGGTTCTAGACCTAGTTCTAACAAGACAACCCGTACCTTGGGAAAAAGAAGTAGATGTGCCTAATCGGGTTGCAAAGAAGGGTCAAAAACGCAGCAAAAAGACTATAGGTACGCACTAAGTAGAAAAAAAGTTCCTTGACAAGATTTACAGAGAAGGTTTTAATCGCACAGACTTGCTTGTGTCAAACACAGGTTGTACTTAACTAGATTCAGGAGATAAATGTGAATAAAGCCCAATTAGTAGATTCAGTTGCTTCAAGAACTGATAGCTCAAAGGCAGAAGCTGGGAGAGCAGTTGATGCCACTTTAAGTGCTATTGCTGGAAGCCTTTCTGGAGGTGATAGTGTTTCTTTAGTAGGATTTGGAACTTTTAATGTTCGTCATAGAGCAGCAAGAATGGGAAGAAATCCCCAGACAGGTGCTCAGATCCATATAGGAGCATCAAAATCTGTAGGATTTAAGGCTGGTAAAGCTTTAAAAGAAAGCCTCTAAGATTTTAACTTTAATAAAAAGAAGCGCGCCGTATGGCGTGCTTTTTTTTGTCGCTTAAATAAGTACAATAAGAAAGAGTTATTAGGATATAAAATTATGGCTGGATTGCAAAATATTAGAGAAGGTCTTACTGGACCAGTTTCAAAATTTATAGTGGTTTTAATTATAATTACTTTTGCTTTGTTTTTTGGATGGGGGACAGTATTTTCTACTAGTGATGCTAATACTGTAGCTTCAGTAGATAACAAAAAATTAGATCTTTATGATCTTGATTTTGAAATGAGAACTCAACAATACTATTTAAATCAGAGACTTCAAGAAGATAAGAATGATATGAATATAGATGAAGATCTCTTAAGAGAGATTTCTATAAATTCTATTATCAGTAGGGCCCTTATTCTTAATTATCTTGAAGAGTCTGGAATAAAAATTCCAGATTCGTCAGCCTATAAAGAAATATCTCTTGATCAAACCTTTTTAGAAAATAATAAATTTAGCAAAGCAAGATTTGAGGCAGTTGCGAGGAGTTTGGGTTATATTCCATCTGAATATTTGGAACGAATAAAACAGGATATGCTTTTAAAGTTTTGGCAAAATGGAATAGGTGAAAGTTCTTTTGTTACAGAAGATGAAGTTAAGAATATTTTAAGACTAGCAGGTCAAACCAGAGATATTACCTTTATTAAATTAAAATTTTCAGATTTCAAAAATAAATTCTCTCCAAATTCAGATGAAAAGAAAGCATTTTACAAATCAAATAGCTCTTTGTTCCAAACTGAAGAAAAAGCTAACTTAAAATATATAGAGCTTTCAGATATTAAATTAAGAGATAAACTAAAAATCTCAGAAGATCAACTTAAGGAAGAGTACAGCTCTTACTTAGGGGATTTCGACACTTCTACTAGAAGATCTGCTTCTCATATTGAGATAAAGGTTACAAACAAAAGAACTAGAGAGGCCGCTCTTTCATTAGCTTCTGAACTTAAAGAAATGGCAGAGTCAGGACAAGATTTTTCTGCTTTAGTTGTAGAGTTCTCAGAAGACGAGGGTTCTAAAAATACGGGAGGAGATCTAGGAGTCTCTGATGGAACAACTTTTCCTGTTGAGTTTGAAAATGCCCTTAAGAGTTTAGAAGAAGGTCAGGTTAGCGACCCAGTTGTTTTGGGCAATAGCATTCATGTTTTAAAGTTACTCAAGGTTCAAATCCCAACACCTAAAAGTTTTGATTCAATGAGACTATCATTAAAAGAAAGCTTAGAAGACAATTTGATATCTTCAAGATTTTCAGATTTATTGGATAGAGCTTCTAACTTGGTTTTTACATCGGGAAGTTTAGACAGTATAAGCGAAGAACTTCAAATTCCTGTGCTTGAAACTGGTTTATTTGTAAAGGAATTTGCTCCTAACCCTTTCAAAGATTCTAATTTACTTGAATCTCTTTTTTTAGAGCGAGAAAAGCCTATGGGATATTTAAGTGATTTGATTGAACTGTCAAAAGGACAAGCTATTATTTATGAAGTAATAGACTTTCAAGAGAAAAAAATACTCCCTTATGGGGAGGTTGAATCAGAAGTTTTAGAAGAGCTGGTAAAAGAATTAGCAGAAGCAGAAATATCTAAAAAAAGTAATCAAATTCTTATAGGTCTAAGAGAGAAAATTTCTTTTAACTCTATAGCTGATAAGAATGGTTTGAAGTTGGAGAGTTATAAGGGAGTCCAGAGAAATTCATCTCTTCTCCCAAGTACGACTTTATTGGATTTGTTCAATGTTTCTAGGGCTGACCAGTCACCCTTAGGTGAATCTATTTTGGAGAATAACGATAGAATTATTTATATGGTTGAAGCTATAAATGATGTAGAGGAAATTTTTAAACAAGATCAGACAAATGCCTTTAGTACTTTTTTAAATAGAGAAAGGAAGTTATCTGAGCTAGCTGAGATTCAATCCTCTTTAAAACAATCTGCTAAAATTTCCATATACAATTCAAATTAGAATTTTAAACATTGTTCTCAATATTCCCCATTGCAGTTATATTAAAGCCAGCATCAACATAGACTATTTCACCCGTTATCCCACTTGCTAAGTCAGAGGCTAGAAAAGAAGCTACGTTGCCTACTTCCTCTGTAGTAACATTTCTTCCTAAAGGAGCTCTACTAGAATTATATGAAAGCATTTTTCTAAAGTTTTTCACTCCTGAAGCGGCCAAGGTTTTTATTGGGCCTGCGGAGATAGCATTAACTCTTGTTTGTTCCTTTCCTAAAGATACAGCTAGATACCTAACATTAGCCTCTAGACTAGCTTTAGCTAAGCCCATAACATTATAGTTAGGGAGGGTTTTTTGGGATCCTAAGTATGTTAAAGTTAAAAGGGAACCACTTCTCCCCGACATCATCCCTCTGCCTGCCTTTGCCAAAGCAACAAAACTGTAAGAACTAATGTCATGGGCAATTTTAAAACCTTCCCTGGTTGTAACTTCTGCGTACTCACCATCTAATTCCTCTGAAGGAGCAAAGCCAACAGCATGGACTATGCAATCAAGACCATCCCAGTGTGTTGATAGTTCGTTAAAGGTATTTTTTATTTCATTGTCGCTTGCTACGTCACAGGGCAGGCATATCTTTGAACCCCATTCCTGAGCTAGCTTAACCACATTTCTTTTCAACCTGTCATTTTGATAAGTAAAGGCTAGATTAGCACCTTGCTTGTGCATCGACTCTGCTATACCTGCAGCAATTGAATGCTTATTAGCCACTCCCACTATCAATATGTTCTTATTTTTTAACATACAATTATTATCTCTTTCCTATGTGCTTGTTAAAGAAAGCTTCAAGTTCGTTAGCAACCTCAATTTTATTTTTAGTCTTATAAAAACCATGCTCTTCATCAGATTTAACAAGAGATTTATACGGTTTTCCTATTTTGTCAAACTTCTTAGTAAGAATTTCATAATTTTGAAAATGAGCTTGCTCGTCTTTTTTCCCGTGTATAAGAAAAACTGCAGCTTTTATTTTGCTTGCTTGTTCAGAAGGAGAAAAGGCTTTCCTTATAGCTGGGTCTGAGGGTATAACTTCACTTAAATAAGCAGCTCCAGATCTGTTGCCAGGTATATTCCCGACAGTTGTGAAAGAATCAATATCATAAACACCAACATAACCCACAGCACATTTATACAATTCTGGTTCTCTTGCTGCTGACATCATTGCAGCGTAACCCCCGTAGCTAGCGCCGTATATACAAAGCCTTTCTTTATCTGCTATTCCTTGGTCAACTGCCCAATTAACGGCATCTGTAAGGTCGTCTTGCATAAGATCCCCCCAGTGGTTAAAGCCACTGGTTAAGAATTCTCGACCGTAGCCACCCGAACCTCTGTAGTTCACTTGAAGGACTGCGAAACCTCTGTTTGCTAGATGTTGAACCTCTGGATCGAACCTCCAACGGTCTCTTACACCGTGCGGACCTCCATGTACTAATAGCACTAAAGGTAAATTTTCAGGCCAACTTTCTTTATAGCCTAAAGGACGAGTTAGATAACCATTTATTTCTAAGCCATCCCTTGCTGTGTAGGTTATGGGTTCCATTGGCGCCATGGCTAAAGGGTCTAGCCAGTCTCTTCGGGCTAATCCCATGTCTGTAAGTTCATTATTTTTAGTTTTGAAGGAGTATAAACCACCCGTGTCTGTATCACTCCAAACATCTATGATCAGTTCTGAATGATCCCAAGTTGCAGACTCTATACTAACCATATGATTTGGAAATACTTTTTCTAAAGCTCTTAATTTTTTTACTAGAATATGAGATTTATCTATCCATTTTCGTTTTGGTTTACCATCGGCAGTAACTATGTAAAGCAAATCATTCCTGTATATTTTGCCATAACTATCTACCTTGTTATGACGGTATATAAGTTCTGTTTTTCTTGTTTTAGGAAAGTACTTACAAAGGCCTGTTATTGGTGTTTCAACATCACAATATGCATATAGAAAAGTGCCGTCTTTACTAAATGCATAAGGGATGATTTCCCCTGATCCGTATCCATAAACTCCGTGAGACTCCCATTCATCATTCAAGTTGTCACGATAAAAAACCGTTTTTTGATTTTTGTTATTTTCTCCTATTGCTAGTCTGAATTCCTTATTTGAGTCCAAAACAAAAGTTCCATATCTAGCTGGGTTAGTTGCAACCTTATCTTTTCTACCTGTGTAGATATTTATTTTGTATAAGGTGGGGTAAACTTTTGTATATAAAGCAACAAGGATATGGTCTTTATCGTCCCTTAGAAGGTCTACAAAAGTAAAACCAGTTCTACCAACATCATTGACCATAACTTTAGAAGTTCTCTGCACATTTTCACTGCCAATAATCATTTTTTTTTGCGTTCCATCTGCATTGATTACTTCAAACTGACCCATAAGCCAGGGTCTAGCAAATGCGGCATTTTTCTTTAATAATGAAAATCCAATTCTTTCATCATTTAGCCAGTAATACTCTCCTACATAGCTATCTTCGCCAAAAAAGTGCGTATGGGTAATTTTATTGGTTTTTCTCTCAGTTACTATAACTCCGGAAGTTGTTTCAATTTCTACTTTTGTAGCTAGGTACTTACCTGATGGAGAAATAGTTACAGAATTAAAATTACTTTTTTTAAAGAAGTCTTTTACTGGGATTTCTTTGCTTTGAATGTTAAGGCTAAAAATTAGAGTTAAAGAGAAGATGACAATCTTAAGTTTATTCATAATATTCCATTTATACATGCTCTTAGTTTAATATAAAAAATAAAAAAAAAGGAAGTTACCCTTAAAATTGTTAATAAAACCTCTTACTCTTAGAGAGAATGACACACAGAAGGAATGAAGAGAATAAAAAAAAGGGTTTTTTTAATCTTTCAATAAGTAAACCAGCAGAAAATCAGCTCAAGTTCATAAATGACCTAAAATTTTTTCATTTTAGGGTCTGAACAAGTTTAGCTCTTTTACAAAACTGTTACTAAATACTAGCAAATAAGCCAAAAATTTATTAATATCGTCC
>CAZWMS010000015.1:0-34456 GCA_964635015.1 uncultured Gammaproteobacteria bacterium | reverse complement strand
ATATATTATTTGATCCTTTAGGAAACGGGATTTTGATTTATTCACCAGACTTACCGGGGGGCGAACTTTTAGAAGACCTTAAGAAGGTTTTGCAAAACTCAAAAATAGGTTAAAAAAAATGTTAATAAGGAGAGCAACTTTTTTTTCAGGATGCTTTGCTTTTGTTGTAGTCGCACTAGGCGTCTGGACCAGGCTGGCAGATGCAGGCTTGGGATGTCCTGACTGGCCTGGGTGTTATGGGTTTACAACTTTACCCATAAATCCTGAAGAAATAGATTTAGCAAATTCAAGATTCCCAGACAGTCCTTATGAACTTGCAAAGGCTATACCCGAAGTAGTGCATAGATACTTTGCTGCAACTTTAGGTCTTTTCATTTTAAGTATTGCTACAGTTGTAAAGTTAGATAGTTCATATAAGCCAAATATTAAAACTCTTTCAATGGTTTTACTTATTTGGGTTTTAGTTCAGGGAGCCTTTGGCTATTTGACGGTTAGTCTAAAGTTATTGCCTCAGATTGTAAGCCTCCATTTATTATTTGGATTTATTACAACCACAATGCTGTGGTTGTTATATTTTAAATTTGTTGATCAAGATGCAAATCTTACTGATAAATGGAAGTTTTCAACAAAACTTAGGTCGCTAATTTCTTTTGCTTCTGTTTTAGTTTTCTTACAAATCTTCCTGGGGGCATGGACAAGTGCTAATTATGCAGCTTTTTCTTGTACAGACTTTCCGTTTTGCCAAGGAAAAATATTCCCTAAAATGGATTTTTTTGGAGGATTTAACTTTTTTCAAGACATAGGTCCAAACTATCTGGGGGGGCAGATAGACTTGGAATCCAGAACCGCAATACATTTCACTCACAGAATCGGAGCTTTGATAGTTGCGCTTTATTTATCGTTTCTGGCTTGGAAGATTTATAAAGACAATCATAAGAGGGTCTCTTTAATTTTGATGGTGTTACTTTTATTGCAGATACTTTTAGGAGTATCTAATATAATCTTTCAATTGCCTCTATTAATAGCCGTTGCACATAACTTAGGAGGGCTTTCTCTTATAACGTATCTGGTAGTTTTGAGATTTAGATATCAAGATGACAACTGAAGCAATCAAAAAAGGAACTTGGAAACACTATCTTGAGTTAACTAAACCTGGGGTACAGGCCCTTCTCTTTATGTCTTGTATAACTGGAATGTTAGTAGCTACTGACTTTTATCCACAAATAGAAGTATTAATTGCTGGCCTTATGGGCATTAGCCTTTTAGCAGCATCTTCCGCAGTTATAAACCATATATTTGATGCTCGCCTAGATTCATTAATGGAAAGAACCTCTTCTAGACCTATAGTGAAAGGATATATTTCAAGAAAACAAGCTATTATTTTCTCAGTTGCTCTTTTTACTCTAGGCTCTTTTCTACTTCTCTATTTTACTAATGCGCTAACCTGGACATTAACAGCCTTAACTTTTATTTTTTATGGTTTTATCTACACCAAGTATTTAAAATTTGTGACAAGTCAAAATATTGTAATAGGCGGTTTGGCAGGAGCAATGCCACCTCTTTTGGGCTGGACAGCTGTAACTAACACTGTAGATCCGCATGCTCTTTTGTTGGTATTAATTATTTTAGTTTGGACTCCCCCTCACTTTTGGTCTTTAGCAATTCATAAGGTTGAAGATTATAGGGAAGCGGAGGTTCCTATGTTGCCTGTGCAAAAAGGAATTCCATTCACAAAACAACACATACTCCTTTATACAGTCTTGTTAATGGCTGTGACTCTTCTCCCGTTTTCAGTTGGGATGTTCGGAATAATTTATTTAATCTTTGCCATTATATTGGGGCTGGTATTTCTTTATTACGCCATAGCCCTCTACAGGGATACAGAAAACAGAAAAGCATTACCCACATTCCTTTATTCAATTTGGTATTTAGCTTTTCTTTTTAGTTCAATGTTAATTGATAGTTTTATATTTACATGAAAAGAAATTTCACTTGGACGATTATAAGCTCTGTGGCAGTAATGCTTGTGGCTTTATCTTTGTATGTTAATAAGATGACTACTGAAGTTCCTTTAAGCAATGAACAACTAAAGGACAAGGGTCTTTACTTAATAGAACCAGCTAGAGACCTTGGTTTATTTAATCTGATGGATTCAAATGGGAATGAATTCCTACCTGAAAGTTTTAAAGGAAAATGGAACGTACTGTTTTTTGGCTTCACATTCTGCCCAGATATTTGCCCGATAACCATGAGCATGCTTTCAAGAATTGAAAAAGGATTAGATTTAGAAGAGCAGGATAAAATTAGAATTTTTTTGGTTACAGTGGATCCAGACAGGGACGGTCCAAACCAGTTAAAAGTATATTTAAAAAATTTTAGTGAAAACTTTGTTGGCCTCACAGGAGGCTTAGACCAAATTTATAATTTCGCTACGAGAGTAAATGCTCCTTTTACTCCGATCAAGAATAGTAAAGATCCTTACTACACAGTAGACCACACTGGTAGTATTATTTTGATTGACCCTGAAGGTAATTATGCCGGGTTCTTTAGGTCCCCCCATAATCAAGATAATATAAAAAAAGCGATTTTGGACATAGTTAGTAGAAGTTAATGAATACAGCAACAAAACAAAGGAATGTCTTTGGAGAAGAAATAGAGACATGTTGCGAAAATCCTATTACAGGATTTTTTAGAGATGGGTTCTGTCATACTGATGAGAGGGATGAAGGAGTTCATACCATTTGCGTGAGCATGACTGAAGAATTTTTAGAATTTTCTAAGTCAAAAGGAAATGATTTATCTACTCCAAGACCTGAATTCAATTTTCCCGGTTTGAAAGAGGGCGATAGCTGGTGTTTGTGTGCTGAAAGATGGGCAGAAGCCTACGAGTTTAATGTGGCTCCTCAGCTGTATATAAACAAAACAAACATAAGAACTTTAGACATTATTTCCTTAGAGATTTTGAAAAAGTTTGCGATGGACCTCAATTAAAGAGTAGTTAGATGAAAGGATCATAAGGCTACTGAAGTAAAGCCTGCCTTTGCCTTGGTCTTCAGAAGGCATCCATCCTTTCTTTTTCGGAATTGGAACACAGGTGGAGACAAATCAAAGATACAAAAAAAGTAAGAGAAGTTTGTCTTTCAATATCAAACCCCAGAAGCTTTATTCCATACTGACAACGATTTTACCCAGAACCTTTCTGTCAGCTAAAGTTTTGATGGCTTCACCAGCTCTATCTAAAGGAAAGGTTTCACTGATAAAAGGTTTAATTTTTCCTTCCTCATGCAATTGAAAAAGTTCTTTAAAATTTTTTGTATTAACATCTCTATCCAATCCAACAAACTGTCCCCAAAAAACTCCAATAATTTGGCATTCTTTTAATAAAGTTAAGTTTAGAGGCATCTTAGGAATCCCGGCCGTAAAACCGATAACCAAATATCTACCATGTCTTTTTATAGACCTTAAGGCCGGTTCTGCATAATCTCCTCCGACTATGTCATAAATTACTTCCACTCCATCATTTGATATCTCTTTGATCTCATTAGAGAATTTCTTCTGTAAATCTCTGTCCATTTCTTTTGGATACAGTATTCCTTCATCGGCTCCTTCTTTTTTACAAAGTTCTAACTTATCTTCAGAAGAAACTGCAGCTATTACCTTAGCTCCCATGGCTTTAGCCACATGGATTGCTGTTATACCAAGCCCGCCCCCAGCCCCTAAAATTAATATGGATTCGTTTGGCTTAAGTGCAGCTCTTTGTTTTAGACCATGGATACTTGTTCCATAATTCAATGAGAATCCTGCAGCTATTTGGAAACTCATGGATTCTGGTAAAGGCATAAGTTGGGTTTCAAAAAAAGCACCCCTTTCTACCAACCCTCCATAACCTGTGTTTCCCATCACTCTATCCCCCTCTTTGAATTTAGTGACCCCATTTCCAACAGAAGAAACGATTCCAGCAATTTCACCTCCAGGGCTAAAGGGGAAGGGTGGTTTAAACTGATAGAGACCTTGGATAATTAATACGTCGGGAAAACTTATGCCAGTAGCTTTTATATCTACAACTACTTGCCCATCTCCTACTTCAGGCTCAGCTATGTTCTCTATGGTATGGGATTCGATAGGTCCAAATTCCTTGCATACAAATGCTTTCATGTAAATTTTCTCCTAAATCTATTCTTAATTATGCTACGTTACTAATAAGTTAAATAAGGTCAAGAAACTTTATTCAGGAATTCCTTTAAATACTTTTCAAAAGGAAGGCTTTTTTCTGATTCCAATTGTTTTTGCCTTTCCATAGAAGAAGAAGCTTCCTTGGAAAATATATTTTCGTTAGTGAGGTCAAGGTTTAGAAAAAATTTAGAATTCTCCTCAGCTATTTTCACACCCAATTCATTATACGAAAGATTGTCTTGATCTAATCTATTTAATAACTTTGCGCTAGGAGTGAGATCCAGGTTTTCAATTTTTTGTGTTTGCATTTCTAAGGATTTCCCCCATAGATTTTCTTCCCCTTGAAAAATTTCACCAGAAGCGGTTTCTGCGATTTCTGCCATTTCTTCAAGTAACCTTTTGGCTAAATCCTTTACCGAACCTTCGCCCTTTTGAGAAAAGATCCTTAAGCCAGGTTCTCTACCAAAGTTTATGATCTTTTTATGATTTTCTTTTAAAAGTGCAACTTCCTTTTTATTCAAAGGAGGACTTTCTTTTAAGAAGCTAAGGATCAGGAGCATATCTAAAAAATCTGCTTGATCTCTTTGCATACCTATAGGGCTGAAAGGGTCTAAATCAACACATCTAAGCTCCAAATACTCTATTCCCAGTTCCCTTAGAATATTTATAGGCCTTTCACCGGAAGGACAAATCCTTTTGGGTCTTATGGTGCTGTAATACTCATTTTCGATTTGAATCACAGATGAATTAATTTGTATTCTCTCTCCATTTAAAAATTCACCTATTCCTTTGTATTCAGCATGGGGTGTAATGAGAGCCCTTTTTAAGTCTTCAAGATATTCTTCTATAGAATTAATAGAAATATTTAAATCATCTTGTATTTCGCTTATATAGCCCATATTACCCATGCGCAAGGAAGTGGCATGAGGTCGGAAAAGACTTCCTTTAGACAGCGTTTTAAATCCATCCAACTCTTGTTCTTGGTTTGTAAAAGTATCTGATAAAGCTGGTGAAGCACCAAATAGTAAAAAATATAGCCACTCATGTCTCTTAAAATTTCGAGCCATACGCAAATAAGACTCGTTTTTTATAGCTTTAAGATTTTTAGAGTCTAGATTTTTTAAAGTTGCTATTTTTTTAAAAAATTCATCAGGGAAAGAAAAATTATAGTGAATACCAGCAATAGCCTGCATCTTACTTCCGTATCTATATGAAAGCCCCTTTCTGTAGGCATACTTCATCATTCCTGGGTTTGAACTTCCATAATTTCCTATTGGTATTTCTTCATCAGAACTTATGGAGCAGGGCATGCTTAGCGGCCAAAGTAACTCTCTGTCTATAGATCTGTGGACAAAAGCATGAAGCTCAGTTAAAAAATTTAAGCACTCCTGAGTATTAGTAAAAGTGGGAGTAACAAGCTCGAGCAGGGCCTCCGAAAAATCTGTTGTAATGAAAGAATTAGTTAGGGCCGATCCGAGTCCGCGAGGGTGTTTTTTTGAAGACATTGATCCATTAGAGTCAATTCTTAGACTTTCTTTTTCTATTCCCCTTTTAATAAATTTAAGTTCTTTTAAGACACCTGCATCACGTAATGCTTCGAGGGTTAAATTCATTTTGTGAATTTTTTTATTTCAAGCTTGGGCCGGCGTTTATTATTTTTTCAGACACTTCAAACTTAGAAAAGTTTTCAGTAAATTGTCTAATTAATTTTTTAGCACAGGGATTATAAGAAGAGGGATTCTTCCAATTTTTTATGGGGTTTAATAATTTATTATCAACACCAGGCAGTTCAATTGGCACTTGTAGATTTATCCCTTTTATTTCCTCAGTTTCACACCCTATTAGGTTACCAGACTGGATTGCGCTAATTATCTTTCTGGTAATGGGTATCTCAAATCTTTTCCCTTCTCCATAGGGCCCTCCTGTCCATCCTGTATTGACAAGATATACTTTACTTCCAAAAGACTCTATTCTTTTCATTAGTAGGTTAGCATAAACACTAGCCTCACGAGGGAAGAATGGAGCACCATAACAGGTAGAGAAAGTGGTCCTAAATGCATCTTCTGACCCCACTTCTGTTGAACCTACTGCAGCAGTATATCCACTTAAAAAATGATATGCGGCAGCCTCTTTACTCAAGACAGACACCGGAGGGATGACCCCTGAAAGATCGCAGGTTAAAAAGATAACAGACTGAGGTTCTCCAGCGAAATTTTCTTTAACTCTCTTTTCGATATGTTCTCTTGGATAAACTACTCTCGTGTTTTCAGTCAAGGAAGAATCACTGAAATCAGGAATTTTAGTTTCTGGGTCAATAATTACATTCTCCATAACGCTGCCACGTTTTATAGCATCCCAAATTACAGGCTCATTTTTTTGAGTTAGATCAATACACTTGGCATAACATCCCCCCTCAAAGTTAAACACGGCCCCTTCACCCCATCCGTGCTCATCATCTCCTATTAAATTCCTATCAGGGTCTGCAGAAAGAGTTGTTTTTCCTGTCCCAGACAAACCAAAGAAAAGACACACATCACCTTCTTTACCCACATTTGCCGCACAATGCATGGGAAGGACTTTTTTCTCAGGTAAAAGAAAATTTTGAACTGAAAACATAGATTTCTTCATCTCACCTGCATATTGCATGCCCGCAAGAAGAATCTTTTTTTCTGAGAAATTAATAATTACTGCTCCATCGCTATTAGTTCCATCTGTTTCTGGATCGCAAATAAATTCAGGGGCACTAATCACAGACCAGATAGTTTTATTAGAAGGATTAAAAACCTCCGGTCGAATAAACATTTGTCTGCTAAAGAGGTTATGCCAAGCCCATTCTGTGGTTATTTTTACAGGAATGTAGTGTTTGTCATGTTCACCAACATGAAGTGATGAAACAAAAGCATCTTTCCTATCTAAGTAATCGCTTACTCTACTCCATAATTGATTAAATTTTGCCCTTTCAAAAGGCTTGTTTACTTCACCCCAATCTACTTCTGAGTGGGTTAGCTCATCATCCACAATAAACCTATCATGGGGGCTTCTTCCTGTTCTTTTACCAGTTGTAACTAGCAAGGCTCCGTTAGAAGCTAGAATCCCCTCTTTCCTTTTTAAGGAAAGCTCTATAAGTTGCTCTTGAGAAAGGTTTTCAAAAGCTTGAGATTTATTAGTAGACATTAAAAAAAAATATAAAAATTTTAGGCATTATAGGTCAACTTTTCCCAAAATAAGAATGAATGTCTCTTGAAAATTTTAAATTAAAAAACATATACACACTTATCAGACTATAGCTTACGAGAGTCCACCCAGGAATGCTTATACCCAAAAATGACCAAACAACTTCAGAGCAATTACCGTCACCCTTTAAAGCCAAAAGAAGGACTTTAGATATAGGCAGTGTTTCTAATAAATAATTTAAGTCGGGCGCGCAATTTGGAATTAATTCATCTGGCAGGCTTTGTAAATAAAGCTGTCTAACAGAAAGATATATAGCAAGGAAAACGAGCGCCTGTATTGAGGTCAAATAAGCTCTAAAAGATCTTAGAGACTGACTCTTGTGTAACAAAGCAGCAATAGAGGTTAGAAGCATTACAAAAATACAAAGTCTTTGGAATTGACAGAGAATGCATGGTTTTAAGCCTAAATAATACTCCATAAAAAAAGCTATTATTAACATTGCTGCGCAGTAAGCAGAGATAACAAAAAGTAATTGACTGCGTTTCAAAATCATTATCTTTTATATAGTTTAACTATTATCTAGTGGACCTGATCCCAGTTATTCCCAACACCCAGCTTGATCTCTAAGGGCACTTTTAATCTTGTTGCACCAGACATGTTTTTTTCTAGCAATTTAGAGACAGCTTCGCAATTCTTCTCTTTTACTTCAAGTATAATCTCATCATGAACTTGGAGTATCATTTTGGCGTCAAGTCTAGTTTTGTTTAGTTCAGTTTGAACTTTGATCATTGCCTTTTTCATTATATCTGCTGCTGTTCCTTGAACAGGGGCGTTTATTGCTGCTCTTTCAGCTGCCCTTCTACGGATAGCATTCCCACCTAATATTTCCGGTAAATAAAGCCTCCTACCAAATAAAGTTTCAACATACCCTTTGTCTTTTGCTATTTTTTTTGTAGCTTCCATAAACTCTTTTACACCTGGGTATCTTATAAAATAAGTATCAATATACTCTGCTGCTAAATTCCTATTTATTCCCAGCTGCCTACTCAATCCGAAAGCAGATATACCATAAATTAAACCAAAGTTTATTGCTTTAGCATTTGCTCTTTGTTCATAAGTTATGTCAGAGATTTTTGTATCAAATACTTCGCTTGCTGTCCTGGAATGAATATCTTCTCCTTTTTCAAATGCTTCTATAAGGTTAGAATCATTTGATAAATGGGCCATTACTCTGAGTTCTATTTGTGAATAATCTGCTGAAATAAGCTTATAACCCCGAGGGGATTCAAATGCCTGTCTTATTCTTCTCCCGTCTTCTGTTCTGATAGGAATATTCTGTAAATTTGGATCAGAAGAGGAAAGCCTTCCGGTAGTTGTAATTGCTTGGTGAAAGGAAGTATGGACTCTATTGGTATTTTTAGAAATCTGAAGAGGCAATTTATCAGTATAAGTAGTTTTAAGTTTTGTCAGAGTTCTATGTTCAAGAATGATCTTGGGTAATTCATAGTCTAATGCTAGCTGAATAAGAACATTTTCTGCGGTTGATGGTTGTCCACCAGGGGTTTTTTGAATTACTGGAAATTTTAACTTATCAAAGAAAATTTCTTGTAATTGCTTGGGAGAATTCAAATTGAATTCTTGCTCAGCAAGAAGAAATGCCTCTTTCTCCAATTTACTTATCCTAGTAAAAAGATTCTTTGATTGAGCTTTCAAGATCCTTGCATTTATATACGCACCCCTTTGCTCCATATCAGACAATACTGTAATCAAGGGTATTTCTATTTCTTCAAGAAGATCCTTAAGTCTAGGTTTCTTTTCTAATAATTTATTTAATTTATTAAATAGTTGAAGAGTAATATCTGCGTCTTCTCCCGCATAGTATGCAGCTTCCTCTATTGGAACCTTGTCGAAAGTAATTTGGTTTACACCCTTTCCGGCTACCTCTTCAAAGGTAGTGGTTGAATAATTAAGAAAGTGATTTGCTAGTGCGTTTAGATTGTGTCTGGTAGCTGTACTATTAAGGATGTAACTCATTATCATAGTATCATTTTTGATAGAGTCTAACTTTATACTATGTCTTGAAAAGACATTCCTATCAAATTTAATGTTTTGTCCAATGAAACTTATGTTTGATGACTCTAATAAAGGCTTTAATTTATTTAAAACAAAAGATTTATTTAATTGCTTGACCTCCTTGTTTGTTTTTTCTTGAGTATGTCCAAAGGGTATGTAGGAAGCTTTTCCTGGTTCTAAAGACAAAGAAATACCCACCAATTCAGAGTCTACATATTCTAACCCCGTTGTTTCAGTGTCAATAGATATGACGTCAGCTTTTTTGGCTTTAGTTATTAATGAATCAAGCCCTTTTTTTGTCAAAACAATCTCATATTTGGTTTTGGGATGTTTATTATTTTTTTTGCTTTCTTTTTTTTCATCTTTTAACCAAGCATTGAATTCTAATTCTTTATATATTTCTTCAAGCCTATCATCATCGGGAGATGTTACTTTTAGCTGTTCTATGCCTAGGTCTAGCAATACATCTTTTTTTATAGTTACAAGTTCTTTAGAACGAGCGAGTTTGTCCAGACTTTCTCTAAGGTTTTCTCCTACTTTCCCAGTGATCTGATCAACATTTTTAATTAGACCAGCAAGGCTTTTGTGCTCTTTAAGCCATTTAACAGCAGTTTTAGGACCCACCTTATCTACTCCAGGAATATTATCTGATGCATCCCCCATGAGAGTTAAATAGTCCACAATCAAATTAGGAGGAACTCCAAATTTTTTTTTCACTCCCTCTTCATTCAACAACTCCCCATTCATTGTATTGACGACTTTAGTATATTTCCCTACCAATTGAGTTAAATCCTTATCTCCAGTTGAAATTACAACATGTAGTTTTTTTTTGGATGCTTGGCTGGCTAAAGTTCCAATTACATCGTCTGCCTCAACCCCTTCAGCTTTTATAAGCTTTATACCTAAAGCTTCTATAATTTCATGTATAGGCTTTATTTGGGAAACTAAATCATCAGGCATAGGGGGCCTATTTGCTTTATATTGAGGGTAAAGCTCATGCCTGAATGTCTTCCCCCTAGCATCGAATATTATAGCCAGAGGACTTTTTGGGTGATCTTCAAGAATTCTTTTTACCATGCTTATGACACCCCTAATCGCTCCAGTGGGTTGGTTATTAGAATTAGTTAAAGGAGGGAGGGCGTGGTAAGCCCTATATAGATAAGATGACCCATCTACCAATATTATGGGAGCTGAAGATTGATTATTGTTTGAAGGCATTGTGTTTCTTATTTTGAGGACAAATTATATTTTTTTTGAACTTTTAAATTGGACCTTTGTCTAAGTTTCTGTAATTAGTTTTCTAATTACTTTGATAGATAAAATGCCCCGAGTTTCTACCCCTGATTCTCGGGGCTCTTAATTTTAAGCCAATCTCCCATGGTATTAATAAGTTCTTTCTGCCCAATTTTCTTTTTACATGAGTATAACTGCATTTCAGCTTTATTATTGATTTCTTCTAGAATTTTTAAATATTTTTTTTCTTGATAGACAGCCTGATTATTAGAGAGTTTATCTTTTTTGTTTAACAGAATTTTTAAAGGTATATTAGTTTCGCCGCACCATTCAATTAATCTTAAATCCATTTCCTTAAAAGGATGCCTTATGTCCATAATAATTAACAAACCCACCAAACTTTTTCTAGAATTTAAATAATTATTTATCATTGTTACCCAATTATCTCTCATCTTTTTAGAAACTTTTGCATAACCATACCCCGGAAGGTCTATTATTCTTTTTTCTTCTTTATTATGAACATAAAAAAGGTTTAAACTCTGCGTCCTTCCTGGAGTTTTGCTGGTTTTTGAAATTCTTTTGTTTTGTGACAATGAATTTAAAACGCTTGACTTTCCAGCATTAGATATGCCACAAAAAATAACTTCCCTCCCCCTATCTTTGGGCAAGTCTTTAAGCGAGACTATGCTTTTTGTAAACTTTATGTCTAAACTTTCTAACATACTTTAATATTCTTTAAATAACACCATGTCACCTAACCTTAGTATATAATCCTCGCCCGTATTTCATATAAGAGCAACTACTTCTATGAGACTAAAAAATTTTATAATAATAGCATCTTCCTTTTTTTTGTTGGGAGTTTCACAGCCAAATCCAGAGGAGTTAACATCTACTTGTGTTGCTTGTCACGGAGCAGATGGAAATAGTCAGGTAGGCTTGTGGCCTTCATTGGCGGGTCAAAATTTTAATTACTTAAAAAAACAGCTATTACTTATTCAGTCAGGTCAAAGAAGTGTCCCAGAAATGACCGGTTTAATGGAGAAATTTAGTGAGAAAGAGTTAGAAGGCATTGCTAGTTTCTATTCTAATAAAAAAACTAATATAGGGAGGGCTTCTAAGGAACTGGTTGATTTGGGATCAAAACTTTACTATGTAGGAAATTTAGAGAAAGGAATACCAGCATGTTACGCATGTCACTCTCCTAAAGGCAGGGGCAATTATCCAGCAGGCTACCCCCTGCTCAGCGGGCAAAAGACCGATTACATTTCAAAAACTTTAAAAGATTACCGCTCTGGAGTTAGGCAATATTCTGACCAATCAGCAATTATGGTTTCAATTTCATATAAGTTGGACGACAAAGAGATAGCTGCTTTAGCAAGCTTTATAAATGGATTACATTAAAAGAGAAAATATACTAAAAAAAGTATTTGTTTTTTCAGTATTTTTATTTTTTTCTTACCTTCAGTCTGAGGAGTTCTCCGCTGGAAGGCACTATGAAGTACTCGACAGTCCCACCACTACCAGAGATTCGAACAAGATAGAGGTAGTAGAAATATTCTGGTTTGGTTGCAATCATTGTTTTTACTTTGAAAACTTTCTTGAAGTTTGGAAAGAGGATTTAACAGAAGATGTTGATTTTTGGAAATCTCATGCAACCTGGAACCCAACTTTAAAGACCCATGCACGGATTTTCTATACTGCGAAGGTCTTGGGGGTAGAAGAAGAGGTTGTTGCAGCCGCTTTTAATGCCATCCAAAGAGAAAGGAGATTCCTTACAGGAAATTCTGAAATAGAGCATTTCTTCAAAGGCTTTGGTGTAGATAAAGAGCAATACTTGGCTGTTTCAAATTCTTTTGGCGTAAATAATTCTATAAGACAGGCAGATAACAGAATGAGGGGGTGGAAAGTTACAGGAGTCCCCACTTTAATAGTAAATGGCAAGTATAAAGTTTCCGCCACAAGGGAGCTGGGCACAGAAAAACTTTTAGATGTAGTGGATTTCTTAATTAAAAAAGAAAAAAGATATTTAACTAAGTCTGATTAGGTGTAAATTTGATATCTTTTCCTGTTTGTCCTCTTTTTGTTCCCGGCAACAAGCTTGATTGGATTGAAAAGGCAGAATCCTCAGATGCAGATGGGTTGATAATAGATTTAGAAGACTCAGTTCCCGCTAAAGAAAAAAGTACAGCAAGAAAAGAGCTGGATGATTTCTTAATCTCAACTATTATTAACAAGCCCTATCTAATAAGAATAAATCCACTAACCTCGGAAGACGGACCAAAAGACCTTTATTTAGCTAAAAAAACAAATGATAACTTTTTAGGATTTTTGATACCTAAAATAGAAAGTTCCTCTGAACTTTCACTCATTCCAGAGTCTATAAACATAGTCCTCTTAATAGAAACGCCTTCGTCATTACAAAATATTTCATTATTAATCGAAGACAGAAGAGTTATAGGGTTGGCTTTAGGTGGTGTAGATCTGGCTGCTGAGCTGGGGTCTGATACGAGCTGGGATTCTTTGCTCACTGCAAGATCCACTATAATACTTCAGGCTAGCAAATACGGCTTATTTACAATTGATAGTCCTTATATACAAATAGATAATTTAATTCGGTTGGAAGAAGAGAGTTTAAGAGCCAAAGCCATAGGCTTTAATAGTAAATTTGCTATCCATCCAAGACAGGCAGCAGTAATTAAAAATAGTTTTTTACCTTCAGAAAATGAAATTCAAGAAGCAAAAAAAATTATTAAAGCTTTTTCCATCTCAGAAGGAGGGGCAATCTCGGTAGATGGTAAAATGATTGACGAAGCAGTTGTGAGGCTTATGAAGAAAAGGTTAATCTTAGCTGGTCTTGATCAAAACAGTTAAAGTAAGCTATGGAGTAGACGTGGTAAAAAACACAAAAGAAGTAGAACCCGGAAGATATAGAGAAACTTTTGGGCGTTATTATGAAGATTTTAAAATTGGTGATATCTACGAACATAGACCGGGGAGAACAATTACTCAATCAGATAACACCTGGTTTACTTTGCTTACTATGAACCAGCACCCAATTCATTTTGATAAAGAATTTGGGAAGGGTACTGAGTTTGGGAAAACTCTTGTAAATAGCCCATTTACTATAGCCCTAATGGTAGGTATGAGCGTGAGTGATGTTAGTCAAAAAGCTATAGCAAACTTGGGGTGGACAGACATTGCCTTACCCCACCCTTTATTTGTTGGTGACACTTTATATGCCGAATCCGAAGTTAAGGAAAAAAGAGAGTCAAAATCTAGGCCTGACGATGGCATTGTTACTGTTAAAACAATTGGAAAGAACCAAGATGGTACCATTGTTGCCTCTTATTTAAGGTCTGCTTTAATTCCTAAAAAGGGAAAAGCAGTAGAAGATAAGATAGATTATTAATTTATCTATTGGCGTTAAATTTTAATTTTGTTATAACTAATACCTCAAAAAGGTGATTGGGGAGATAAGATGAAACAAAGTTTATTTGATAGCACAACTGTTGATAGGAATGCCTGGCATTTACAGGGCAATTGGGCGCCAGTAAAAAAAGAGGTAAATGCTTCAGAACTTACTATTAAAGGCAAGGTACCAGAGGTTCTGAATGGACTTTATGTGAGAAATGGAATGAACCCTAGGTCGGGTTACAGTGATCATTGGTTTTTCGGCAATGGAATGCTTCATGGATTTAAGTTTGAAGATGGCAAGGTAAGTTATAAAAACAGATATGTAAAAACTCCTTATTACGAAAAGGATTTAGACATTATGAGTTCTATTGGTGATTTAAGCGCTTCACCAGCAAACACCCATATTATAAAGCATGCAGGAAAATTCTTGGCTTTGGAAGAGGCACATTTGCCTTGGGAAGTAGACAAAGAATTGGAGACAAGAGGAGTGCATGACTTTTCAGGCAAGCTTAAAGGTGCAATGACAGCTCACCCCAGAGTCTGCCCCAAGACTGGCGAGCTTCTATTCTTTTCTTATTCCATGATGTCCGAGCCCTACTTAACCTATTATCGCGTTAATGCAAATGGAGAATTAGTCCAAACCGAACCCATAGAACTACCGAGGCCAGTTATGATGCACGATTGGAATGTTACTGAAAATTTTGTTGTTTTTATGGACCTTCCTATAGTATCAGACATGAATTTAGCAGCTGAAACCGGTTCCCCCTTTGGCTTTAAGCCAGAGTGTGGAGCCAGGCTGGGTGTGATGCCAAGAGATGGAGCTAATAAAGATATTAAGTGGTTTGAGATAGAGCCCTGTTATGTTTTTCACCCTCTAAATTCTTATGAAGAAGGCAACAAAATAATACTTTATGTTTGTAAGCAAAAAGAAGCTATGGTTGGTGGTTTTCAAGATATTTATGGCGGGGATACAACTATAGGGAGATTGTGGAAATGGACTATAGATTTAGACTTGGGAGCAGTCACAGAGGAACAGGTAGACGATGCACCTTGTGATTTTCCGCGGGTAGATGAACGAAAAGTGGGACTGAAGACAGACTACGGATATTGTATGACCCTGGAGACTCAGGCTGAATCACTAACAATGGGAAGGCACCTACTTAAATATGATTTAGTCAATAAAAAAAGATTAACTCATGATTTAGGAAAAAATGTAACAGGTGGAGAGCCTGTATTTGTGCCAAAATCAGAAGATTCTGGCGAAGATGATGGTTGGGTGTTGGGGTTAGCTTATGAAGAGGAGGAGGCAAAATCAAAATTGTTAATTATTGACTCTCAAGATTTTGAATCACCCCCTGTGGCAGAAATATATTCTCCTCAGAGGATACCTTACGGTGCTCACGGAAGTTGGATACCAAAATAAAATAAATAGAAGGGGCGTATATGGAAACACAATTTGCAACTTTGTGGGAAAGGACCTCAGATCTTATTCCAGAAAAACCTGCATTAATATGTGGTGGCATTACCAGATCTTGGAAGGAGTATGATCTAAGGGCCGCGTGTTTAGCTAGTGTTTTGACTGAGCATGGTTTAGGTGACAATTCTAAGGTAGGGCTTTATCTTCATAATTCCAATGAATATCTGGAAGCTCAATATAGTATTTTTAAAATAAAAGGAGTGCCTATTAACGTTAATTACCGCTATAAGGAAGATGAATTAGTCTATCTTTTAGACAATGCAGATGCAGAAGCGATTTTTTTCCAAGCATGTTATACAGATCAAATCTCCTCTATAAAAGACAAACTTCCAAAGGTTAAATTATTTATTCAAGTAGAAGATTCAACAGATTCCTCGAAAAAGGTAGGGATTGATTACGAAAGCGCAATAAGGTCTAACGATCCTATGGAGAGGATTGAAAGATCAGGCGATAACATTTATATGCTATATACAGGTGGAACTACTGGGATGCCAAAAGGGGTCATGTATCAACACGGGTCATTCATACAATCGATGTTTAAAACGCTTTTAGGAATGGGGTTTCCTGTACCAGAAGATTTTGATTCCTTGCCTGAAAATATTTTGCAACTGTCTGAGGATAATAATTTACCAGTTAGTATGGTGGCATGCCCTTTAATGCACGGAACGGGAATGTGGTTGGGTGCTTACTTACCTTTACTGACTGGGGGAAGTGTAGTTACCATTCCTCAACTAGGTTTCGATCCAGATTTACTTTGGAAAGAAGTAGAAAGAACTAAATCCTCCTCAATAGTAATTGTTGGAGATGCTTTTGCTAAACCTCTTATGGATTCATTGGATGCCGCTAAGGAAAGCGGTAAGCCTTATAAAATCTCCAGTGTAAATATGATGATTTCTAGCGGAGTTATGTGGAGCGCAGAAGTTAAAAAAGGTCTTTTGGAACATCACGATATGGTTTTAATAGATGCCATGGGATCAACAGAAGGTGGCATGGGAGCCTCAATTTCTACTAGAGAAGCTCCAGCTGCAACTGCAAAATTTTCTATCAATCCAGGGGTCATAGTAATAACCGATGATGGTAGGCATGTTGAACCAGGTTCTGGAGAGATGGGAAAAATAGGTACCAGTGGCCTCGTTCCCTTAGGTTACTATAAGGATCCCAAGAAGTCTGCTGCAACCTTTAAGGAGGTAGATGGAGTCCGTTATAGTTTTCCTGGTGATTACGCTTTAGTCGAATCTGATGGAACTATTACTTTATTAGGAAGGGGGAGCAATTGTATTAATACTGCTGGTGAGAAAGTTTATCCTGAAGAAGTAGAAGAAGCGGTAAAAAAACACGCCAATATATATGACTGTTTAGTCGTAGGAGTAGAAGACTCAAAGTTTGGTCAAAGGGTAGTCGCCCTGGCCTCTTACAAAGGCGATGATGAAATATCAGAACAAGATTTAATTTCTTATACAAGAGAGCATTTAGCTGGTTATAAGCTCCCAAAACAGGTTTTGTTTGTTGACAAAGTAATGAGAGCCCCGAATGGTAAAGCTAACTATAAGTGGGCTAAAGAAAAAGCTAATAAAGAATTAGGCAGATAATATTTAACCTACTCTTATGAAAGTTTCAGAAGCAGTACTTTCTAGAAAAACTACAAGAGCTTTTTTAAAGAAGCCAGTTAGAAATGAATTAATAGAATCATTATTGAGGAAATCTTCTAGAGCAGCATCTGGAGGAAACTTACAACCATGGAGGGTGTTTGTTATTAACAACGAGACAATGAAATCTTTTTTAGATTTTCAAAAGAACTGGACTGATCAAGAGGTACCCTCTTATGCAGTATATCCTGAAAATTTAAAAGAACCTTATCGCTCCTCACGATATAAAGTGGGTGAAGATTTGTATGCTCTATTGGGGATAAGCAGAGAAGATAAAGAAGGCAGGTATAAACAATTAAGTAAAAATTTTGAATTTTTTGGAGCACCAGCAGCATTTTTCTGTTTTGTCGATAAACAGATGGGACCACCTCAGTGGTCTGATTTGGGAATGTTTCTGCAAACCTTTATGTTGTTGGCACGAGAAGAGGGGCTGGATACATGTCCCCAAGAGGCATGGGCAATGAAACCACAAAGTGTTTCAAAATTTGTGGAAGCAGATGAAGAGCTAATGCTTTTTTGTGGAATGGCTATTGGTTATAAAGACGAAAAGGCCAAGATAAACGATCTCATTACAGAAAGAGAACCCCTGGATGTATGGGTTAAGTTTATAGAAAAATAAGCCTTTAAAAGCCTGCAGTAGAATTGGTCTCTATATTAAGCTGGCCCTCAAGACCTGCTACTCGATGTTGAGCGCTTTTTATATATTCTGGGTCCGATATCATGTCTAACATAGCTTTGCGGTTTGGATATCTAGCAATTGCCACCTGATCCCAAAGATCTTCTACTTTTCCCAACATAAGTCGCGATACTTTTCCACTAAAGACAGTCTTTGCACCTACCTTTTCTAGTTGTTTCCCTATCTCTTGACCGTATATAGCATAAGCTTGTTCGCCAGTTAGATCAGTTTCTCTTTTATCAGGGTATACCGCCTTTTCTTTAAACTTAAGTAGATTAACCATAAAAATTGGTTTATCTTCACCCTCTTCAAGAAAACCAGCCATTTGCTGATCATTAGGCATAACTGCATTCTTTACTTCCATAATTAAATCTCTCTATTTTGCTAAGCTAAATGTCTCAAAACTTCTCCATTAGCAGCCCCAGTTAACTCACCGTCCATAAAATTTATCTTTCCGTTAACTATAGTTGCTTTGTAACCTGTTGAGCCCTGAATGTATCTTGGTGCTCCACCAGGAAAATCATGTACTATTTCTGGTTGCAGTTCAGCTACTTTATCAGAGTCGAATATATTTAAGTCTGCTTTTTTACCAACCTCAAGGGTACCTCTATCCTTTAGACCAATAATTCTTGCAGGAGCAGAGGATATTCTTCTTACTCCTTCTTCCAAGCTATATAAGCCTGTTTCTCTAACCCAGTGAGAAAGGACAAAAGTAGCCCACCCCGCATCACATATTTGTGAAACGTGAGCACCTGCATCTCCTAGACCTGGAAATATTCTGTCACTTAAGAACATTTCTCCTGCAGCTTCCAGGTTTTGGTTAAACATCCGATAGTTAAAGAGTGTTTTACCATCAGATTCATCTGATAATCTTAAGAAAGTTTCAGCAGGATGTTCATTATTTTTCTTAGCTAAATCGGCTGCACACATTTCTCTTCCTGCCGAATAATTTGGAGATTCACCATTTCCTAGCCAAAAAACCTGATTATAAGGAAGAGATTCTTTACCATCAGCCGCCTCTTTTATCAACATATTGCGAGTTTTCCCATCCCTTATAGATACAAGCCTTCCTTTAAGATCCATTTGTCTTATTTTTTCCCAAGTTTCTCCTGGAAAAGGCAGGCTAGACTGAAGACCAAACATGAAACCAGAAGATCTGGGTTGGGATATACCAGTAATATCTCGACCATCTTTACATAATTCTTCTAAGAGATTACAAACCCTCTTACCCGATTGACGGTCTGGTCCTGTTCCTATACTGAAAAGGATTCTATCGCCCGAGGTAGTAGCCAGGTCCTTAAGAAGCTTAACAGAGAATTCTGGTTGTCCGCCAAAATCCAACACATTCTGCATAAGACCTTTCTTTTGTCCCACAACCTTAGCGATCTCTATGAGCTCCTTGGCTTCAGCATAAGTCCCCGGTATGGGTCTTCCATCAGGACCAACGTGAGGAGGGTATCTGTTGGTAGAAAATCCTACAGCTCCTTCATCTATAGAAGCTCCAACAATATCAGACATTTGTTGAATTTCCTCATCAGTAGCAAATTCTTCTACAGATCTTTCACCCATAACATAATATCTAATCGCAGTATGACCAACCATTCCCGCAACATTAATGCCAAGATTTAGTTTCTGTATAGAATTTAAATATCCTCCATAGCTCTCCCAGTCCCAAGGTAGTCCGCCAAGAATCGCATCCTTAGGAATGTCTTCTACGGTTTGCATCATGTGTGCTATAAGCTCTCTATCTTCAGGTTTACATGGAGCAAAAGTAACTCCACAGTTTCCCATAAGTACCGAAGTGACACCGTGATGACTTACAGGTTTTAGTTCTGGATCCCACCCTATTTGAGCGTCTAGATGAGTATGGATATCTACAAATCCAGGACTTACAACCAGTCCTTCAGCATCTATTTGTCTTTTCGCCCTTGAATTAACTTCTCCAATTTCTGAAATAGCATTATTTTTAATAGCTATATCTCCAAAAAAAGGTGCTTTTCCCGTTCCATTAACTATCTTTCCGTTTTTAATGACAATATCGTTATACATAAATAAAACCCTAGATTAGATAAAGAATATATGGCAATAATCAGTTATGTCAATTTAATGGTGGGCTAGGCAGGATTTGAACCTGCAACCTTCTGCTCCGGAGGCAGACGTTCTATCCAAATTGAACTACTAGCCCTTGATAAATTATATAGAATTTACCCCTCAACTAGTGTTAGTCTTTTCTTATGAGTAAAAGGATTTGTTTAGTGACAGGAGTAGGACCTGGAACAGGTACCTCAATGGTAAAAAGATTTTCAAAAGGTGATTATAGAACTCTTATGTTATCTAGATCTAAGGAACGACTATCTGAGTTAGAAAAAATTGTTCCAAATAGCAGGAGTTTTCCCTGTGATGTTTCAAATGAGATTGATATGGAGAAAACCATAAACCAGATTAAATCAGAAGAAGGAATACCAGATGTCCTAATAAATAATGCTGTTAGGGGAAGTAGGGGAAACTTCCTAGAAATAAAAACAAAAGATTTATTGAAGAATTTTGAAATAAATACTATGGGCCTTTTGTATTTAGTTAGAGGCTTTGCCAAAGAAATGATTGCTCGAGGTTCAGGTTCAATAATTGTTACCGGTAATACCTCCGCCAGAAGAGGAAAGGCTTGGTTTGCTAATACTGCTCCCACAAAGGCTGCGCAGAGAATATTAGCAGAGTCTATGGCAAGAGAGCTTGGACCCAGGGGAATACATGTTGCCTATATACTTATTGATGCAGTAATTGATTTAGGGTGGACAAGAGAGATATGGTCTGAAAAATCAGATGATTTTTTTATACAACCAAATGCTATAGCTGAAGAGGCATGGCACTTAGTTAATCAAAAAAAATCAGCATGGACATTTGATGTAGAAATTAGACCCCACGCAGAGAAATGGTAGATAAAATTCTTATTTCTGAAATTTCAAATATTGTAGGAAAGAAGGGCATTTTAATTGACTCAGATGTTTCAGAGAGAAAGGCAGGCATTTGGATTGATGATAATATTAAGGCTAAGGTGCTTGTAAGACCTGAAAATACTCAAGAACTATCAAAAATTTTAAAGCTTTGTCATGAGTCCAATCAACCCGTAGTTCCACATGGGGGGCTCACAGGCCTGGTACAGTCTGCCATAACCAAAGAAGGTGAAATTGTTATATCTTCAGAAAGAATGAACAAGATTGAAGAAATAGATTCAGTTGGAAGAACCTTAACTACCCAATCAGGCGTGAAGCTTCAATTAATACAAGAAGAAGCAGAAAATCAAGGTATGTTTTTCCCTTTAGACTTGGGGGCAAGAGGTTCATGTACTATTGGGGGCAATGTAGCTACCAACGCTGGGGGAAATAGAGTGGTACGTTATGGGATGACTCGAGAATTGGTTCTGGGACTGGAAGTTGTCTTAGCAGATGGAACGATTATTTCGTCTATGAACAAAATGTTGAAAAATAATGCTGGATATGACCTTAAGCATATTTTTATAGGGACAGAAGGAACTTTAGGAATAGTCGCAAGGGTTGTAGTTAGATTACAGGAGAAGCCCCTTAGTCAAAATACAGCTTTAGTTTCTACAAAGTCTTTTAATCAAGTTTCTTCTCTTTTAAAACACGTTGATTCAGGTCTGGGGGGGAACTTAACTGCTTATGAAGTTATGTGGAAAGATTTTTATTTATTAACAACTACTCCTCCAGCTTTAAACCCTCCGCCAATAGAACAAAAATATAATTTTTATGTACTAGTAGAATATTGTGGATCTGACCAAAAAAAAGACTCACTTCATTTTAGTTCCCTTCTTGAGAAAGCCCTTCAAGAAAAAATAATAGAAGATGCAGTAATAGCCCAAAGCGAGACAGATAGACTGAAAATTTGGGCAATAAGAGATGATGTTGAGCAACAATTTCAATTAGGGCCATTTAAAATCTTTGATGTTAGCCTGCCAATAAATACCATGGAAAGTTATCTTGAAGAAGTGCGTTCTAAGATGTCTAGTTACTGGAAAGACTTTCACTGTATCGTTTTTGGACATTTAGCTGATGGAAATTTACATATCATAACTGCAGTTGGATCTGGAGATGTAAATTCTATTCGCAAAATGGAAGAATGTGTATATGAACCCCTACGATCCATAAGGGGCTCTATTTCTGCAGAACATGGAATAGGGTTAGAGAAGAAAGATTACTTAAATATATCGCGCACTGATGAAGAGCTAAAGTTAATGAGGCACCTTAAAAAAAGTCTAGATCCAAAAAAAATTCTAAATCCAGGAAAGATATTTGACTGAAGACAATCTTTAATCTTCTAACAGAAGATATTCTGAGTGAATTT
Organism: uncultured Gammaproteobacteria bacterium; assembly: GCA_964635015.1. Taxonomy (GTDB): domain Bacteria; phylum Pseudomonadota; class Gammaproteobacteria; order Magnimaribacterales; family Magnimaribacteraceae; genus CAJWPI01. The sequence goes on along the minus strand of CAZWMS010000015.1, from coordinate 12,231 downwards.
AAGTAAGTCTAATTATTTCTGGCTCTAGTTCTTTCCATGAATTTATTTCTATAACTGAAGATCTTTCAAATGGATTGTCTATTTTTTTTTCATTAAACCAAATAGCTTTCATTCCTGCATTTAGTGCGCCTTCTATATCATTTTTTGGGTGATCTCCTACATGGCAAATTTCTTGAGGTCTAAATCCAGTTTTTTCTATAAAAGCTTCAAAAATCTTGGGATCTGGCTTACCTGCATTTACATCTGAAGCAGATAAGGTAATTTTGAATATATGATCAAGTCCAATTTTTTTTAAATCAGCATTTCCATTTGTAATGACACCTAAAATAAATTTATCTTTTAAAGCCTTTAAGGTCTCTTCTGCACCATCATATAGAGATACTTTATTTCTTTCTTCAAAGAAAATTTCAAAAGAATCCTTTGCCATCTTTTCAGAATCTTCTTTGCTAAAACCAGCTTCGAGACCCAGCTCAGACAGTACATGGCTTCTAAGACTCGATAATTGATAAACTAGTTTTGGGTTTTCTCTTATCAGCCTATTTCTTATTTTTAACATGCTGTCAGACTGTATAAGCCTTGAAGCAGCCGGATAATTTTTTTTTAACCATGCATTAGTTTTTTGCTCAGCTTTAATAATTACTGGTAATAGAGGCCAAAGTGTATCGTCTAGATCAAAAGAGATGGCTTTAATTATCATAAACTTTTTTAGTTTTTTTTGCCCTGGGATGAGAAGCATCATAGACTTTAGACAAATGTTGAAAATCTAACTTTGTGTAAATTTGAGTACTACTAATATCAGTGTGGCCCAACATTTCCTGGACAGCCCTTAAATCACCACTTGATTCAAGTATATGGCTAGCAAATGAATGTCTCAGCATATGGGGATGAACCGAAGGAAGCCCCCTTTTTTTGCTAAGCCTTTCAAGCCTTAATTGTACTGATCGTTTCGAGATTCTTTTACCTCTATTATTTAAAAATAGAGCCTCTTGATTGGGCAAACAGATTTTATCTCTATATATAAGCCAATCTCTAATAGCTTCTATAGCCTTTCTTCCAACAGGAAGGTCGCGAGTTTTTCTTCCTTTGCCAAATACCCTGCAACTTCTATCTTTAATTGAAATATCACTTAGATTAAGTTGACATAGTTCAGCCAACCTCAACCCTGAAGAGTAAAACATTTCTGCAATGGCCTTATCTCGGACTTCAAGCTGTCCTTCGGGTTTAAAATCTAAAAGTCTTTTAACTAAGTCTGCATCAATTGCTTTTGGCAGGACTTTGGGAGCTTTTGGGGTTGTGAGACCAACTGCTGGATTGATGTTTATTAGGTCTTCGTCTCTTAGATAATTAAAGAAGCTTCTTATCGAGGATAAAGTTCTTTGCAATGTTCTTGGACTAAGGTCTTTCTTTCTTTCGTTATTTATAAAATCTCTTATATCTGACTCATATATGCTTTTCCAACTTTTCTTCTTTCCTCTCTCTAGAAAAGATTTAAGTTTATCTAAATCTCTTTGATAATTAACAAGAGTGTAACTAGAAAAATGCTTAACTACTTTAAGGTTTTCTATATATTTATCTATATCTTTTTTAAGCATCTAAGCAGTAAGTCGATCAACAACTTTACTGACCACCTCAGAAATAAAGTCTAAAAATAGGGTGTCCTTACTATTGTCATATTTTCCCCTAACATCCGATCCTAAAACCAAAAGGCCAGCTGAAGTATTGCTTTTTAAAGGCGCTAGAACAACCTCTTGTACTTTTGTTTTTTTATCAAAAATAAATTCTGAAACCTTTTCATTAAGCTCACCGCAATATATTCGATTCGGTTTCATAAGACTCCCTAACATCTGAGTAGCTTGATTTGGTTTTTTTACCCTACCTCTCGGCAAGGCTAAATTTATTTCATTAAAAAATAAGACTCTACTTTGTGATGCCTCAAAGCTTTCTTTAAAAGTTTTTTCAATTATTTCTACTAATTCCGTTATATTTGAGCTATCTAATATTTTTAAGACTAGATCTTTTGTTTTTTTAAATATTTTTTCATTACTCTGCGCTATTTGTAGGAACCTAACGAGGTTGGTGTTGGTTTCATTGTAATTAGCCCTCAATACCTCAACTTGTTTTTGAATTAATGAAACGGCCGCTCCGGATTCATGAATTATCTGGATATTATTGAGTACTTCCGGGTTATTTGATAGAAAATCTGGATTAGAAAGCAGAAATTCTGCAACTTCTTTTTCTGAAATAGAATTTTCTTTACGAGACCTCATACTTTCAACCTAAGTTTATTTATAAATTCTGCCCCACCACTTGCTTCTAGAGCATTTAGCTCTTTGTCATAATTTATATTTATGCTTCCATGTTTAAAATTTACCTTTACTCTATTTTGAAGAACTTTCTCATTATAGCCCGAAATAACAGCAGCACAGGCTCCACTTCCGCACGATTCTGTCTCTCCAACACCGCGCTCATAGACCCTAAGATTTACTTCTTTTGGAGAGATAATTTTTGCTATTCCTAGATTTATCCCATTGGGAAATAAGGTATTTTTTTGTAAGCTTTTACCCCAGGAATCTAAAGGAGCTTCTTTTATATTTTTAAGAAAAACTACTGCATGTGGATTTCCTAGGCTTATCAAATTAAGGTCAATGGTTTCCTCTTCTAATTTCAATTTAACTTTATTTTTTTTTGTAGAGAATGAATTATTGTCATTTGAAATATTCACAGAGCTTAATTCAACAGAATATTCCTTTTTTTTTCTAGAACTTATTTTCCACTCACCTCCACTTGTCTCCACTAAAAAAAATTTTTTAGTAAGCAGACCATTATCTTTAACATATTTAGCAAGGCACCTTGCTCCATTTACACAATTTTCTGCTATAGAACCATCTCGATTAAAAATGTTTACTTTTAGATCTGCAATCGGATTTGTAGGAGGAAGGATTGTAATTAGTTGATCAAAATTTATGTTATTTTTTTTTGAGATTTTTATAACATCTTCTTCATGAATCTCCCCATTTTGAGATAAAAAATCTATTATAAGTATTTCGTTACCCAGTCCAGAGAATTTGTGAGCTATAAATTCCATAAAAATTATAAGTTAGTTTCTTGGGAAATTAAATCTTCAAAACTTTCCCTTCTTCTGATAAGTTTTATTTCACAATCTTCAACTAACACCTCAGAAGGTCTTGTCCTGCTATTGTAATTTGAAGACATAACATGACCATATGCACCTGAATCGTGAATAGCTAAAATCGAATCTTCATCAAGAGATAAAAGCCTTTCCTCCCCTAAAGTATCTGCACTCTCACAAACCGGCCCCACAAGATAGTAGTTAGCTGCTAATTCTTTGCTAGCCTCTATATTAGAAATATTATGCCAGGCATCATAAAGGGAGGGTCTCAAGAAATCATTCATTCCAGCATCTAATATTGCAAAGTTTCTAGTTGAAGTTTTTTTTAAATATTCTACTCTAGTTAATAAAATTCCAGCATTTCCTGAAATACTTCTGCCAGGTTCAAATACAAGATTTATATCCAATTCACTTACTTTGCTTATAACTTCCTTAATTAGCCCAGAAACCTGAATCTTCGGATCATTTTTATTATAAGGAATTGGCAGCCCCCCTCCTATATCTATCATCTCTAAAGAAATCCCTCGATCCTTTAATTCGCAAAATATTTCAATTAAATTATTTAAGTTTTTAAAAACTAAAGCCTTATTTCTTATTTGAGAACCAATATGAGAAGCTAATCCAATTAGATTAATTTGACCAGAGTTGAGAGCCCTTTCAATAGCTTTTAAAGTTGAAGCTTTAGAAAGCCCAAATTTTGAAGCTTTGTGACCAGTTCTTATATATTTGTGTGATTTTAAAAAAATATCTGGATTTATTCTTATAGAGCAATTTGCTTTTTTGCCATTTGCCCGGGCCAATGTGATTATTCTCTCAAGTTCGTTCTTAGATTCAACGTTGATTGAATAAATATTATTTTCTAATGCAAGCTCTATATCATCTAAGGATTTACCTACGCCTGAAAAAACTATACTCTCTGGTTTTGCCCCTACAATAAGACATTTTTTTAATTCACCCCCAGAAACTACATCAAAACCAGAGCCAAGGTTCTTCATAAGCTCAAGTATATGTATATTTGAATTAGACTTTACAGAGAAACAAACCTTATCTCTTTCTCTTACCGAGGAAAAGTAGGCATTGAAATTTTTTTTTAGAGATTCTGTAGAGTAAACATATGTTGGAGTTCCATAATCTTTAGCTATGTCCGACAAAGGCACGCCTTCTACACAAAGACTGCTATTAACTTCTTTAAAGCCCATCCTGAAATTGCTCCGTATTAGTATGTCCAGGAATCTTTAGAGGTCCCTTCTGTCCGCAGCTCGAAAATAAGACTACTAGGACAGTAAAAAAAAATAAAATTTTTACCGGATTATTACCCATTCCTCTTTCTAGATTTTAATAATTTTTTTGCTCTTTTTATTTGAAAGGAAACTTGATTTGGAGCCGTCCCACCAATTGAGCCTTTTGCCTTTACAGCAGATTCAGGCGAAAGGTAGTTTTTTACATCATCTTCAATAGATTTAGATTTTTTCTTTAATTCCTTTAAAGAAAGTTCAAATATCTGTCTATTCTCTTTTTCTGCATAAGAAACTATCTTGGCAGCTATATTATGAGCTCTTCTAAAAGGTATATTTTTAGTTACCAAGTAATCAGCTAATTCTGTGGCAGTTATTTGACCTAAGTTACAATCTTCTCTCATTTTTTTTGTGTTCGCTACAATGCTATCAACTAAGGAGGAGAAGATTTCTAGGCTTTTCAGGCAATGATCTAAACTATCAAAAATAAAGCGCTTGTCTTCCTGCATGTCTCTATTATAAGAAAGGGGGAGGTTTTTAAGTAAGCTTAAGATACCAGACAAGTTACCTATGTATCTTGCTGTACCACCCCTAATTAACTCTGCCACATCAGGGTTTTTCTTCTGGGGCATGATAGATGAACCAGTAAAAAATTGTTCACCTAATTTAATATAATTAAATTGAGGGGAAGACCAAAGAACTATTTCTTCATTGAACCTTGAAAGATGGATTCCAAGAATACTTATTGATGACAGGAACTCAATAACAAAATCCCTGTCGCTAACTGCATCAACAGAGTTATTAGAGACCCTTTTAAAATTTAATTCTTTAGCTAGTTTTTTTAAATCTATTTTATACCTACTTCCGGACAATGCTCCCGAACCGAGAGGGAGAGTACTCATTCTATCTTTAGTTTCTTCCATTCTAGATATATCTCTTTCTAGCATTTCGAACCACGCCATTAGATGATGGCCAAAAGTAATTGGTTGGGCTATTTGCATGTGAGTAAAACCTGGCATCAGAGAGTCATAATATTTTTCTGCCTTTCTGACTATAGCAATTTGGGTTTTGGTAATTTTGTTGTTTATGTTTTCTATAGCATTTATTAGGAATAACCTTAGATCAGTAGTAACTTGGTCATTCCTAGACCTTCCTGTATGGAGTTTTTTTGCAACGCCTCCTATTTTTTTGAAAAGAGAATGTTCTATATTCATGTGAACATCCTCAAGTTCGTCGCTCCAAGTAAATTTATCAGATTTTATTTCTTTAAGTATCTTATTCAGACCTTTACTTATTTTTTGATAGTCGGTTGCACTAATTGCCTTAGCCTCTTTCAAAGAAAAAGCATATCTCTTGGAGGCCTCTATATCTTGCTTGTAAAGTCTATTATCTACACTTACTGAGGAAGTATATTTGATAGCAATTTCACTTGGTAAGGATTTAAATCTACTCCCCCAAATTAGATTTTTAGAATTTTTTTTCTTTTTAGGCATCAAACTCAAGATTAAGGTTTTTAATTATAGACTTAGTTGGTTCATCTCTGTTTATTGTATAAAAATGAATACCAGGCACTCCAAAGTTTAATAATTTATTACAAAGATTAGAAACAATATCAATGCCATATTTAATTAAATCTTCTTCATTGGAATATCTTTTCAAGCCATCTTTGAGCCACAAGGGTATTTTTGTGCCACAGCCTTTTGCCATCCTCAATAAAGCTTCAGCATTGTGTATTGGCATTATTCCGGGTACAAGGGGAATAGAGATATTCTTTTTTTCGCAATTTTCTACAAAATTAAAAAAAGGTTCGGGCTCGAAAAAAAATTGAGTTATAGCTCCATCAGCACCCGCAGACACTTTATTAACAAAATTTTTAAAGTCTGCTTCGGGATTCAGTGCTTCTGGATGGGTTTCTGGGTAGGCCGCAACCTCTATGTGAAATTTATCATTCTGAGTTTCTTTTATAAATTTTATTAAATCTACAGCGTATGGAAAGTCCCCAGATCTAGCCATTCCAGAAGGAAGGTCTCCCCTTAAAACAACAAGTCTGTTCAAGTTTTTTTTAGAATATTCCGCTAGTATTTCTAAAATTTCTTCTTTTGTAGATGTGATTCCAGAAATATGAGGGCAAATTTGTGTAGATAATTGTGACAGAAGCACACAAGCATCCAAAGTCCCATCTCTAGTTGAACCTCCTGCTCCAAAAGTTACTGAATAATATTCTGGTGAAAAGAGCTCTAATTTTTTTGCTAAAAGCTTAAGTTTCTCTTTTCCGTCTTGAGTTTTGGGGGGAAAAAACTCAAAACTCAGTTTTTTAGAGTCTTTGGACATTGGTTCTTGGTTTACTAGTATTTATATATATCTGTTTTAAATGGTCCTTCTTCTGGAACATTTATGTACTCTGCCTGTTCTTTGGTGAGTTTTGTTATAGTCCCTCCAAAACCTTGAACCATATAAGAGGCAACTTCTTCATCCAACTTTTTAGGAAGAACCTCTATTTTAATAAGATTCTTCTTTTTTTCTTCATCATTCAATGAAGCAAACCGCTTTTCATATAGATACATTTGCGCCAGAACTTGATTAGCAAAAGAGCCATCCATTATCCTAGAAGGATGTCCAGTTGCATTTCCTAAGTTAACCAATCTACCTTCAGAAAGCAGTATGAGATAGTCATCACTTTCGGGATTAGGTTTATTCCCTGCTATGGTATCTCTAAAAATTTTGTGTACTTGAGGTTTAACTTCCTCCCACGCCCAACTTTCCCTTAGGAATTGAGTGTCAATTTCAGTGTCAAAATGTCCTATGTTGCAGACTACTGCTCCTTTTTTAAGGGCCTTAAGCATATGTTTATCACAAACTTTATAATTACCCGTTGAAGTTACAATTAGATCAGTATCTTGCATTAAGCGTTGATTAATAGATGTATCAGTTTCTTTAATAACCCCTTCATTATATGGAGACACAACTTCAAACCCATCCATACAGGCCTGCATAGCACAAATGGGGTCTATCTCACTTATTCTGACAACCATCCCCTCCTGTCTTAGACTTTGAGCAGAACCCTTTCCTACATCTCCATATCCTATAACAAGAGCCTTTCTTCCTGACAAGAACATATCAGTAGCCCTTTTAATTCCATCATTTAGACTGTGTCTTGTACCATATTTATTATCATTTTTAGATTTTGTTACTGAGTCGTTTACATTGATAGCCGGTACTTTTAATCTATTTTGTTTAATCATTTCGTGAAGTCTAACTATTCCTGTAGTAGTTTCTTCGGTAATACCATGAATTTTATCTAGTATTTCTGGATATTTATTATGGACCATGGCAGTTAAGTCCCCTCCATCATCTAAAATCATGTTAGCCTCCCAAGGGTCACCATCCTTTAAAATTGTTTGTTCTATGCACCAGTCAAATTCTTCTTCAGTTTGACCCTTCCAAGCAAAAACAGGTATGCCAGCTTTGGCTATAGCTGCCGCTGCATGGTCTTGTGTAGAAAAAATATTACATCCAGACCACCTAACTTCAGCCCCCAAATTTATAAGAGTTTCAATGAGAACTGCAGTTTGAATAGTCATATGAATACAACCCAGAATCTTAGCTCCTTGAAGTGGTCTTTCTTTAGAATACCTTCCTCTTAATTGCATTAAGGCAGGCATTTCAGACTGGGCAATGATTATTTCTTTTCTCCCCCATTCTGCCAAAGAAATATCTGCTACTTTAAAATCATTGTTTTTATTCATCTTTTTTCTATTTAAATTTATCTAATTAGCAGTTTGTAAAGCCTCTATCTTATCTGTTTTTTCCCATGTAAAAGCATCTTCTTCTCTTCCAAAGTGACCATAAGCAGCTGTGCTTTGATAAATAGGTCTTTTTAAATTTAGCATTTCAATTAACCCCCTTGGTCTAAGATCAAAAATTTCGTTTATAAGGTTTGATATCCTCTTTTCTTCAATCTTCCCAGTCCCAAAAGTGTTAACACTTATAGAGGTGGGTTCAGCAACTCCGATGGCATAAGATACTTGGATTTCACATTTATCTGCAAGTCCTGCTGCAACTATATTTTTTGCAACATACCTTCCTGCGTAAGCTGCAGATCTATCTACTTTTGAAGGGTCTTTTCCTGAAAAGGCACCTCCTCCATGCCTGGCCATTCCCCCATATGTATCTACAATAATTTTTCTTCCAGTGAGCCCACAGTCACCCGCGGGACCTCCGATTTCGAATTTTCCAGTTGGATTTATAAAGTATTTAGTTTCTTTAGATAACCAATTTTGGGGGAGTATGGGTTTAATAATCTCCTCGATAACTCCTTCTTTTAAATCATTCTGAGAAACTTCAGGATCATGTTGGGTAGACAAAACAACAGCTGATATAGATTCAGGCTTACCATCATTTCCATAAACAAAGCTTACCTGGCTTTTTGCATCAGGTCTTAACCATTTTAGTTTACCCGATTTTCTTATGAAGGCTTGTTGTTCTACAAGCCTATGTGAATAAGTTATAGGGGCCGGCATAAGTACCTCAGTTTCATTTGTTGCATATCCAAACATAAGACCTTGGTCGCCCGCTCCTTGCTCTTTATCCTCCCCTTCACCTTCATTAACCCCCTGAGCTATGTTAGAAGATTGTTTACCTATTGCATTCAAAATTTCGCAGGTACTTCCATCACATCCCACCGAAATATCGTTATAACCTATATCGCATATTACCTTTCTAGTTATTTCATCTAAGTTGGCATTGGATTTGCTAGTAATTTCTCCAGCAAGAACAACCATGTTATCTTTGACTAAGGTTTCACATGCTACCCTTGAATCTGGGTCATCTTTTATCATCGCATCAAGAACAGCATCAGAAATTTGATCAGCCATCTTATCAGGATGTCCCTCAGAGACAGATTCAGATGTAAATACTTTATATTCTGACATAATTAGCTTTATTGATACTCTAAAAAGCTCGGCATTCTAACCTTTAAATAGGTCTTTTAGCTAATTTTAAAGATAAGTTGTATACAGTTTTTTTATAATCAGGGAAAATACCATATACCTATTTTCATAATGTCTTATAAAAAAGAAGAGTTAGCAAATGTTTTAAGAGTCCTTTCTATGGACGCTGTCGAAAAGGCAGGTTGTGGTCATCCTGGCATGCCCATGGGAATGGCAGATATAGCTGAAGTTCTTTGGAGAAACCACCTCAAGCACAATCCAAATAATCCAAAATGGGTTAATAGAGATAGATTTGTCCTTTCAAACGGACATGGATCTATGCTTCTTTACAGCCTTCTTCATTTAACAGGTTATGACCTTTCAATGGATGAAATAAAAAGTTTTAGACAGCTTGGATCAAAAACACCCGGTCATCCTGAGTTTGGAGTCACACCCGGAGTAGAGACTACAACTGGGCCTTTGGGGCAAGGAATGGCCAATGCTGTTGGCATGGCCATTGCCGAAAAATTACTTTGTTCAAGATTTAATAACAAAGAGTTCACAGTTATAGATCACTTTACTTACGCTTTCTGTGGAGATGGATGTCTGATGGAGGGAATTACTCATGAAGCATGTTCTCTTGCAGGAACTTTGAAACTAGGAAAGTTGATAGCTGTATATGATGATAATGATATTTCTATAGATGGAGAGGTTTCTGGATGGTTTACTGAAGACATACCCAAAAGGTTCGAATCTTATGGCTGGCATGTAATTCCAAACGTAGATGGTCATGATTCGAGCATGCTTAATAAGGCATTTGAACAGGCAAAAGAAAATCTAGATCAGCCAACTATAATCTGCTGCAAGACTAAGATTGGCAAGGGTTCGCCTAATAAAGCAGGAACAGCTAGCACCCATGGTTCTGCATTGGGAGAAGAAGAAATAGCACTATCCAGAAAAGAATTAAATTGGGAATATCCTGCCTTTGTCATTCCTGATGAAATTTATTCAGGGTGGGATGCAAAAGATGTAGGGAATTCAAGTGAAAGAGAATGGCAGAAATTATTCCATAACTATGAAATAAAATACCCTGATCTTGCTAAAGAACTTACAAGATCTTTATCTAATGAGTTACCAGCTGATTTCATAAATCAGATTGATAAATTTATTGATGACCTACAGAGAAACCAAGAAGATATGGCTTCAAGAAAATCTTCTGAAGTGGTTTTAAATTTTCTAGGTCCTTTGTTACCTGAATTAATAGGCGGATCTGCAGATCTAAGTGGTTCAAATAATACTAGATGGACTGGAACTAAGGCGATTAATGAATCAACAGTTGATGGAAATTACATATATTATGGGGTAAGAGAGTTTGCTATGACCGCAATTGTTAATGGTCTTGTTTTACACGGAGGGGTTAGACCTTATGCCGGAACTTTTCTGACTTTTTTAGATTATGCTAGGAATGCTGTCAGATTAGCTGCTTTGATGGAGATACCTTCCATATTTATCTACTCTCATGATTCAATAGGGCTTGGAGAGGATGGTCCGACTCATCAACCAATAGAGCATTTAGCAAGTCTTAGGTCCACACCTGGTCTAGAAACCTGGAGGCCTTGTGATACTGTTGAAACTGCAGTTTCGTGGAAAGCGGCCCTGCTAAATAAAAATAATCCAACAGCCATTATTCTTTCAAGACAGGCTTTAAAAGCTCAAGATAGAAGTCAAGACCAAAAAAACTTAATAGAAAAGGGGGGATATATTCTTCTTGATTCAGAAGACAGACCTAATTTGGTTATCATTTCTACCGGCTCAGAATTGGGAGCAGTCATGGAGGCAGTTAAAGAAATAGGACCAGAAAAAAATATTCGTGTAGTTTCCATGCCGAGCACAGAAAGGTTTGATCGGCAAAACGAAGTCTACAAAGAAAAAGTTTTGGGACAAGGTATTCCTAGGTTAGCTATAGAAGCTTCTTATGATGACTGGTGGATAAAATACGTTGGGTTAGAAGGAAAAGTTGTTGGAATGAAAGAATTTGGAGAATCTGCACCGGGAGATGTGCTGCTAAAACATTATGGATTTGACAAGGAAAATATTATAAAAATCATAGACTCATTACTTTAAATGCATCTTAAAGATCTAACAGAGTACCAGCTGTCAGGTAAAACGGTTCTGTTAAGGGCTGACATGAATGTTCCTTTGAGACTTGGAACAATTGTAAACGCAGAAAGAATAGATCGCTCTCTTCCAACTATCAAATACATCCTAGAAGAAGGCGGGAAGGTCATTTTATTAAGTCACCTCGGAAGACCAGAAGAAACAGGGAGGGTACAAGAAGAATTTAGTTTAAAACCTGTAGTCAGTTATTTAGAGGAAAAATTACAAAGGCCTATTTATTTAACAGACAATTTAGATTCTTTGGGTGTCATTAAAGGGCAGTTCATGGTGGTAGAAAATATTAGGTTCTTCAAAGGTGAAAAAAGTAATGATTCTAATTTAGCTAAAAAATTGGGATCCCTTTGCGATATTTTTGTCTTAGATGCTTTTGCTGCTTCACACAGAGAACATGCTTCTACTACTGGGGTGACCAGCTTCGTTGATCAAGCGTGTATAGGTTTTTTAATTCGAGAAGAACTGGAAGCTCTTGAGACTATTGAAAAAGCTAACAGGCCTATCCTAGCAATTCTGGGTGGAGCTAAGATCTCTAGTAAACTTTCTTTGATAAATGCTTTAGCCAATAAAGTTGATCATTTATTGCTTGGAGGAGGTATTGCGAATACATGCCTCGGTTCAAAAGGACTAGAAATAGGGAGATCTTTAGTAGAACCTTCGCTTTATTCTGAAGCTAGAAACCTGGTAGAAAAAGACAATGTATTGTTACCAGATAAAGTAGTGGTTGCTCCCAATAAGGAGTCTGCACCTAGAGAGGTTGGTGTTG
>CAZWMS010000014.1:0-35623 GCA_964635015.1 uncultured Gammaproteobacteria bacterium | reverse complement strand
TGGTCTATGTCCGTCCCCTTCAATACAGCTACATGGTAAGAAAAGAGCTGCAAAGGAATGGTGTAAATTATTGGGGCTATTAATTCAGGAATTTCTGGAAGCTCTATGAACTTAGTGACCGTGTCTTCGTGTCCTTCTTTGGAATGACCGAAAACATAAAGTTCTCCGCCCCTTGCTTTAACCTCCTGCAAGTTGGATTTTAATTTTTCTAACAGGTCGTCATTTGGAGCAACGGCTATTACGGGCATTTCTGAGTCTATCAACGCCAAAGGTCCGTGTTTAAGCTCTCCAGCTGGGTAAGCTTCAGCATGAATATAAGAGATCTCTTTGAGTTTTAAGGCGCCTTCCATTGCTATGGGATAATGGATTCCTCTACCTAGAAAAAGAGCATGTTCTTTGTGATCAAAATCTTCTGCCATTTTTATAATGGACGACTCAAGTTTCATTGCTGCATCAAGAGAATTGGGCAGGGCCATTAGTGATTGATTAATACTTTTTTCAGCTATAGACGATAGTCCATGTTGGCGCCCTAGAGCCAGGGTGAGCATCAAAAGTCCTACCAATTGGGTGGTAAATGCCTTTGTAGATGCCACTCCTATTTCAGGACCTGCCTTAGTTAAAAAAACAAGATCTGATTCACGCGCAAGAGAGCTAGTAGGGACATTGCATATGCCTAGGCGCGCTAGATAACCAATGTCTTTAGAGTATCTTAAGCAGGCTAGGGAGTCTGCCGTTTCTCCTGACTGAGAAATAGTAACAAATAATGTTTTGGGGGCTACAACTTTGTTTCTGTATCTAAATTCACTTGCAACCTCTACACTGCACGGCAATCCAGCTAGCCCCTCTATCCAGTGTCTAGCCACTAGGCCTGCATGATAACTGGTTCCGCATGCAACTATTTGCACAGCCTCAACTTCTTTAAATATGTTCGGTGCTTTGGGTCCAAATATTTCTTGTTGAACACCAGATTCGGTAAGCTGACCTTCTAAAAGTTCTTTTATTCGACTTGGTTGTTCGCAGATTTCTTTCTGCATAAAGTGCCTATAATTGCCTTTTTCTACTGTTTCGCCCAAGGCTTTAGCCACCACCACTTCTCTGTTGACCTCTTTATCACTTTCATCCCATATTGTTGTTGATGAAGGTGTTATCTCCGCTAAATCTCCATCTTCTAAAAATACAAATTCTTCTACATAGTCAGATATTGCTAGCTGGTCAGAGGCTAACAGATTTTCATTTTCTCCTCTGCCAAGCACTAGAGGGCTGCCTTTTCTGGTCGCTGCAATAACCTGTGGTTCTTTGCTATAAATTGCCCCTATAGCATATGCTCCCTCAAGGTCTTTTACTGTCTCTTTAAGGGCCTTAGAAAGATTGCTTGAAGAGTCATTTAACTTGGCGTGAAGAAGGTGTGCTATTACTTCGCTGTCTGTCTCTGATTCAAATTCGTAACCCAAGGCTTTTAATGTGGTTTTTATTTCACTGTGATTTTCTATTATTCCATTGTGTACAACAAACACCTCTTTATTAGAGTGGTGGGGGTGGGCATTTAATTCAGTAGGAACACCATGGGTTGCCCACCTGGTGTGGGCAATTCCAGTATTTCCTACCATAGGATTCATTTCAAGGGATTGCTGAAGTTCGGAAACTTTTCCGACTGTTTTAATTAAATTTACCTGGTTGGAATCTTTAGAAAAAACGGCGAGACCAGAAGAGTCATAACCCCTGTACTCTTGGCGCAATAGACCGCTGATAAGCTTGTCAGTTACATTGTGGCCAGATACTGCGCATATAATTCCACACATTATTTTTCTCTTTTTCTTTTAATGGGGGGGGCTTGCCTCGCTCTACCCAAGGCCAGGCTGTTCTCTGGAACATTTTTTGTTATTACAGATCCCGCCCCTATATAAGAGTCTTTTCCTAAAGTTAAAGGAGCTACCAAAGATGTGTTTGATCCAATGAAAACGCCATCAGAAAGTTTTGTTTTATGTTTGTTTGTCCCATCATAGTTGCAAGTTATAGTTCCAGCACCAATGTTAACCCTGCTGCCCAAGCGGGCATCTCCCAAGTAAGTTAAATGTTTCGCCTTAGAGGATTTTCCTACCTTGGACCTGTTTGCTTCGACAAAATTTCCAAGCTCAGAGAAGCTCTCTACCTCAGTTCCTCCCCTAACTCTGCTAAAAGGACCTATTCTACATTCATTTCCTATAAGGGAATCTTCAATAACTGTGTTTGCTTTTATAACAGTATTTTTTCCTATCTCTGAATCTCTTATATAGCAATTTGGCCCCACCATGACATTGGCTCCCAAGGTTACATGGCCCTCAAAAACACTATTTACATCAATAAAAGCTCCCCTCTCTGCCTTCAAGTCACCCCTAATGTCAATTCGACTAATGTCCGCTATTCTAACTCCTGATTCTAAAATCTTTTGTGCCCTCCTTTTCTGGTAAATCCTCTCTAGCTCTTGTAGCTCTTGCAATGTATTTGCACCTTGAGCTTCTTCGGGGTCAGCCAGGAGTAGGGGCTTGGTTCTTAAACCTGCTCTTTTGGCTATATCAACAAGGTCGGTAAGATAATATTCCTTAGCTAAGTTGTTGTTTTTTATTAGAGGCAATAGTTTTTTTAGCTTAGAGGCTTTTATGGCCAAAATTCCAGAATTTACCTCTTTAATCCTTCTTTCTTGAATGGTTGCATCTCGTTCTTCCACTATGGCCTCAACTTGGTTTCTAGAATTTCTTAAAATTCTTCCATAACCTTTGGGTTTTTCTTTTAAGAAAGTCAATATAGCCAACCTGTTATTAGAGGCTATGTTTATTAAGCTCTTGAGAGTTTTGCTTTCAACCAGAGGAACATCTCCATAAAGCACCACCACTATAGCGGAAGGCCTTACCTTCAAAAACGCCGTTTTAACTGCATGTCCAGTGCCTAATTGTTTTTTTTGCTTGCTCCACTTGGTGTTTCTTGGGGTTACAAGGCTTTTTTTTACTTTTTCTGCCTGCTCTCCTATAACAATAATGGGTCTAGAGTTGGTTATTTCTTGGGTGGTATCAATTAAATGTTGAACCATTGGTTTTCCTCCCAAAGGCTCCAAAACCTTAGGGAAGTTTCCTAACATTCGCTGACCTTTTCCTGCGGCCAGCACAACAAAATCAGTATACATAAGACTCTTTAGTGTGAATTACCATCCATTTATTATTAAGAGGAAGGCTATTTAACTACTTCTTGCGCAGTTTCTGCAAGGCTTTTAGCCTAGCGGCTGCATCAGCTAGTTGCGCTGCAGCAAGCGAATAATCTAGTTCTGACTTTTGATTTTCCAGCTCTCTCTCTGCCAATTCTTTTGCCCTTTCAGCTTCTGCAGCATCTATATCATCGGCCCTTTCAGCTATATCTGTTAATAGCGTTACTGCACCTGGTTGTACTTCCAGAAAGCCCCCGGAAGCAAAAAATACCTCTTCTTCTCCTCCCTCTAAAACCAGTTTAACTGGACCGGGTTTTAAATTTGTTAATAGAGGGGCATGCCTTGGTGTTATGGCTATTTCTCCAGACCCCCCTCCTGCTGTGATCATTTCTACTTGACCAGAAAATAGCTCCCCCTCTGGACTTACTATGTTGCATTGCATTGTGGGCATATTCTTATAAGTCCTTTGCTTTTTCTACAACCTCATCTATTCCACCAACATTCAGAAAGGCCTGTTCGGGGAGTTCATCATACGCCCCTTCCGCTATGCCCTTGAATCCCCTTATGGTTTCGGCCAAAGACACATATTTGCCCGGGGTGTTTGTAAAGACTTCAGCAACAAAGAAGGGTTGGGATAAAAATCTCTCTATTTTCCTTGCCCTTGACACCACCAACTTGTCTTCTTCAGAAAGCTCATCCATTCCCAGTATGGCAATGATGTCTTTGAGATCTCTATATCTATTAAGAATCTTCTGAACGGAATTCGCAACATCATAGTGCTCCTGCCCTACTATACTTGGTTCCAGCTGCCTGCTGTTTGAGTCCAGGGGATCAACAGCTGGATAGATGCCAAGGGAGGCTATCTGCCTTGAAAGTACAACATTGGCGTCTAGGTGGGCAAAGGTTGTAGCCGGAGAGGGGTCTGTAAGGTCGTCTGCCGGAACATAGATGGCTTGCACAGAAGTAATAGATCCGGTTTTTGTTGAGGTAATTCTTTCCTGAAGAACCCCCATTTCTTCAGCAAGTGTGGGCTGATAGCCTACCGCAGAAGGCATCCTACCCAAAAGTGCTGAACACTCTGTTCCAGCTAAGGTATACCTGTATATGTTATCGATGAAAAGAAGGACGTCTTTTCCATCATCCCTAAACTTTTCTGCCATGGTTAGACCAGAAAGACCAACTCTCAGCCTGTTTCCTGGTGGTTCGTTCATTTGGCCATAAACCAGTGCCACCTTATCTAAAACACCACCCTCTATCATTTCGTGGTACATATCATTACCTTCTCTGGTTCTTTCTCCAACGCCAGCAAAGACTGAAAAACCGCTGTGTTCGTATGCTATATTTCTTATCAACTCTTGCATGTTGACGGTCTTCCCAACTCCCGCTCCTCCAAAAAGGCCAACCTTTCCCCCTTTCGCAAAGGGGCAAATAAGATCTATCACTTTGATGCCAGTCTCAAGTAATTCAGAAGAGTCTGCCTGGTCTTCGTAAGAGGGCGCTGGTCTGTGAATGGGCATAGTTTCTTTTGTGGCTATTTTTCCTTTCTCATCTATTGGTTCACCCAAAATATTCATTATCCTTCCCAAGGTTCCTTCTCCTACAGGAACCGATATGGGTTTGCCCTTATTGGTTACAGAGACCCCCCTCTTTAGGCCTTCAGAAGGTCCCATTGCTATGGTCCTAACTACTCCGTCACCCAATTGTTGTTGCACCTCTAAAACAAGCCCAGTTTCAGTAACACTTAAAGCATCATAAATTTTTGGTAGATTTTCTTTAGGAAATTCTACGTCTATAACTGCCCCTATTATTTGTATTACTGTTCCGTCTCTCATGTTTATTTCCAATATTTTAAAGTGCCTCTGCTCCTGCCACTATCTCTGATATTTCTTGAGTTATGGCTGCCTGCCTGGCGTTGTTATAAACTAATTGTAGCTCTTCTATTAGCTCTCCCGCATTGTCAGTTGCGCTTTTCATGGCAACCATTTTTGCTGCTTGTTCACAGGCAATATTTTCTACTAAGGCCTGATAAACTAGAGACTCTATATACCTGCCCATTAAGCCATCTAGAAGACCCCTGGAATCATCCGGCTCATAGATGTAGTCCCATCTTGCAATGGACTTTTCTTGATCTTTAATTTTTGCCAAGGGTAACAGTTGTTTGATTGCGGGGTTTTGCGTCATTGAATTAACAAACATATTGCTTGCTAAATAAACCCGATCCAATTTTTTCTCGCTAAAAGAATCAAGTAAAATTTTCATTGATCCCACCAACTGTTCTATGGAGGGATCGTCTCCCAACTTTTCTGTTGCTGAAATAATATTTCCTCCAAAAGATTTAAAAAATGATCTTGCTTTAGTCCCTATTAGTGAGTAGCCAACATCTCTGCCCGCAGAAGATTCTTGATGGGCAAAGCTTGTCACTTCACGAAGAAGGTTGGCATTAAGTCCCCCGCAAAGCCCCTTATCCGATGTAACTACAATGATGGCAATATTTGACGGCTCCCTCTCTACCATGTAGGTTGGTTTATATTCTGGCTGCCCAATTGCCAAGTGCCCAATTACTTGCAGCATCATATCTCTGTAGGGGCGTCCTTTTAACATCCTTTCTTGGGTTTTCTTCATCTTACTTGCCGCAACCTTCTCCATTGCACTGGTTATTTTTTGGGTATTCCCAATGCTAGTTATTTGGCTTCTAATTTCCTTGCTATTTGCCATGTCTGCTTAAAATTACCATGATTGTGTTGATACAAACCTATCCAGGGCTTCTTTGAAGGCGCCTTCTGTTTCCTTATTATATTCGCCTGTATTAGTGATGTTGGCCATCAGGTCACCATACTCAGACCCCATAAAAGACAATAGTGAGCCCTCAAAATCTTTAACCTTTTCAACTTGCACTTCTTTGAGGTAGCCTTCATTTACCGCATATAAAACAACCCCCATTTCTGCCACTGATAAAGGAGAGTTTTCAGCCTGCTTGGTAAGTTCGGTTACTCTAATCCCGTGCTCAAGTTGAGCCTTCGAAACCTCATCCAAATCTGAAGCAAACTGAGCGAAAGCTTCTAGTTCCCTGTATTGGGCTAGGGCTGTTTTAATTCCTCCGCCTAGTTTTTTGATTATGGGAACCTGTGCCGCACCTCCCACTCTCGAAACTGAAATGCCTGGATCCATGGCGGGTTTCAGGCCTGATTTAAACAAAGAGTCTTCTAAAAAAATTTGTCCGTCAGTGATAGAAATTACATTTGTAGGGACAAATGCAGATACATCTCCTGCTTGGGTTTCTATTATTGGAAGGGCAGTTAAAGAGCCGGTCCTCCCTTTTACTTTTCCTCCAGTAAACTTCTCAACATAATCTTCGTTTACTCTAGCCGCCCTCTCAAGAAGTCTTGAGTGCAAATAAAAAACATCGCCAGGATAGGCCTCTCTTCCCGGAGGTCTTCTTAACAATAAGGACATCTGCCTATATGCAACTGCCTGTTTAGATAAATCATCGTAAACTATCAGGGCATCTTCTCCTCTATCCCTAAAGTACTCTCCCATTGAACAGGCTGCAAAAGGAGCAGTGTATTGCATTGGTGCAGGATCGGAGGCTGCGGCTGCCACTACAATGGTATTTTCCATTGCTTCGTATTGTTCCAGCTTTCTAACCACTGCGGCTATAGAAGATTGTTTCTGTCCGACAGCCACATAAATACATTTTATACCTGTGCTTTTTTGATTAATTATTGCATCAATCCCGATGGCAGTTTTTCCTGTCTGCCTATCTCCAATTATTAACTCTCTCTGGCCCCTTCCAATGGGAACCATGCTGTCTATTGCCTTAATGCCAAGTTGAACGGGTTGGTCCACAGACTTTCTTGAAATAACCCCGGGCGCAACTTTTTCAACTGGAGAAGTTTCTTTTGCTTTTATGGCACCCTTTCCATCTACAGGATTTCCTAAAGCATCTACCACCCTTCCTAACAGGGCCTCACCAACAGGTACCTGGAGTATTTTTCCTGTGCATTTTGCTGCACCTCCTTCTGCTAAGAGCTTGTAATCACCAAGTACTACCGCCCCTACAGAGTCTCGCTCAAGGTTAAGGGCCATTCCCATGATGCCTTCGTCAAATTCTATTAATTCTCCGTTCATCACTTCTGCTAGACCATGAATTCTGGCAATGCCATCTGCCAAGTAAACAACTGTGCCTTCATTGCTCGCACTTACGGTCGTATCGAGAGAGTCTATTTTTTGTTTAATTACCTGACTAATTTCTGAGGGGTTTAATTCTTCCATTTTCCTTCTTTTATTTAATTTTATTCTTTAGTTTTTCAAGTTTGGCTTTAATGCTGTAATCAATAACTTCATCTCCATTTTTTGTAGAAAAACCTCCAATTAATGAGCTGTCTGTTTTTGTTTTAAAAAAAACATTTTGTCCATATCTCTTTTTTAATCCAATTGAAATTTTATCGGCCTGATCTTTGGTTAGGTTAAAAGCTGAGGTGATTAAAACCTCACTTGAGTCTTCTTTCTCTGCTAATAATTTTTTGTATTCACTGTTAATCTGGGGAATGAGTGAAAGTCTTTTTGAGCTTCCAAGGACTTTTATAAAATTAATTGTCTTGCTCTCAACCTGACCTCTGAGCAGCGAAACCAAAACTCCCACCTTCTCCTTGTAAGCCAAGTGTGGAGAGTTTATTAAGACGTCAATCTTAGGGTTGTTAACGACCTCCTCCAGTAGGTTTAGATCGTTCGACCACCCCTCCGAGTGCTCAAACATTGCCCTAACATATGGCCTTGCAAGTGTTTCTAGATTCACCTCATAACTCCTCTGAAATCTCCTCTAAAAGTCCTGCGTGTTTTTTTTCATCTATTTCTGAACCCAGAATTTTTTCTGCTCCGGCTACTGCAAGCGCAGCAACCTCAGATCTAAGCCCTTCTTTTGTTCGCTTTGCTGCTTGGTCTAAGTCCTTTTGTGCAGAGACTTTAATTTTTTCCGCTTCTGATTGTGCCTGGGTTTTTGCTTCATCAACCACTTGAGTTGCTCTCTGGCTTGCTTGGTTCAAAAGCTCTGCAGCCTCTTTTTTTGCTTCTGTTAAAATTTTCTCCCTTTTAACACCAGCCTCTTCTAATTCTCGCCTTCCTTCACTTGCCGCACTAAGGCCTTCGGAGATCTCCTTTTCTCTTTCTTCTAAGACCGCAAGTATTTGTGGCCAAATAAATCTCATGCAAAACCACACAAAAAGCACAAAAGCTAAGAGCTGCCCTATTAAAGTATAATTAAAATTCATAGTTATGCTTTAGGTTTATGCAAAGATTTGAAGAAGTCCCAGGCCTAACGAAATAATGGGAAGGGCGTCTACTATTGCCATCATTAAAAAGAACTGCCCCAATAGATATCCCTGCAGCTCTGGCTGTCTTGCAATGCCCTCCAGATATTTTGATGCCACCACCCCCACGCCTATGGCTCCACCAATTGCTCCAAGCCCCACCATCAAAGCCCCTGCAATTAAAGTCATTTGTTCCATTTTTTTCTCCTTTTTATTAATATATTAGCGGTGAGTTTCGTGCGCCTGATTAAGGAACACAACGGTTAAAATCATAAAAACATAAGCCTGAAGTGCGATAATTAAAACATGAAAAATAGCCCAAGCCAGGTGTAAAAGAACCCCAAATACTCCAAGAAAGGCCCCGTAGAGGCTTTCAAAAAAACTCCCAAAGAGAAGGGCTATTAAAATAAAAATCATTTCTCCGGCAAACAGGTTTCCGTAGAGCCTGAGTCCAAGCGCGATTTGTTTTGCATAAAATCCTGGTATTTCTATTAACATGTTAAAGGGAAGGGCCCATTTTCCTAGTGGCTGAAAGGTGAGTTCAGCCAAAAAGCCCCCTAAGCCCTTATTTTTTATGCTGTAATAATGAATCAACACCGCAACACCAAGGGCCATTCCTACCGGGGCATTTATATCTGCTATGGGCAAAACTTTAAAGTAGTGAATTGGGCCATGAACGGTCGATGACTGAAATCCATTTGCTATCCAGGGGACTAGGTCCACAGGCAACAAGTCCATTAGGTTCATTAAAAAAACCCAAACAACTATTGTTAGAGCCATTGGACCTATTATTTTATTTCCCTTGGGGTCAAAATTATCACTTACAGTGTTTCTTACAAAATCAAATACATATTCTATTGCATTTTGTAATTTTGTTGGATTGTGAACAGAGGCTTTTTTGGCAACCCTCCAAAAAAATAAGCAAAAAACGGACCCCAGAACAAGAGACATTGCCATTGTGTCCACATGAATTGCGTGGACCCCCATGTCCTTGGCCTCGCAGCTTTTTTCTTTTTGCTCTTGGTGAGCTAACTCAGGAGACCTAATGTTTATGTGGCCATCTGCGAATCTCCAATCACCAGCTTCCTCGCAATAACCAAAAGTCAGATTTTGGAGGTGGTGTTTTATATATTTATCTGAGTTGAGTTCTGTTTTTACCATTTGGTTTTCTTGGCCGCGGCAATTATAGATTCCTTGGAGGATGAGTCCAAGAATAAATGTGTTTTTTTAGCTTTTTATTCTCTCCAAGATTCTTTGTAGATCTTCTAGGTTTGCAAAATTTATTGTTAATTTTCCGCCTCTTTTTCTGTTGCGTAGTATTTGTGCTTTAGCTCCCAGTGCATCGGAAACCTCTCTTTCTAGCCTTAGTATGTTGGGGTCTTTTTTTTGTAATTTTTTTCTTTTTTTTGTGGGTCTAGTTGAAAGTTTCTCTGTTTGTCTTACGCTAAGCTTCTCCTCAAAAACCCTTTTGGCAGCTTCTATTTGTTCGCCCTCATCTAAAGACAAGAGGGCCCTTGCGTGGCCCATATCCAACTTTCCTTCCTCGAGCATTACCTGCACCTCAGGATTTAGTTTCATTAATCGCAACAGGTTTGTTGTTGCGGGCCTTGACTTTCCTACCGACGCGCCCAACTCTTCTTGAGATAAGTTAAACTCAGTCTTCAACCTGTGCAAGCCTCTTGCCTGATCCATGTAGTTAAGGTCCTCTCTTTGTAGGTTTTCTATTAGGGCTATTTTTGCAGCTTCGTCGTTGTTGAGGTTTTTTATTATTGCCGGTATTGTTTTAAGCCCTGCCGCCTGGCTTGCCCTCCACCTCCTTTCTCCAACCACTAATTCATAGGATCCCGATGCCTGCCTTCTAACTAAAACGGGTTGCAACACGCCCTGCTGTTTAATGCTTTGGGCCAACTCCTCTAGGGTCTCTTTGTGCATTTTTTTTCTTGGCTGATATTGGCTGGGAGTTATGTCGTTAAGTTGTATTTCTTTTACTACTCCTCGTTCTCGCTCGCCATTATTGTCTTTTCCTAAAAGGGCCTCTAAGCCGGTACCCAGGGATTTTCTTTTATCCTTCATGTCGTCGCCCCTTCTGTGGTTGTAACTTCCATTCTTGTAACTATCTCTCCAGCAAGCGCAAGGTAGGCCATGGTGCCTTTTGCGCTAGGCTCATAGGTAAGGGCGGGTTCTCCGAAGCTTGGGGCTTCTGCCAATTTTACATTTCTGGGTATTGCAGTTGATAAAAGAACCTCACCAAAATGTGTTTCTAATTCTTGGGCTACCTGTAGTGTCAGTCTGTTTCTTGGATCAAACATTGTCCTCAGTATGGCTGTTAGTTTTAGGTCGTGGCCTGTTTTTTCATTTAAAAGCCTTACTGTTTCCAACAACCCCGCCAGTCCTTCTAGAGCAAAATATTCACATTGCATTGGTATTAATAGGTTGTTGCAGGCCCTTAGTCCGTTAATTGTAAGTAAGTTAAGAGCGGGAGGGCAGTCTATTATTGCATAGTCATACTGGCTCCCTAGCCCCTCAAGTGCTGCAAACAATACCAATTCCCTATCTTCTTTATCTCTTAGTTTTTGCTCAACAGCTATAAGGTTTGGACCAGATGGCATTAGGTCGTAGCCGCCCTTGTGGGAGGCGATTACTCTTTGTTGGTCGCTGTCCATAAGTGCAGATACTGTCCCTCCTTCTCCCTCCAGTTTGTCAACACCGGATCCTGTTGTAGCGTTTGCCTGTGGGTCCAGGTCAACCAAGAGAACCTTTCTTTTCATAGCCGCAAGCGAGGCAGATAGATTAATTGCTGTTGTGGTTTTCCCCACTCCGCCCTTTTGGTTTGCTATTACTAAAGATCTCATTTTTTGTTCTTTTCTTCTATTGTAACCAAGAAGTGTCTCTTGTCTCTTCCTTTTAACCCAATCTCTTGTGTTTTTGTTATTTTGTAACTTTCTGTGGGTGTGCTTTCCTTAAAAAAGGCAGAGGTCTTCATTATTATAAGCCTTGTGTCACCGTGGCTTAGTAGTTTGCTGGCAGCTGTGGTGGCTTTTTGTATGCTTCCGAATGCTCTGCTTAAAATGTCTCTTGGACTGGGGATTGACCCTGGGTCTACCTCTTCAATTCTTGAATTTATAACTTTGATGTTTTTAAGCCCCAAAAGATTGGTGGCATGGAAAAGAAAGGAGCTTTTTTTGGTATTTTTTTCTATAAGAAAAACTTTTTTTTTAGGTTCCATTATGGCTATCGGAATACCTGGAAATCCTGCCCCGGTTCCCATATCTACAATAATTTCCCTAACAAAAGGGGTTGCAGAAATGGAATTATAAAAGTGTTCCTCCAGCACGCTCTCTTGGGTTTTAGAAACTAGGTTGAGAGTTTTGTTCCATTTAATAATGGCCTTTTCAAAGGTTTTAAACTTGCTTTCCTGCTCGTTGGTAAGTTTCAAGCCTTCACCTTGGGGTTTCGAGCCTCTTTTTTTAAATGGACCAACAAAAGGGAGAGGGCTGCCGGGGTTATTCCTGGTAGCCTAGAGGCCCCCGCTATGTTGTCCGGCTTCGCCTCTGTTAGCTTTTGTTTAACTTCACTTGAAAGTCCCACTACTTTATTAAAATTTATTTTTTCTGGAATGGGGGTGTTTTCGTTTCTCTGTAACTTTTTTATTTCTTCTTTTTGTCTTAAAACATATCCTTCGTATTTTATTTCTGCTTCTATTTTATTAATAATGTCAAAAGAAAGGGTTTTGTTGTGCTCTGGAAGGTCTGTATATCTCACCCCAGGCCTCTTAAGAAGCTCGTGGTAGCTTTTTGTCTTCCTTATGTTTTCTTTGGTTTTTCTTTTAAACGAAAGGGCTTGTTTTGTTGTTGGTTTTAGTGTTCTTTTTTTTAGTTTTATCATCTCTTTTTCTTTTTCTTGTTTTTTTTGACTATATTCCCCCCACCTTTCTTTGCTTATTAGGTTTAGCTTTTTTGCTTTTTCTGTCAACCTTAGATCTGCATTATCCTCTCTTAGGATAAGGCGATATTCTGCCCTGCTTGTGAACATTCTATAGGGTTCTTTTGCACCTAGATTAACCAAGTCATTAATCAAGACGCCTATATAGGCCTCGTGTCTCCCTGGAACCCAAGGGGCCTCTCCTTTTAAGCTTAGAGCTGAGTTTATGCCGGCCACCAACCCCTGGGCCGCCGCCTCTTCGTATCCTGTTGTTCCGTTTATCTGCCCGGCGAAGTACAAGCCCTGTACGGCTTTTGTTTCAAGACTGTTTTTAAGGTCTCGGGGATCAAAATAATCATATTCTATTGCATATCCTAATCTAATTATTTTAGCCTCCTCTAGCCCTGCGATCGTCCTTAAAAATTTTTCTTGTATTTTTTGGGGTAGGCTTGTCGAGATACCATTAGGATATATTACCCTGGTATTAAGTCCCTCTGGTTCTAAAAACACTTGGTGAGATTTTTTGTCTGCGAATCTAATTACTTTATCTTCTATGGAGGGACAATACCTGGGACCTACTCCTTTTATAACCCCTGTGTACAGGGGTGATTTGTTTAGAGAGCTTATTATGTGTTTGTGTGTTTTCGGATTGGTTCTGGTTATATAGCAACTTACTTGCCTCGGTCTTTTTTTGGTGCTCCCTATAAAAGAGAGGCTCGGTATTGGCTCCTCTCCCTTTTGCTCTTCTAGCCCGCTCCAGTTTATGCTTTGTCCATCAAGCCTGGGGGGCGTTCCGGTTTTTAATCTCCCCACTCTTAGGTTTATAGACCTTAGTTTAGTTGATAGAGTGTTGCTGGAGGGGTCTCCGAACCTTCCTCCCTCTTCCTTTTTGTTTCCTACATACATGGCTCCATTTAAAAAAGTTCCTGTTGTTAAAATTATTTTAGCTGCTAGGTTTTCCCCTTTCTTTAAGGTTCTTACCCCTTTTACTTTTCCTCTCTTAATTAAGATATCTTCCACACTATCTTCTAGTAGAGTTAGGTTTGGGGTTAGTTTCGTCCCCTCTTGTATTGCGTTTTTGTAAAGCTCTCTGTCTGTTTGGACTCTGGTGGCTCTTACGGCTTGACCCTTGGTTGAATTTAGTACCCTATAATGAATTCCTGCTGCATCAGCGGCGCTAGCCATTAGTCCACCCATAGCATCAACTTCCCTTGCTAGCTGGCTTTTCCCTACCCCTCCTATTGCTGGGTTACAAGACATTTCTCCTATAGAGGAAAATTTGTGTGTAATCAGCGTGACCTCACAACCCATTCTTGCAGCAGAAGTGGCGGCTTCTACGCCTGCGTGCCCACCACCTATGACTATTATTTTTTCTTTACTCATTTCTATAATTAAATAAATTATATATCTATATATTTATATTTTAGTAGTTATTATTAAGAAGAAATTATCTGTTGATATCTCAATGAAAACTGCCACAGTAAAAACAGGGCGGCAGATTAATAGTTGTTAAAAAACCCTCACACCCCTGTGCAACAAAAAAAATACTTGGTGGACAAAAAAAACATCCACAATAAACACAAAGCTTATAAACAAAAAAACTACTTACCTATACAAAACTCTGAGAAAATTTTATCCAAAAGATCATCAGAAGAAACAGGTCGGGTTATTTCACCCAACACTCTTTGCGCCCCCCTCATTTCTTCGGCTGCCAACTCAAAGCCCCTTTTCAACTTAACAGCATTAATAGAATTAAGGTAAAAACCTCTTGCGCCCTTTAAGGCCTCAAGGTGCCTCCTTCTGGCCAACACAGGAACCTCTATACTTAAATCAAACCCAACACCTTTATGCACCTCTTGAACCAAAGCGCCAACCCCATCTCCAGTCTTAGCTGAAATAAAAAAAACCCCCTCAACAGAAGTTAAATCTTTTTTTTCAAAAAGATCAGATTTATTAAAAACCCTTACATAAGGAACGTCGTTATCAGGGACAAAACTAAACTCCTCTCCCACAACACTCATAACTAAAACAAAATCAGCCCTAGAAACCTCCTTCTTAGCCCTCTCTATACCCTCCCTTTCAACCGAGCTAGTCACTCCGGACCTAAATCCAGCAGTATCAACCAACTCAACAGGAAGGCCACTCAAATTAACACTAGCCTTAACTAAATCTCTGGTGGTACCCGGTTCCTCGGAAACAATTGCCACATCACCCCCAGATAAATAGTTTAATAAAGTGGACTTACCGCAATTAGGGGGTCCAATCAAAACAACCCCCGCCCCCTCGCGAAGCCTTAAACCTATACCCGATCCCTTTATAAGACCTTCCAAGACAGAAAGATCCTTTTCCAAGATACCCAGAACCCCATCAACCCCTGAATACCCCAACTTATCGACACCCTCCTCTGGAAAATCTAACACAGCCTCTACAAAAACCCTGCATTCAACCAAACCATCCACGAGACTGTTAATGGAGGAAGAAAACCCACCCATTAAAGAGGATGACGCCCCCCTGAGAGCCTGGGATGTCTCTGAGGCAATAAGGTCAGCTACAGACTCAGCTTGAGCCAAATCAATTTTATTATTTAAAAAGGCTCTCTTTGTGAACTCTCCTGGCTCAGCAAGGCGAGCACCAAAAAAAACACCCGAAGAAACCACAGAGTCAACAATCAAAGGGTTTCCGTGACAATGAATTTCTACAACATCTTCTCCAGTATACGATTTAGGTGCTCTAAAAAAAACCACTAGACCTTGGTCTATAATTTCTTTTTGATTATTGACCACAAAGCAAGGCTTTAGGCTCCATGGCTTTGGTAAAGAAGAGCAAAGCTTTTTCCCTATGTGGGAAGCCTCCTTACCAGAAATTCTTATTACAGCCACACCCCCTCTTCCACCGGGAGAGGCTGGAGCAATTATAGTTTCCGTCATTAGGTCTCACCAGAACCAAAAACAGAGCCCCCCTCCTTTCTGTAATACCACCACTGTTGTAACAGAGTGACCAACATGTTTATTAACCAATATAAAACTAGACCGGCTGGAAACCAGGCAAAAATTAAAGCAAAAACCAAAGGAAAATACTTCATCATCTGAACCTGCATTGGGTCAGCGTTAGGAGGTGAGGGTGTTAGCTTTTGTGAATAATACATGCCAGCTGCATTTAGCAAAGGAAGGATAAAAAGAGGGTCTTTTGCAGACAAGTCATTGATCCAAAACAAAAAAGGAGAGTGCCTAAGCTCAACAGTTTCAATCAAAACCCAGTAAAAAGCTAAAAAGAAGGGCATTTGAGCCAACATGGGGAGACAACCCCCCAACGGGTTAACCCCTTCCTTTTTATATAAATCCATCATAGCCTGACCCATTTTCTGTTTATCACCACCATAAGACGACTGAAGGGCTTGAAGTTGGGGTCCAAGAGCTCTCATTTTACCCATCGACTTATAAGCAGCAGCCGAAAGAGGCCAGAGCAGTAATTTTAGAACTACAGTAAGGAAAATTATGGCAAAACCCCAATTTTTAAAAATATCAAAGCCCAGATTTAAAAGCCAATAAATAGGCTTTCCAAGCCACCAAAGAAACCCATAATCTAAAACAAGGTCAAGGTTCTCGTGGGTATTTTTTAATTGGTTTGAGATTTTCGGGCCAACATACAATTGATTAATAAAAGAAAACTCCTCACCCAATCCAACAACCCGGGGTCTTGAGGTGTACCCAGCAGAATAAAGACCTTCTTCTCCGTTTCTTCTTGCTTGGTACAGTAGGGTTTTTGTTTGGTCTGGTACCCAGGCAGTTACAAAATAATGCTGAATTAAGGACACCCAACCGCCCAGAGAGGTTTTTCTAAAAACAGATTCATCCAAATCCTCGAAGTCAACCTTTTCAAACCTTTCTGACTCGGTCGAAAACACGGGGCCCAAGTAAGCATATGCAAAGCCACCCCCCTCAACCTGTGAAGAGTTTCTTTCTATAACGGCATAAGGGACAACGGAAGAGGGTGTATCAACTTCTCTTAAACTAATAGCATCTGTTATTTTGACAGCGTAAGAACCGGGCAAGAGAATTATTTCTCTAGTTATATAAAATCCACCATCCTGACTTGTGCCAGAAAGAACATAACCAGAGGCTCCATCTGTTGACTCTAACTTTTTAACTTCAGAAAAGTTAGGATGGATGTACCCTGTCTCTTCAGAAAAAAAACCACTAGACGCAGAGTAAGAAGCAGAACCCCACTTATCTAACACCCTGTAGAACTCAACCCCCTTTAGCTCTACACTAACTTTTTTTAGGATAGATAAAACAATAGCTCCAGTTTGTTTTTCAACTGAAAGGCTGAGAACGTCATTTTCAACCTGAAAAACCTCATTTGAAGCGTAGGATGCGACTGGTTTCATCGAGCTTTCAGGCGCTTCTAGAACCGGATCTATTTTAGGGCTTTCAGGCACCTCTAAAACAGGCTCTATCTTAGATAGTAATTGCTTACTATCATTTACGACTTCTTCATATAGCAATTCTTTGGAAGGAACCTCTGCTGCTGACCCCATTGGCGGCCATTGCAACAGGAGATAGTAAGAAACCAAACCTATGCCAACCACTAAAGCAACTCTATTTATGTCCATCTAATTTTTCCTCGGAACTTGATCTACACCACTTCCCCCCCAAGGATGGCACTTACTTATTCTTTTTATGGATAATACAACCCCCCTCTTTACACCAAATCTCTCAATAGCTTCTGAGGCATATTGGGAGCAAGTTGGGTGAAATCTACAAGAAGGCCCAAGCAGGGGGCTAACTAATTTTTGATATATTCTCAAGGCTCTAAGCAAGAATCTTTTCATTTATCTTTCCTTAGTAAAGTGTCCCAAAGAGAAGTAATATCTTCTTTGTACTTCATGTCTTTTTTAGAGAGACCACTCTTAACTTGAACAACAAAATCCATTGAGGGAAGGGCTCCTGTTCTCGAGTAGAAACTTCCTCTTATTTGCCTTTTTAACAAGTTTCTTTTGTGTGCCAATTTATAGTCTTTTTTTTTAATAGATATTCCTATTCTAGGCGTTTTTAATAAATTATTTTTTCCTAAGAGAATAAACTCCCCAACAGACAACCTCACATCTGGGCAAGAAAATATTTTCGCAAATCCTTCTTTAGCTGGAATTGAAAGCTTTTTCTTTTCCACCATGAGCTTTGCTATTAAGCTGAAAGGGTTTTTCTTCCCCTTCTTCGCCTGCTATTTAAAATTCTTTTTCCACTTAAGGTAGAACTTCTTGCTCTAAATCCATGAGTTCTAGATCTTTTAATTCTGCTTGGTTGGTAGGTTCTCTTCATGGTATTGAAATCAATGTAAAAGGGATCGCATCATAGTTTCTTTATAGAAAATTAACAAGTAGTTTAAATTGAACACTGTACCAACAGGTTATCCACAAGATAAATATGTATTTATGCTGTGGATAAGTATTGAATTTCATCTTATAAT
This sequence comes from uncultured Gammaproteobacteria bacterium, assembly GCA_964635015.1. Lineage (GTDB taxonomy): Bacteria > Pseudomonadota > Gammaproteobacteria > Magnimaribacterales > Magnimaribacteraceae > CAJWPI01. The sequence continues at coordinate 17,755 of CAZWMS010000014.1, read as the reverse complement.
ATTTTTATGGAAGAAGTGGTGTTTTGGAATGAATGTAAAAAAACTCTTGAAAAAGATCTGAGCTTTGAGGAGTACTCTACATGGATTTCTCCCTTAATGTTAAAAGAAAATCAAGGTTCTAAGCCTGAATCTTATGCTATATTGGCTCCAAACAGGTTTATACTAGATTGGGTGGAAGAAAACTACGGAGAGGCTTTATCTACAAGGATTTCAAATATAACCAGAAACGATAACCTTGTTCTTACTTTTGAAGTTTTAGGGGATGAAATAAAAAATATGGAACTTGAGGCAGATGAAGCTGGAAATCCACACCCGGAGACTACTAACTTCATGAGCCCACTGCAAGAACCAAGTCCCCAAACTCCCCCCCTAGTAAACAGCTTAATTCCTTCGTTAACTTTTAAAAATTTTGTTATAGGAAAGTCAAACCACATAGCCCTGGCTGCTGCAAAACAGGTTGCACAAGGGAGCAAGGAATCCTATAACCCACTATTTATTTACGGAGGGGTGGGCTTAGGAAAAACACACCTTATGCATGCTATAGGCAATAGAATTCAAAAAAACTTATCTGGGAAAAAAATCTCCTACATTCATTCAGAGAGGTTCGTGAGTGATATGGTAAAATCACTTCAATTAGGTGCAATTAATGAATTTAAACAGCACTACAGGTCTTTAGATGCCCTTTTGATAGACGACATACAATTTTTTGCAAAAAAAGAGCAGTCTCAAGAAGAACTTTTTCACACCTTTAACTCTCTACTCGAGAGGGGAAGTCAGATGATTCTAACTTGTGATAGATACCCCAAAGAAATAGTAGGGCTAGAAGATAGGCTTAAATCAAGATTTGGGTGGGGTTTACCGGTGGTGATTGAGCCCCCTGAACTAGAAACAAGAGTTGCAATTCTTTTAAGCAAAGCAGAAAATATGGGGCAAACTCTAGAAACTGAGTGTGCCTTTTTTATAGCCCAAAAAGTTAGATCAAATGTAAGGGAATTGGAGGGGGCCCTAAAAAGAGTTGTTGCAAGCTCAAACTTCACAGGAAAGAAAATTGATCTAGGACTTATTAAAGATTCCCTAAAAGACCTGCTAGCAATTCAAGCAAGACAGGTGAGTGTTGATAATATCCAGAAAATAGTCGCTGAGTATTACAACATTAAGTTAAGCGACCTTTTGTCTAAGAGAAGAAGCAGGTCTATTGCAAGGCCTAGGCAGATGTCTATGTTTTTAGCAAAAGAACTTACAAATCATAGCCTGCCAGAAATAGGGGATTCTTTTGGGGGAAGAGACCACACAACAGTGCTGCATGCCTGTAAAAAGATAAAAGAGCTCAGAAACTTTAATAATGAAATTGAAGAAGACTACAGAAATTTAGTGAGAGCACTTACAATTTAAAAATGAAATTTAAAACAACCAAGGACCAGATAACTGATTCTCTACAAAGCGCAGCATCAGTTGCAGAAAGAAGACAAACCATACCAATATTGGCTAACTTAAAAATTTATGCAAATAATGACAGGGTAGAGGTAACTTCTACAGACCTGGAAATACAGCTAAAAGTTACTTCTGAAGTTGAGAGGGTGGAACAGGAAGGGGAGATTACAGTTTCAGCAAGAAAGATGTCAGAACTTTGCAGGTCTTTACCTGACAAAGAAAGCTTAATTTTTGAACTTACAGAGGGAAAGCTGCATGTTAGTTCTAAAAACTTCAAAGCAGACTTTGCAACACTCTCGGCAGATGATTTTCCGGAATTAGAAGTGGGGCCAGAAAAATTAGAATTTAAAATTCTATCTAGAGACTTAAAAAGACTACTGAATAAAACCTCTTTTTCTATGGCTTCACAAGACGTAAGGTACTATTTAAATGGCCTGCTCTTAGAGGTAAAAAATGGAACATTTAGCTCAATAGCCACTGACGGACACAGACTTGCAATAGCAAGAAAAAAAGACAATGAACTCACAACAGAAGACTCTAAGGCAATAATGCCAAGAAAGGCAGTTATGGAGTTGGCAAAAATACTTCCTGATACAGAAGATGAGATGAGTTTTCTACTGAGTGATGGAAGTTTGGTGATTAAAAAAGAAAACCTAGTATTTTCTTCAAAATTAATAGATGGCAAGTTTCCGGACTACGAAAAAGTATTACCAAGTGGAAATGAGAGTGTTTTGACTATAAAAAAAGAAGTGTTGCAATCTGCGCTTTCTAGATCATCTGTTTTGTCTAATGAAAAATACAGGGGAGTAAGGCTCTCAATTTCAAAGGACCTTCTAAAGCTTACAGCAAATAACCCTGAAAAGGAGATGGCTGAAGAAGAGATAGAAGTTACCTTTGCAGGAAATGAGATAGAAATTGGATTCAACATAGGGTATCTTTTAGATGTATTGACCAATATAGACACTGAAGATGTAGAAATTCTTTTTTATGGAGACGAAAGTAGCTGCTTAATAAGAGAACCGGACAGCTCTCAAGAATCTTATGTTGTCATGCCAATGAAACTTTAAAGAATGCTTATAAAGAATCTCTATTTAGAGAACTTCAGGCTATTCAATCAAACAAAACTAACCCTCAAAGGTTCGTGTATTATATTTGGAAAAAATGGCTCTGGAAAGACTTCTATTCTAGAGGCCCTGGAGGTACTTCTTTCTGGGAAGTCTTTTAGACAAAGGGACCTAAAAAAGTGTATATCAAAAAGAAGAAAAAAGTTTAGAATTGCTTTAAGGGCAATGCTTGAAGGAGTTGAACTAAGAATAATTGCAAAAAAATCTTGCACAGACAGGCTTGAAACAAACAGGAGATTAGATGAAAAGCCCTTAAAATTAAAAAACAGCCCTTATTTCAGTTTCCTTACAGCAAAAACATTAAGAATGATAGAGGGTGAAGCTGAATTAAGAAGAGATTTCTTTAATAAAATAATGTTCCACGTGGAACCTGAGACCAAAGCACTTCATGCCAATTACCTCAAGGCTCTGCACAATAGAAATAAGCTTCTAAAAAAAGAATTTTCTAAGGAACTAACTATTTGGACAGAAAGGTTGGAGCAATCAGGTGCAGCTCTATCAAAAAAACAAGAAGTTTTTTTTGATATATTCACAAAACACCTAGAAGACTACTTTTTAGGACTAGACTTAAATGATGACTTGAAAATATTTAGAAACTTTAAAGTAAAATTTAGTCCTGGCTGGAAAGGCTCCTCTCTAAAAAACTCGATAGATGACAGTTTTATGAAAGATAAAATTTTGGGCTTTACTTCAGCGGGCCCACACAGGCTAGATTTAATTTACAAAATTGAGACAAACTCAGCAAGCTCCATCCTCTCTAGAGGTCAGCAGAAGTTATTGATTTTATTAATATATTTATCAATAAGCAGTTTTCTAAAACTAACAACAAAGCTTCCACCAGTCCTTCTTATAGATGACTTTGCTTCTGAACTAGATCTCGCTAACCTTTCCTTTTTTTTGAAGCAAGTACTTGCCTCAGACTGCCAGGTAATCTTAACCGCAATTGATAAAGAAAAAGACAAATTAAATAAAGAAGTTTTAAGTAATTTTCAACAGATTAATTTGGAAAAATAATATAAAATAGGCCAATGCCAGCAAAGAAAAAACAAAAAATTGCCAGCACAGAAAAAAAACTAAATTTATCATCTAAACAGAACTCCTCCTCGCACCCTAAAGCAAGGGAAAAGAAGGAGCGCCAAAGTAAATACGACTCTACAAACATTACGGTGTTAAAAGGCTTGGAGGCAGTAAGAAAGCGCCCAGGTATGTATATAGGAGACACTGATGATGGCACTGGACTGCACCACATGATTTATGAAATAGTGGACAACTCTATAGACGAAGCCCTAGCAGGACATTGTGACACAGTGGAGGTTGTAATATTGGATGATAATTTAGTTAAAGTTAGTGACAATGGAAGGGGCATTCCAGTGGACAAGCACAAAGGAGAGGGGGTTTCTGCGGCGGAAGTTATAATGACAAAACTGCATGCAGGAGGAAAGTTCGATGACAATTCCTATAAGGTTTCTGGTGGTTTGCATGGAGTTGGTGTATCAGTTGTAAATGCTTTGTCTGAAGACTTACACCTAAAGATATGCAGAGATGGTAAGATTTTTGAACAACACTACTCAAATGGAAGACCAAAAGGCAGACTAAAAGCAACTGGAAAGTCTGAGGTAACAGGCACAGAAATCAAGATAAAACCGTCTACAAAGACCTTTAATAACATCCTGTTTAGCTTTGAGGTTCTCTCTGCAAGGCTAAGGGAGCTGTCCTTTTTAAACTCAGGATTAAATATTAAATTAATAGACGAAAGAACAGGAAAAGAAAAAACTTACTTGCACAAAGGGGGTCTTGAAGAGTTTGTAAAGCACCTTAACAGTAAAAGAAATACCATAAACTCAACATTTCATTTTTTTAAAGAGAATAAAGAAAGTATTTCTGTAGAAGTAGCTTTGCAATGGAATGATGGATATCAAGAAAACATCAAATGCTACACAAACAACATAGCCCAAAGGGATGGGGGTACTCATTTAGTTGGATTTAGAACGGCCCTAACCAGAACAATGAATAACTTTATGGAAAAAGAGGGTCTAAATACAAAAGAGAAAATTTCCACTTCAGGAGAAGATGCAAGAGAGGGTTTGGTGGCGGTAGTGTCTGTTAAAATACCTGATCCTAAATTTTCTTCACAAACTAAAGATAAGTTGGTTTCCTCCGAGGTAAAGCCTGTAGTAGAGCAGGAGGTATATAAGGCGCTAACTGACCATTTGCTAGAAAATCCTTCAGAGGCTAAATCTATAGTAACTAAAATTTTAGAAGCAGCAAAGGCAAGAGAAGCAGCCAGAAAAGCTAGAGAGCTGACAAGGAGGAAGGGTTTCTTTGAAGGAGGAGGTCTTCCCGGAAAGCTAGCAGACTGCCAAGAAAAGGATCCAGAAAAAAGCGAAATTTATCTTGTGGAAGGAGAGTCTGCAGGAGGGTCTGCAAAACAAGGAAGAGATAGGCATTTTCAGGCAATACTTCCTCTAAAAGGAAAGATTCTTAATGTGGAAAAGGCCAGGATAGACAAGGTTCTTTCTTCAGAAGAAATAATTAACCTAATAACTGCTCTTGGCTGTGGAATTAAGGGCGAGGAATGGCAGATAGAAAAACTAAGATACAGCAAGATAATAATAATGACAGACGCAGATGTTGATGGTTCCCATATAAGAACATTAATACTAACTTTATTTTATAGGCAAATGCCAGACCTAATAGAAAAGGGACACATCTACATAGCCCAACCTCCGCTTTTTAAATTAAAAAAAGGAAAACAAGAAACTTACATAAAAGACGAAGGGTCTCTTAGAGAGTATTTATTACAGAATATAACGGAGGGGGCTAAATTAGTTTTAAATAAAAAGGGGGAGTCTATTAGCGGCAAAACATTAGAAGTTCTTATCTCAAGGCACGACAAGGTTCTTGACACTATAAACTCACTTTCACACAGTTACCCCCTTCACCTGCTAAAAAATTTATCCCAGGTTGAGGGAATATTAAACTTAACGAAAGAAAAGCTAACAAAAAAGTGGTCTAAAAAGCTTCAAAAGGCTCTAAACGAGAGCGCCTCAGTCTCCTCGGAGTGGAAGGTTGAGTTGGAGGAAAATAAAGACACAGGTAATGTAGAGCCAGTTGTTCACCTAAGCAAACATGGAACCGACTCAGCGTGGAGGTTAAGGGGTAGTTTTTTCAGATCTAAGGCATACAAAGATATTTATGGATTAGGAGAGGAGTTGTCTGAGTTAATTGGTCCTGAAAGTTATTTTGAGCTAAATGAAATACGTTATAGCGCAAAAAACTTTTCTGAAGCGCTGGAGAACCTTATAAATTCAGTAAGAGGCTCATTCACAATTTCTAGATACAAAGGGCTGGGGGAAATGAATTCAGATCAGCTTTGGGACACTACTATGGACCCAGAGGTGAGAACTCTGGGAAGGGTTGCTCTAGAAGATGCCCAGGTAGCAGACGAGCTTTTCAATTCACTGATGGGGGATGAAGTAGAACCCAGAAGAAAGTTTATAAACGAAAACGCAGACATGGTTTCAAACTTAGACATTTAACTCTTACCTTTCTTTTGAAGAAAAGGTGCAGTTTTTTCTGCCCAAATAGCCGCTCTCCTTGCTTCCACAGAGGGCTTGTCCCTTATTTTGTAGGGCTTACCTATTTTAAGGTGTATTGTTCCAGGGTTTTTAAAAAACAAATGAGCTGGCCAGCAGTCGCCTGAGTTATGGGCCAGGGGAAGCACATGCACATTGGCTTCTTTAGCCAGATTAAATGCACTTGATGCGTATTTACCAATTTCATTTGGTTTTTTTCTTGTGCCTTCAGGGAAAAATAAAACACAATATCCAGAAGAAAGCCTCTTTAATCCCTCGTTTAAAACCTTTTTAAAAGATTCTACGGGCCTTCTCCTGTTGATTGCAACAGGCCAGAGAAGCTTCATGGCCCACCCCCAAATAGGAATGAACAAAAGCTCTTTCTTTAAAACTGTGACCATAGGATAAAAAAGATATTGAAAATAAAAGGTCTCCCACTGACCTTGGTGGTTGGAAACTATAACACAAGGTTTCTTTGGAATATTTTCTAAGCCATCTACTACAACATTTATGTTGCAGGTAATATAAAGAAAATAGTTAGCAAATCTCGGCCATAGAGAAAACAAAATAAGTCTTCGTTCAAGCTTAATTAAGGGACCAACTAAACATGCTACTACACTGGCAATTAAGGCAGATAATATATAGCCAAAGTAAAATAAAAGTGACCGGAAAAAAGACACTAAGGAGCTCATTCTCTTAAAAAATTTCTCGCAAATTCAGCCAAGTCTTTGAAGCGCTCTAAGTTTTCAGGTAAATCAGGACTTGATAATGTATTAAGACCATAACCCGTTTTAACCAAGACTGGCACGCAACCAAAGTTTATAGCAGCCTCAACATCAGACAATTTATCTCCAACAAAATATGCACCCTCAAGGGAGATTCCAAGTTCTTTTTCAGCCCTAAGCAACAAACCTGGTTTTGGCTTTCTACAATTACAACCCCCCATTCTCTTGTGAGGGCACACAAATATACCCTTAATCCTTCCTCCTTTTTTTTCAACTTCCTTTTTCATGTGCTCATTTACTTTTATTATATTTTCAAGAGAAACTAAGCCCTCACCAATACAGGCTTGATTTGTTACAACAACTATTTCATATCCAGAGGAAGTTAAATTAATTAAAGCCTGCAGGCTGCCTTCTATAAATTTAAACTGTCTTGGCTCTAGAACATAATCAAACAAGTCTTCATTAATAACTCCGTCCCTATCTAGAACAACAAATTTGGATTTCTTTTTTTCCACTTATGCTAGATGCTTCCTGAAGTAATCGGGTATTTCTTCTGAAGACATTCTAACTTGATCCATTGTGTCCCTATCTCTCACAGTTACACTGCCTTCTTCAAGGGTTTGAAAATCAACAGTCACACACAAGGGGGTTCCTATCTCATCATGTCTACGATAACTTTTTCCTATATTTCCAGTGTTTTCAAAGACAACTCTTCCTATTTTTTCTTCCTGAAGCCTGCTCTTGAGAGCTTTTGCCTTATCTACCAATTCTTGGTTATTTTTTTTTAAGGGAATAACAGCTGCCTTTATAGGAGCAAGGTGGGGCTTTAAAGAAAGAACACTCCTCTCTACGTTTTTTATTCTTTCTATCCTATAAGATTCATGCAATAAAGCCAACACCCCCCTATCCACCCCTGCTGCAGGTTCAATGACAAAGGGCACTAGCCATTTATTTGTTTTTTTGTCTTGGATGGCCAATCTTGCATTTGAATCTTGGTTCACTTTAACCCTTGAAAGGATGTTTAACTCTTCTTGGTTTTTAGTATGGGACCCCAGGTCAAAGTCTGTTCTATTTGCAATTCCTTCTAGCTCCTCTTCCCCATGAGGAAACTCATACATTATGTCAACCGTTCTCTTAGAATAGTGTGCAAGCTCTTTTTGTGGAACCTCATATAGCTTTAGATTAGACTTGCTTATTCCCTGGTCCACCCACCACTCAATCCTTGACTCAATCCAGGCATCATGCCATTTTTCATCTTCCCCTGGCTTTACAAAAAATTCTAACTCCATTTGCTCTAACTCCCTTACCCTAAAAAGAAAGTTTCTTGGGGTTATTTCATTTCTAAAAGCCTTTCCTATTTGAGCTATACCAAATGGTAAGCTTCTAGAAGTAGAGTCAATTACATTTTTAAAATTTGTGAAAGTTTGCTGAGCTGTCTCTGGTCTTAAGTAAGCAAAAGACTTTTCATCTTCTACTGGACCAACTTTTGTTTTAAACATAAGATTAAAGGGGCGGGGATCTGTAAGATCTTTAGAGCCGCAAGAGGGGCATTTATTTGACTTTATATGGTCTTCCTTCCATCTAGAATTACAGGACCTGCAATCAATCAAAGGATCTGTAAAAGTATCTTCATGTCCCGAGTATTTCAAAACCATAGGGTTCGTTAATATTGCTGCATCAAGCCCCTCTACATCATCCCTTTCAAAAACAATAGAATTCCACCAAGCCTGTTTAAGATTGTTTTTAAGTTCCACTCCTAAGGGGCCGTAATCATAGAGGCCCTGAAGACCTCCATAGATTTCATTGGTTTGAAAAATGAAACCCCTTCTTTTGCACAAAGAGACCAACCTGTCCATTGAGGTGTCTTTCATATTAGCTTTAAAAACTATATTGTAAGTAAGTACACACTATCATTTAAAATAATTATTTATAGATATCTTTAGAGCTGGAATGTTTATATTTCTTATATTCCCACGCATATTGTTCAGGTGCTCTCATTATACATTTTTCTAATTCACAGTTCATAAGGTTTACTCCCTCATGGAGGCCCAAGGTGTTTAATGGCTCAATTCTTTTGCTAAAAAATATTTTGAAGCCAGCTCCCTTTTTTAACCTCACACAAGCAACGGAATGACAGGGACTATTTGTTTTTGCGGCCATGTTAGAAATTAAGGTCATAGTTAAAGCAGGATGTCCAAAAAAATCAGACAATAAGCCTCCTTTTTTTGTTGGCACTTGGTCAGGGGCTATAGCGATGACTTTATTTTTTCTGAGTGTTGTGAATATCTTTTTCACGCCCGCTGAATTTGCCTTGACCATCTTAGCACCAATTTTTCTTCTAGCTTTTAACATTACCTTATCTAGAAAAACCATTTTTGCCTCACTGTAAGGAATAGTACATCCAAACTTTTTTGCAAGGAAACTTAAAACCAACTCAATATTTCCCATGTGAGGAGTAAAAAGAATAAGCCCTTTCTCTAAATTTAGGCTATTTTCAATATTTTCTAGACCCACCGGCTTTATAAGGTTATTTCTTTCCAGTTTTTTATAATTTAACCAGATCACTCCCGTTTCAAGTAAAGACTTTGCTGTAGCATTTAAGCTTTCCTTTAAAAATATTGCTCTTTCAGCTTTATCCATTAGAGGAAAGGCAATTTTTAAGTTTATATGGGTGTTAGACTTGTGGGAATTTGGAACTAAATAAAGAAAAAGAGATAAAACGTTAGACAAAAAATAAATTAGAGACAGGGGGAGGTGGGCAAGACAAAATAATAGAATACTTAAAAAGGCCTTCTTAATTACCATATTTTCAAAAAATTAGCTTCTCCAAAAAGAAGGGGAGAAGACAATAAGAAGGGTGAAAATTTCCAGCCTACCCAGCAACATAGCAAAACATAGTCCCAACTTTGAGTAGGAATTTAACGAATGGTAATTTTCTGCCACCTGACCTAAACCAGGGCCCAGGTTATTAATAGAGGCTGCTACAGCTGAAAAGGATGTAGTAAAATCATTTCCTTGCGCCAAGAGAAACATCATTATTATAATAAAAGCAAGTACATAGATAGAAAAAAAACCCCACACGGATTCAGCAACACGCTTATTTAAGGGCCTGTTACTCAGTTTAATTGATATAACAGCATTTGGGTGAATAAGCTTTGTAAACTCCCCAAAACCTTGTTTAATTAAAACCAACGCCCTAATAGCCTTTATACCCCCTCCAGTAGACCCAGCGCAAGCTCCGATAAAAGCAACAATTAGAAGCATAAAGGGTATAAATAGCGGCCAATCGGCATATTTAGAAGACATAAACCCTGTTGTTGTTGCTATAGAAACAACCTGAAATAGGGTGTCCCCGAAGCTTGTCGTCTGATAGGGAGCCTGGTAAATACTTAGAGCTATAAAGGTTATAAAAAAAGTTATTACAATTATGCTTAAGTAAAACTTTACTTCTGAATCTTTAAAATAATGATTAACTTTTACCTTAGACCAGGCAGTAAAATGAAGGGCAAAGTTAATTCCTGACAGTAGCATAAACACAATTGCTGTATATGTAATGCCTTTTGAAGAAAAATAGGCAAAACTTTCATCATGTGTGGAGAAGCCTCCTATAGCTACAGTAGAGAAAGCATGACATATGGCGTCAAAAGTATTCATGCCAAAATATTTATAAAAAAGAGCGCAAACAACTGTCATAGAAAGGTATACATACCAGAGGGCCTTAGCTGTTTCCGTGATTCTTGGGGTAAGTTTAGACCCCTTCAATGGCCCGGGCGTTTCTGCTTTGTATAACTGCATTCCCCCAATTCCTAACAAAGGAAGAACAGCAACTGCAAGGACAATAATTCCCATCCCTCCTAACCATTGTAAAAATTGTCTATAAAAAAGGACAGACTTAGGCAAACTATCAAGACCAGTTAGTACCGTTGCTCCTGTTGTAGTAAGACCAGAAATAGATTCAAAAAGAGAATCTACATAGGTAATTCCCTCTATATTTGCCGAAAAGATAGGAAAAGATCCAAAAATCGCTAAAACAGTCCAGAAAAAAACAGTAATTATAAAACCATCTTTAGTTCTAAGCTCCTTATTCTGCTTAGAAGGCCAATTAAATAATATTAATCCAGAAAGGAATGTAAATAAGAATGTAATTAAGAAGCTCATGATAAGCTCTTCTTCATAAATATAAGCTATAAAAGAGGGTATTAATTGGGCAGCACTAAACATCATAAGCAGCATACCAAGGATGTTTTGTGTAGACTTAAATTTCATCTATCTTTATAAAGGGGAAAATAACTCCTGGACCTCTGGAAGTAAATTTTTATCACTTAAAAACATTATTACATGATCATTTTCATGTAATTTAACGTCATCATGAGCGATTTTCACTTCTTTTTTACTAATTATCGCTCCAATTGTGACTCCTTGAGGCAATTTTATAGACCCAAGCTCTTTGCCTACAACTCCTTCTGAAGAATGTCCGCTTGGGTTTCTAGCAATCATTTCAATTGCTTCAGCAGCACCCCTTCTAAGAGAGTAAACTTTTACAACTTCATCTCCAGCAAGTTCAGATAAAAATGTTCCTATTGTTATTTGAGAGGGGGCTATAGCCACGTCAACACCCCTTCCTTGAACCAAGTCAACATAAGCAGGGTTATTTATGAGGGCAATAACTTTATGAGCACCCATGTCTTTAGCCAACAAACATGACATTACATTTGCTTCGTCATCATTTGTTACCGCAGCAAATACATCTGTGTTTTTAATATTTTCCTCGTGAAGGAGATGTTTATCTGAAACGTCACCCTTCAATACTACTGCTGACTTAAGTTTTTCTGATAAATACTTTGCTCTTTCACTGAGAGATTCAATTATTTTTACATTATGGTTAGATTCAATTTTTTTTGCCAATCTATAACCTATCCTTCCTCCCCCTGCGATTATGATCTTTTTATAAGGCTCCTCTTTTTTTCTCATTTCGTTTATTACTTTTGAGATATCACCCTTTTTAGCAATAAAAAAAACTTCATCTCCGGCCTCTACTGTTGTTGATCCCGTAGGAATGATAGGACTTTCTTGTCTAAAAATAGCAGCCACCCTAGTATCGACTTTTGGCATATGTTTTTTTAAGTTGCTTATTTCTTGGCCTATAAGAGGCCCACCCCTTACCGCCTTAACAGCAACTAGATTTAAGAGCCCTCCAGCAAACTCCAGAACTTGAAGAGCCCCTGGTGTATTAATTAAAGCTTGGATATGGTCTGTAATTAGCTGTTCAGGACTTACCACAATATCAACAGGTATTTGTCCCTTTTCTAAGGCTTCAAAAGTTTCATTTTTTAAATAAGAGGCCTCTCTTATTCTTGCAATGGTCTTTATTCTTTTTGAAAGAACCTTAGATATTAGGCAGGCAACTATATTTATTTCATCACTTCCTGTGACGGCTATAACCATGTCGGCACTCTTAATATCTGCTTCTAGCAAGACATTAGGGTATGAAGATCCTCCCAAGATTGTTTTTATATCAGCATCTTCCTCTAATTTATTCAAGGAATTAGCATCCCGGTCTACTACTAGCACGTCATTTTCTTCTAAAGCCAATAGTTTTGCTAAAGCACCCCCTACAGCACCAGCACCAAGAATAACAATCTTCAAGAGTTTCCCTTAACTAGCATTAAATGTTCCTTTCGATTATAAACTTATTTCAGCTTTAGCAAATAAATTTGGATTTAATTTTAAGTAGAGAATTTCTTTTCTTTACTTATCAAGGCCTGATTACCTCTAATAAAATCCTCTATTTTGCAAGACCTTTTGTTTTCTAACTGCACCCTCTCTAGAATGAGGACTGTTTCCTTGTTGCAACCAACTTCCATTTTATTAGAAGAAGTAATATTTAAATAACCCGGAGATAACCCCATGTTATTTTTCCCCATAGATGCCTTTAATATTTTGATTCTCTTTTTACCAATAAAAGAGAATGTACCAAACCTAGGGTTAAAGGCTCTAATTTTTCTAATAACATCTCCAGAACTTTCTTTGTCCCAAAAAATCTCCGTTTCTTCTTTACTAACCTTAGGAGCAAATGTTGCCAGAGATTCTTCTTGTTTCTTTTCTTTGATAAGTCCCCTGTCTATTTGAGACAAAAGACTGCTAATTTTTGTTCTGCTAATTTTAAGCAATTTTTTTTCTAAGGACTGTGCGGTCTCATTAAGTGAAATATCACAAGGATATTTTTTTAAAATGGGACCTGAATCTAATCCTTCAGTCATTTTCATAATAGTTATTCCGCTTTTTTTATCTCCGCTTAAAATGCATCTTTCTATAGGGGCAGCCCCCCTCCATCTTGGAAGCAGAGAGGCATGAACATTTATGCAGCCAAGCCTCGGGATAGAAAGAATATTTTTAGGAACCATTAGCCCGTAAGAAACTACTAAGATCAAGTCGGGATTTATTTTTTTAACTTCCTTCTCTATAAGCTCATTTTCTTTTAAGAAAGAAGGCTGTAAAACCCTTATATTAAATGCCTTTGCAAGCGTCTTTGTTGCTGTTGGGGCTATTCTTTTCCCCCTTCCAGCGCCCTTATCGGGTTGGCTTAAAACAGCCTCCACCTCCCACCCACCATCCAATATAAAACTTAAATGCTGAGAGGAGAAGTTAGATGTTCCTGCAAAAACTATTCTCATTCCCTAGGCCCTCAATTTTTTTAGAAGCTTTTTATCCCTTGTCTTTTTAAATCAAAAAGGCAATCAATAAAAACCTGCATGAAAGTGATCTATTTCTTTTTGTATAACTGTAAACTCAATTCCAACAACCTTAATTATAATACCCCTTCCACTTCCATTCTCAGTATTTTTTTAATACCCTTATCAATAGACATTATGGCCCTCGCCACACCACTAAGCATTGTATAAGGGAATGATAATATTTTTAATTAAGGACATAGCTGGTATTTTAAGCAACGCTAATATATTAGAATACTTTTATTATTTAAGGAGATTATAACTAACATGAAAGTTTCAATAATAGTGGGTTCAAAGTCAGACTTAGATTATGCAGATAAGTGTTCTGAAATATTAAAGTCCCTATCCATTGAGCATTCAATTAAAGTGCTATCTGCGCATAGAACTCCCAAGCTACTTAATGCGCACATAGAAAAGTGCGAAAAAGATGGAGTGTCAGTATTTATAGCAATGGCTGGATTGGCTGCTCATCTGGCGGGCAGTGTTGCAGCAAAAACATTTAAACCTGTAATTGGAGTCCCCATAGACTCTGGCTCTTTAAACGGACTAGATGCCCTGCTAGCAACAGTTCAAATGCCAAAAGGAGTTCCAGTTGCAACGGTAGCCATTGGTTCAGCTGGCGCCTCAAACGCTGCATACTTAGCAGCGCAGATTCTTTCTTTAAGCTCAAAATCCATTTCTGATGCTTTAAGGGATGTAAGGGAACAAAACATTAAAGTCATAAAAGAATTAAACAAGAATCTTAAATGACTAATAAATGAGCAGCCTTGACTTAGTTCTCTCTGCTTTAATTTCAGGGGATATAATAGGGTATCCTTCAGAAGGAGTTTGGGGATTGGGGTGTGATCCAAATAATCAAAGTGCTGTAAAAAAACTTTTAAAGATTAAAAAAAGATCTCCTAACAAGGGCTTTATTTTAGTAGGCTCTGATATGTCTCACTTAGAAAAATTTGCACCTACAGAGAAGTATAAAACCAAGCTTAACTCAACCTGGCCTGGAGCACATACTTGGATTTTTCCAGATTCACATGCTCCAAAATGGATAACTGGTGAACAAAACTCTATAGCTATGCGTTTAAGCAACCATCCTGCAATAATTTCTGTTTGTGATGCATTCTTTGGGGCTATAGTTTCAACATCTGCAAACGAAGAAGGGAGCCCTCCTTCTAAATCTTTTACACAAGTAAAAAAAATTTTTCCAGAAGTTGTTTTTTTAGAGGGGAAGGTGGGCAATTTGAATGGAGCAACCCCAATTCAAGACATAGTATCCGACAGTTGGATTAGAAGGGGAAAAACCTAAATGTATAAGTTTGCAGTTATTGGTGACCCCATAAACCACTCTCTTTCCCCCAAAATACACTCCATATTTGCAAGAATTGAAGGTTTAAGAGTTCAATACGATGCAATTAGAGTGTCTATTGATAATTTTGAAAGTAAAATTTTAGAGCTTTTTAATAATGGCTATCAAGGGATAAACGTAACTTTACCCTTAAAAGAAGAAGCCTATAAGTTTTGTGAGGTTAGGTCTGAAGAAAGTCAACAATCAGGATCAATTAATACAATTTGGGAAAAGTCAGGTAAGTTTTACGGTGACTCAACAGACGGAAGAGGTTTTTTAAACGACCTGTCTGACAAGGAAATCTCCTTTCACGAAAAAAATCTGCTCCTTATAGGCTCTGGTGGTTCTGCTAGAGCAATACTTCCTGCTATTATAGATCGAGGGCCAAAAGAAATTAAAATCATTAACAGAACTGTAGAAAATGCCCAAACCCTTGTTAAGGACTTTAAAAACTCTGAAACTAAAATTTCAACTGGAAACCTTTTTGACTTGGTTGACTTCAAGGCCGAAGGAGTAATTAACACCAGCTCAGAGGGCTTGTTAACTTCAGAAATTTCCTTACCCGCAGACGCCTTGAGTTCAGCATCTTGGGCATATGATCTAAATTATTCTCATGAGGAAACAGCCTTTATTAAACTTGCCAAAGAAAGGGGCATTGACACAGTGTCAGACGGCATTGGAATGCTAATTAATCAGGCTGCATTAAGTTTTGAGATATGGACTTCAATTCTACCTCCCACTTCAAGTGCATTAAATTTGCTTAGAGAAGAGCTGCATTTACTTTAGAGATTCATAGCAGTTTATTTAAAAAAATATAATGACTTAACGCACTTTGACCTTATGGGTTGTTCAAGTCCATTCCTTAGGATAAAATCCGCGCGGATTCTGCTCGCTCTAACCTAAAGATATAAATGAATTTATGAAATTAATTTCAAGGGTCACAAGGAAGTTTATATACGCTCTCCTGCTTTCGCTGCCAACTTCAGTTTTTTCTGAAGCTTCAGACTACAACATGCCAGTTGGTGTAACTGAAGTAAGCAAGGAAATCTTTGATCTCCACATGTTAATCATGTGGATATGTGTGTGGATAGGGGCGGTTGTATTTGGGATTATGTTCTATTCCCTCTTTAAGTATAGGAAGTCTGCAGGAGCCAAAGCCTCAAGAATTGATGATCACTTCTGGCTTGAAATTACTTGGACTGTAGCGGCAACAGCAATTTTAGTAGGGATGGCAGTTCCCTCTACTGCAGTTATGATAAAGGCTTACGATGATAGCGAGGGAGACGTCAATATCATGGTAACTGGATACCAGTGGAAGTGGCAGTATAAATACCTAGAAGACGATATTAGTTTTTTTAGCAATCTATCAACTACACAGGAACAAATAGATAATGATAGTCCAAAAGGAGAGTTTTATCTTACAGAAGTAGACGAGCCTTTAGTTATCCCTATAAATAAAAAAATACGATTCCTTATTACAGGAAACGACGTTATTCATTCCTGGTGGGTTCCTGATTTTGCAGTAAAACAAGACGCTGTTCCGGGATTTATTAATACCGCCTGGACTAATGTTCCAAAGCCCGGCATTTATAGGGGGGCGTGCACCGAGTTATGCGGCATCAAGCACGCATTCATGCCTGTGGTTGTAAGGGCAGTTGAACAAGAAGAATACGATGCCTGGGTAGTTGAGAAAATAGCATTAGCCGAAGCAGAAAAACTTCTTACTGAAAAGGTTTGGACAAAAGCAGAGCTTGTAGAACGAGGTCAGGGAGTATATCTAAAAAATTGTGTCGCATGTCACCAGAAAAACGGACAAGGACTACCCCCAGTATTTCCTACACTTGTTGGTAGCGAAATAGTTATGAGAGATAAAGCAAGAAATATAGAAATCTTAATGGAAGGAGTACAGGGGGCTGCCATGCAGTCTTTTGCTAACCAGCTATCAGAAGTGGATATGGCTTCTGTAATAACTTATACCAGACAGTCCTGGAGTAATAGAAAAAATGGAGATGGTGAAATAATAATTCCCCAAGATATAGTAGATTACAAAAACAAAGTAGATCTTTAAATTATAGGAAGAGACCAGAAAAGATGAGCACAATAGTAGAAACACACGATGATCATGGTCATCATGGTCCGGCTAAAGGACTCACCAGATGGCTGTACACAACAAACCACAAGGACATTGGGACGCTTTATCTGTGGTTAAGTTTTCTAATGCTATTTATAGGTGGAGCTATGGCGATGGTCATTAGAGCAGAACTTTTTGAGCCCGGTTTACAAATAATGCAACCTGAGTTCTTTAATCAGATGACCACTAACCATGGCCTTATAATGGTTTTCGGTGTCATCATGCCGGCTTTTGTCGGTTTGGCTAATTGGATGATTCCAATGCAAATTGGAGCACCCGACATGGCCCTTCCTAGATTAAATAATTTAAGTTTTTGGCTACTGCCTATGGCTTTTGGAATTTTAATCTCTACTTTATTTATGCCAGCTGGAGGACCTAACTTTGGTTGGACCTTTTATGCGCCACTTTCAACAACCTACGCTCCCGATACAGTGACATTCTTTATATTTTCAGTGCATGTAATGGGAGCTTCTTCCATTCTAGGTTCCATTAACATCATTACTACAATATTAAATATGAGAGCACCGGGCATGACTTTAATGAAAATGCCATTATTTGTGTGGAGTTGGTTAATAACAGCCTACTTGTTAATAGCAGTAATGCCAGTATTGGCAGGGACTGTAACCATGATGTTAATGGATATACATTTTGGTACTAGTTTTTTTAATGCTGCAGGTGGTGGAGATCCAGTTTTATTCC
>CAZWMS010000013.1:0-39656 GCA_964635015.1 uncultured Gammaproteobacteria bacterium | reverse complement strand
TGAAAATGAAAATATTTATGTTGGTAAAGATCAGAAGAGTGTAAGGGCTAAATATAAACTTAGTAAAGAAAAAAGAATATCTCAAGACTTAGATGTTCTTGATACTTGGTTTTCATCAGCCTTGTGGACTTTCTCAACTCTTGGTTGGCCTAAAAAAAATAAATTCTTAAAAAGATATCATCCAACTAATGTTTTAGTGACAGGTTTTGACATAATTTTCTTTTGGGTAGCTAGGATGATAATGATGACAACTCACTTTGTGAAAGAAATTCCTTTTGAAACTATCTTCATTCACGGTCTTATAAAAGATTCTGAGGGACAAAAAATGTCAAAATCTAAAGGCAATATTCTTGATCCTCTAGATATCATTGACGGTATAAATCTCCAGCCACTTGTTAAAAAAAGAATTGAGGGATTAATGCAACCAAAAATGAAAGATAGGATAGAAAAACAAACTAAGAAGGAGTTTCCAAAAGGAATTAAAGCTTTTGGTACCGATGCTTTAAGATTCACTTTTTGCTCTCTTTCTTCGAGAAATAGAGATATAAATTTTGATATGAAGAGAGTAGAAGGCTACAGGAATTTCTGCAATAAACTGTGGAATGCAGCTAGATTTATAGACTTGAAACAAAGTGAATATGCTAAAACTAACAAAGATCATTCTTTAAATAGTGCAGATAAATGGATAAGAAATAGACTGGATAGAACAATAGAAAAGGTAGAATCAAGTTTTGTTGAATATAGATTTGATCTAATAAGCCAATCTATATATGAGTTTATTTGGTATGAGTTTTGTGATTGGTATTTAGAGATTACTAAAGCAAGACTATCTAGTAATTTATATAGCCAGAAAGAAAAGGGAGCTATTCTCAAATCTTTAATAGATGTATTTGAAAGAGTTCTTAGAATGGCTCACCCTTTAATGCCTTTTATTACAGAGGAAATATGGCAACAGCTAAGATCTCATCATAAGAAAGATTCAGAAAGTATAATGATTAGTAAATACCCTAAATCTAGAGGAAGTCCTTATGCAAATGAAGAAATATCAGTAAATTGGCTTAAGGATGTAGTAACTAGAATAAGAAACATTAGGGGGGAACTAAATATAAAGCCTTCGCATAAGATAGATGTATTTTTAGCAAAAGGAACAAAACAAGACAAAAGCAAAACTGAAGAATTTTCTGAACTAATCAGAGATTTAGCAAGTCTAAATCAACTAAACTGGATTGAAGGAAATAACAGAAAACCACCCTCCGCTATAAGCGTTTATAAAAGTCTTGAAATTCTAATTCCTTTAGAGGGTTTAATAGACCCCAATGAAGAAAGGCTTAGGGTTAAAAAAAATGTAGCTAAGCTAGAAAAAGAAAACCAATCTTTAAATAATCAATTAGAAAATAGGAGGTTCTTGACAAATGCACCTCAAGACCTCGTAAAATCCCAAAAAAAGAGAGCAAAGGAAATTGTTAAAGAAAAAAGAGGTTTAATTCTTCATCTCAAAGAAGTTGAAAAACTAACTTAGTTTGTAAACAAAAATTCATTCTTTCTTTTATAATCATTTCTGAGGATAAAAATGATCTTTAGGGCTTTAATTACAAGTGGGATAATTTCCTGGATATCCTATCTAACTCTTTACTTTAGCGGGATAAGTAATTCTAATTTCAGTTCATTGAGTGAACTATTGATTTTCTGGTTAGTAGGGTTTCTTTCAATACTTGGGTTCTTCTATGGAAAGAGAATTAAAAGAAGTCTTCAAAGAGAAACAGGCACAATTAAATGGTTTGATCCTAGTAAGGGCTATGGATTTCTTGTAAGAGATAAGGGTGGTGATCTATTTGTGCATCTGCGGGCTATTAAACCTGAAGATAGAAGAAAAGTAAGAGAAAATTCAAGAGTTAAATTCTCTATTGAAGACTCTGAAAAAGGTCCAGAAGCAACCAGGATTACTATTATCTAAAAAGTCCTTGTCAAAAACCAATATACTCCTAGGGAGATAAGAGAAGAAGCTAATAAAGGTTTTACTAACCAAATATTCCTTAATTTAAGTCTTCTTATTATATTTCCTAAGAGCAAGAATAATAATACTGCCAGAATTTGTCCTAATTCAACTCCAATATTGAACCCAAGTAAAGCTTGGGTAATGCGATCATCCTGAAGACCAATCTCAGAAAGATAACCACCAAAACCGAACCCATGAATTAAACCAAATAAACAGATGACAAAGTATGAGATATTTCTTGTGCTAGTTCTTGCTACTAAAGAAAGATAAGTTAAAGTAAATATTGCTGTACCTATAAGTCCTAAAAAATATAGCTGTAAATTTAAAAAATAAGCAGAAAGAATTAGTGAACTCCAACCTAAAAATATTAGAAAAAGATAAAAAGTAAACTGGTTAGTTTTTCTTAGAAAGTATTCTATAGCTACCAAGAATATAGAATAGCCTATTAAAGCTTCAACGAAAGAAGACACGGGTTTTACTATACCTAAAACAGCTGCTGCTAAGGTGACACTATGTCCCAATGTAAATCCAGTAACGGCCAAAAAAATTCCTTTTAATCTTACATTTAGTAAGAGAAGTCCAATTAAAAAGGCTAAATGATCATAGCCAGAAGCTATATGTTTAATACCTAATGTTACATAATCTCCAATAGACGATCCTTCGTATACTTTATTCCTCATGTAAGAATCAGAAACTTCTTTCCATGATCTTGACTGATTAGTAAATAATTTTTCAGGAATAGGCTTATTATCTACTTGAAATCTTGCTATGTGACTGTGCGTAGAGTCTTTTTCGAAGAAAGAATTTATTGAAATCTCTAAAGGTTGTTTTAAACACTCTAAAATCCACGAAATTTTAACAAAATTATTAATTTTAGAGATAAAAAAGACTGGCCTTTTCTTAGATGTACAACTTGGTCCCACATCTATAGATTCTGATATATATTTAGTAATATAATCTTCTGTTTTTAAGTTAAAAGGCCAATCCATTTTATTTAAAACTGAAATTTTGACTGTAAAGATAATGCTTACATCTTTAGTTTCTACATTTTCTTCAATTATCCATTTTGAGAATGATTCACTTCTTTGATGGGCAAATAATATATTTGATGCAAATAAACCTATTATCAGAGAGATTCTTAGAAATCTACTCATTCTAGTTCGTCAAATTACGAGATATATCGTACCAATTCTTTAAATCATCTAGATATTCACGAAGTGACTGATCATCCCTTCTTTTAATAAATTCAGATCTAACCAAATCTTTAATAGAAGAAAATTTTGGGGTTTTTGCATCCTCCCTATCTACTAAATAAATTATTTTATAACCATCTACAACTTTTTTTGGTCTAGTAAATTCTCCTGGCCTCAGAGATTGAGCTAATTGCATAAGAGAGGGGCCTATATATTCTCTCACCTTAGATAAGGTCATCAGAGTGTCAGGAACAACCAGTGCAGATTCACTACCTAGTTTTAAAACTTCAGCAAAAGATTTACCTGAAAAAAGCAAAGTAAAAGCTTCATTTGCTTTTTCTAAAGCTAAAGCCGGATTTTTATCTGAGAAATATATTTGTTTTATTCGTAAACGATTTGCGTTTGTAAAAAACCCTTTGTTTTTTAAAAAAAATTTTTCAAGGTCCTTATCATCTACGGTTGTCAATGAATTATTAGAGATAATAAAATTTATCATCTGCTGAACTACAGTACCTCTTATCATATTATTGGAAGTAAACATACCTAAATCTTTGGCCCTTTGTATTAGTAATTGCTCTTCTATCATTCTTTCTAATACATAATCTCTGTCTTGCTTGTTTAAGGGGTTTCTTTTATCAATTCTTAAACTTTCAATTTGAAGAAGATATTTAGCCCTGCTTATTTCCACCCCATCTACCTTGGCAACCCAGCCTCCTTCATTTTTTAGGTTCGTCTCTTTTATTAATGAAAAAGATGCGAGGAAAACACCTACTAGGAGGCCTAGCATTAAAAAAAGATTTATTATCTTCTGCTTATTCAAATTCTTAATTATTCAAATTCAATACTTTAAACCTAAATAGTATAAATTATTTTATTTTTACCTTCTTTTAAGTGTTTTACTATAATGATGAAATTAATAATAAGGAAGCTATGGATAATGACAAAAATATTTACTCTTTTTCTTGTAAACTTAATGACGGAAAAGAAATAAAACTATCAGACTTTGCTAACAAAATCTTGCTTGTAGTAAACACTGCCAGTAAGTGTGGTTTCACGC
Source organism: uncultured Gammaproteobacteria bacterium (assembly GCA_964635015.1). GTDB lineage: Bacteria > Pseudomonadota > Gammaproteobacteria > Magnimaribacterales > Magnimaribacteraceae > CAJWPI01. The sequence goes on along the minus strand of CAZWMS010000013.1, from coordinate 35,410 downwards.
CTCAATATAAAGGCCTCGAATCTCTTCAAAAAAAATATAATGCTTCAGGATTTAATGTATTGGGTTTTCCTTGTAATCAATTTGGATCACAAGAACCTGGTGCTGATGAAGAAATCCAAGAATTTTGCTCAGTTAATTATGGAGTTTCTTTCCCTATTTTTTCTAAGATTGAAGTTAAGGGTAAATCTGCACACCCGATTTTCCAATTTCTCACTTGCAAATGCCCGGGTTTGATGGGATCTGAAAGTATTAAATGGAATTTTACTAAATTTCTTATTAATAAAAACGGCCTACCTATTAAGAGATTCGCACCTAACACAAAGCCAGAGAAAATTGCATCTCATATAGAGGAATTACTCAATTAACTGAAATTATAATCTTCAGGATTGAGCTTCATGGTCCAAGACCAGTAGTCTTTTATTAACCATGGCGAGGTTGTAACAACATTTCCTTTTCTATTTTTATACCAACTATCAGTAGCTATACTAGAAAATACTGTTCTTGATAAAGCTTTTTGTAATCTCTTATTGTACTCTTTATTAATTTCTTCTTTGCAATCAATTTCTTGGAATTCATGAAGAATAAGATATCTTATAGAATCCATTACGTACCTAACCTGGCACTCGGAATTGAAGATAATGCTTCCTGCATGTGCTAAGTTTGTAGCTGGTCCATATAAACAGAATAGATTTGGAAAATTAGGAATAGTAATCCCTAGATAAGCTTCAGGTTCGTCTTTCCATAATTTAGAAAGCAATTGACCATTCTTGCCCTTTACTTCAAGTGAAGACAAAAATTCTGTTCCGTGAAATCCTGTAGCATAAATGATGACATCTAAATTAAAAGAATCTTTAGAGGTTTCTATTCCTTTAGAATTTATGCTAATAATTGGGTCAACAATCAAATCAACGTTCTTCTTCTTTAGAGAATTTAACCAACCTCCATTATCTTGCAGCATACGTTTAACAAAGGGGGGGTATTGTGGAATAACTTTTGATAATAATGATTTATCTTCACCAATTTGACCCTCTATATAGTCTGTAAATGTTTCTCTCTGTTTATCATTCATTGCATTAACAGACCTTTCTTGATGCTCCCATTTCTCATCTACTATTAAAGAAGGCATTAAACTATCTGAACCTGGCCAGAATAATAGAAGTCTGTACCACTTAGAGTATAGGGGAATCTTTTTGAGCAACCATTTCTTGTTTTTAGATACTTTCTCGTGATAAAGGGGATTCGGATACATCCAAGCGGGTGATCTTTGAAAAACATAAAGCTTTCTTGCAATCTTAGCTATTTCAGGAACTATTTGAAAAGAACTTGCTCCTGTACCCACTACGGCTACTTTCTTTCTTGCTAATTCTTGCTCATGATCCCATCTAGAAGAATGAAATTGATTTCCTCTAAACTTTTTTATACCAGGAAATTTGGGGGTTTTTGGTCTATTCAACTGACCTACAGCACTGATTAAAATCTTCGCTGTAATAGTTTCTTCTTTTCCAGAGTTATATTTTATATTTAACTCCCACCTCTTTATCTCTTCTTTATAATGGGCAGAAATAACTTTTCTCCCAAAATTAATGTTTTTGAAAATATTATATTTTTTTACACTTTTCTTTAAATAGTTCAGGATCTCAGCTTGTTGGGAAAAATGCTCAGACCATTCATTATTTGGATTGAAAGAGTATGAATAAAAATGATTAGCAATATCTACTCGACAACCTGGATAAGAATTTTCGAGCCAAGTTCCTCCTAAGTCAGGATTTTTTTCAAGGATATTAAATTTTAAACCAGCTTGTTTTAATCTAATGCCAGCAAGTATTCCTGATAGGCCAGCTCCAATAACAATAATTTCAAAGCCATCAGGTATCTTGACCTTTTTATAATTTTTAAAATTAACTTTTCTAGGATCTAGATCAAGTAGATCTATCTCCTCTAGCATGAGTTCAAAGTAATCATGAGAAACTTTCTCCCCTACCATAAACTCCATCATTCTATGCAAGTCTTCTTTTTTAGGTATAAAGGGTTTAAGGTCTTCCCTATCTTTATATTCCTTGATTACTTTAAAAGCTAAATCTCTGATATATTCTTTTTCATCTTCTTCCATAAATCCTTGTAATTCCCCCATCACTGGCTTCCTAGGTTTTGGTAAAGTTTCTAAAAGGTCTAGATCGCCTGTCAGGTGGATCATAGACATTATGAGAGTTGGAATACTTGCCTCATTCAATGCAGCCCTTATAAAAGCATCTTTCTCTTCAAATCTTGCTTTACCTTTTCCTGATTTATTCAAAGACCTATTCTCCAAAAATGATTTCTTTCCAACTTCTACCAAGAGGCTTTACCATCACAAGTGCATCTTCTCTTCCCTCATGGGTCTTGTAATAATCTTTCCTTATGCTGAGTTTTTTGAAACCTTCATTACGATATAAATTAATTGCAGCAAAATTTGAAGGACGTACTTCTAAAAGCATTTTCCTACTACCCATCTCTTTGGATACATGGATAGCTTGATTTAGCACCTCCTTTCCAAGACCCCTTCTTCTCATACTCTCTACTATACCAATATTTAAAAGATGGGTTTCATCAAGAGCTATTGATAAAATTGCGAATCCTGATACTTTCTTCTCATGTTCTTGAACTAAACAATAGTATTCTTTTTCAATGCAGTCAGTGAAATTCTTTAGAGTCCAAGGGAAAGGGTTGGAGGATCTCTCAATCTGTAAAATAACCCCTAGATCCTCTTTGTCCATATATCTATATTCAGATAAAACCATAAACTTCTAAAAATTAAATAAATGAAGAATATTCTTTGATATCAAGCCATAGAGATTGCTTTAAGTCTGGGTTATTTAATAAATTAGCAATTCCTTCAAATTCTAATAAAGTACAGTCTTTAATTCTAAAATCGTTCAAAAGAATTTTTTTACTAACACCAAAAAGAAGTACTAGTCTAAAATTTTCTAAGCTCTCAATTTCCTTTAATTCAACTCGATCTCTGCGAAAAGAACTAAAGGGGAGGCAGAGGGAAATAAGAAACTTATCAAAATCTATGTCATTTTTTGCCTTTAGTTCTCCTGTAGAAAAACAAAATAGCACTTCATTCTTACATTTGTAGAAAGTTACATCTTCTTCTGAAAAAGATTTATTGACCTTTCTTTCCTGCCAAAATGTAAAACCTAATTTTTTTAAACTATTTAATTTATAAGTATCCACTCCTGATCACCTTCTCCGATTTTATCACTCACTTCTTGACCGCTAGAAACTACATATATATGCTTCTTAATCATGAAACTTTTTAAACTTCTATCTTTTAGTCTAAAGCTTATCTGCTCGGCCTCTTTTAAAAGAGATCACCGGGTTTAAATCTATATCTCTTAAATATACATCAAAAAACTTTTTGTATTAAAAATAATTTTGAAACTTACTGATCTTAAAAAATGAAAAGAGCTTCTAATCAATATATTGCTAAGTATAAAGCCTTTAGTCCTATAAAGTTAAAAGATAGAAACTGGCCTGATGCTGTAAATAAAAAAGCTCCTATTTGGTGTAGTGTAGATTTAAGGGACGGGAACCAAGCTTTGATAGAGCCTATGGGAGAAGAAAAAAAACTTAGAATGTTTAATCTTCTATTAAATATAGGGTTTAAAGAAATAGAAGTAGGATTTCCAGCAGCTTCACAAACTGATTTTGACTTTATTAGAAAAATCATAAGGGAAAATTTAATTCCTGATGATGTGAAAATACAAGTACTCACCCAATCAAGGAAGGAGCTTATAGATAGGACTTTTGAATCATTAAAAGGAGCAAAAAGTGCTATTCTTCATTTATATAATTCTACTTCAACTGTCCAAAGAAAAGTTGTTTTCAAAAGTAATAAAAAAGGTATAAAAAAAATAGCAGAGGATGGTGCTAAATGGGTATTAGAGAATTCATTAAAACAACAGGACACAAATTGGACCTTTCAATACAGTCCTGAAAGTTTTTCAGCTACTGAACTTCCTTATGCTGCTGAAATATGTAACGCAGTGAATAGAATTTGGCAACCTACAGAAAAGAAAAAAACAATTATCAACCTTCCAGCTACAGTTGAATTATCAACACCTAATATCTATGCAGATCAAATAGAGTGGATGTGTAATAATCTAGAGAATAGAGAAAATGTGATTGTCAGTCTTCATCCACACAACGACAGAGGTTCTGCTATTGCAGCTACTGAACTGGGTATTTTGGCTGGTGCAGACAGAGTAGAAGGTACTTTATTTGGAAATGGAGAAAGAACAGGAAATGTTGACATAGTTTCACTTGCTCTAAATATGCTTACTCAGGGCGTGAATCCATATTTAGATTTTTCAGATATTAATCCAATAATGAGAGAGGTTGAATACTGCAATCAACTGCCAGTACACCCCAGACATCCTTATGCAGGGGACTTGGTATTTACTGCTTTTTCGGGTTCCCACCAAGATGCTATAAAGAAAGGTTTTGAAGCAATGAGGGAAACAAATAATCCCCGCTGGGAAATCCCATATCTTCCAATTGATCCATCAGATGTTGGAAGAACTTATGAAGGGGTGGTTAGAGTTAATAGTCAATCAGGTAAAGCAGGTGTAGCTTATCTCTTAGAAAGAGATCATGGCTTAAGCATGCCAAGAAGGTTGCAAATTGAATTTAGCCAAATTATTCAAAAAATTGTGGATGAAACTGGCAAAGAAATTCCCCCTTCAGATATTTGGGAAACTTTCCAGCTAACTTATTTAAAAAATAGTAATGCTTTTGATTTCTTAGAGCATCATGTTGAATCTTCTTCTTCTAGTAACTCCCAAGAAGATCTAATAAAAGTAAAATTATTAAAAGATGGAAAGAAACAACTGATTAAGGGAAAAGGAAATGGACCAATAGACGCCTTCATAAATGCCTTGAAAAAAGATTTAAACTTAACAGTAAAGATATCTGACTATCATCAACATGCAATAAGCAGAGGTTCAGATGCTAAAGCTGTAGCCTACATAGAGATTCAAAGCGAAGATAAATCCTCTTGGGGTGTTGGGATGCATGCTAATACAGTGATAGCCAGTTTACTTTCAGTAATAAGTGGATTAAATAAAATCTCTTCTAGCTAATTTATTATTTTAGATATACCCTAAAAAAGAAGAGGTAAAAGAGGATGGCTTCTCTGATTTCTGTTAGTAGAAAGAAAATAATGGCCTATGGTGGACTTGCAACTCCACTAGCAATGATTGGCTATCCAATAGCTATTTGGCTTATTCCTTTTTATTCAGAAGTAACAAAATTTCAACTAGCTCTTTTAGCAGATCTTTTATTAATTGCCCGTTTAACAGATGTTATTACTGATCCTTTGATAGGTCAGTGGGGAGATCAGACCAGCACAAGAATAGGTAGAAGAAAGCCCTGGATACTACTTGGAGTTCCCCTCATGATGTATTCAATATATAAGTTATTTATTCCAGGAGAAGAAGTAACTGTAAGTTATTTCCTTCTATGGATGATGCTTATGTATCTGGGCTCAACTTCAATAGGGATACCTTATGGAGCTTGGGGAGCTGAAATTTCACCAGAATACCACCAGAGATCTCGTATTGTTGGAGGAAGAGAAGCATTTACTTTGATAGGTTTACTAATATCTGCCTTAATTCCTTTAGGGGTTGAGGTGTCAGCAGAAGGCATATCCTTAAAAGAAGGATTAACAAGAACTTTAACTGCTATATTCCTTTTTCAAGATTTCTCTAATTCAAATCAGATGAGAGAAATTCTAGCTTATATGGGCTTGGGTATCATTCTTCTTCTGCCAATCTTTGCTGCAATTTCAATTTGGAAGGTTCCTGATCCAATGCCGAAAGTAAAAAAGAAAATTCCCTTAAGAGAAGGTCTAAGGTACGCTAAAGAAAATCCTCTTTTAATAAGAATATTAACAATAATTTTTCTTGTAATTGCTGGAGAATCTTTTAGAAATACTCTTTCTCTCTGGTTTGTAAGAGATGTTATTGGTATTGAGACGGTTGGTGCTTCCTATGCCAGATATTTCTTGGCAGGATTTATTGCTATCCCCTTTTGGCTTTGGTTAGGAAAAGTAATAGGAAAGCATAGAGCTTTTTGTATAACCTTGGTGGGCACAGGAACAGTTAGTTTTTTGTGCTTCTTCTTAGAATTCGGAGATTACACCCAATTCCATATTTTATTTCTTTTGAAAGGGGCTTGTTTCGGTGGATTGCAGTTTCTTCCTGCTTCAATGCTAGCAGATGTCGTTGATTTAGACTCTTTAAGAACAGGGGGTCGAAGGGCTGGTACCTTTTTTGCCCTAAATGGAATGATTGCAAAAATATCTGCCATGTTAGCTGTCTGGGCTGCCGCTAGATTAGTAGACTTTTTTGGTTTTATACCAGGGACTGAAAATGGTGAGACAGAAATGTTGGCTTTAAGATTCTTTTATTGTATTGGATGCGCAGTTTTTTTTCTCCCTGCTTTATTTCTTACTTGGTTTTATCCACTTACTAAAGAGAAACATGAGGAGTTGAGGAAAAGATTGGAAATTCAAAGCCCTCCTAACCCTTAAAGTTTGGAGACCTCTTTTCTAAAAAGGCTTTTATTCCTTCCTGATTATCTTCTGAACCAAATAGTTCATTTTGAGTTTTAGCTTCTAAAGCATAAATTTCTTCATAGGAAGAATTTAAAGACTTTCTCATAACTTTTTTTGTATATTTTAAAGATTGAGGTGCTCTCTCATAAAGTTTTCTTGCCCAGTTTATCGATTCCTGAAGAAGCTCTGAATTTTTAACGACCTTATTTATCAATCCTAAGGATAGACACCTTTCTGCTCCTATCCTTTCACCTTCTATAGCTATCTGGTAAGCAAGTTTGTATCCAATTGTATTTACTAATAACCAATTTGCACCTCCATCCGGGATGAGTCCAATATTGCTAAATGCTTGAAGAAGGTAGGCCTCTTCAGACATTAAAGTGAGATCACATGCCATGGCATATGCGCTCCCAATGCCTGCAGCTGCTCCATTTACTGCTGCTATCACAGGTTTTTCCATTTGAATAATATTTAAGAGACTGGGTAGATACCCTTTAATTAATGCTTCTTCTGTATCTTTCCACTTACTTTCCCTTTCACTTAAATCTGCACCCGCTGAGAATCCTCTTCCTGATCCGGTTAAAACAACACACCTTATAGAATCATCCTTTGCAGCTTCTTCTGTTGCACTCTTGATGTCCATAATCATTTGATGATTAAATGCATTCATCTTGTCTGGTCTATTAAAAGTTATTATTGATACCCCATCTTTAACTTCATACAAAATAGTCTCTAATTTCATTTTTATCTCCTAAGATCATGTTTGTTAAATAAATTATCTTTCCACTTAAAAGAAATGCCCTTATATTTTTTTTTAGTAGAAAACTTTCCACAGACCCATAAGTCAGCAACTGCAGCTAATCGACCATTAATATAAATGAGGGGTAGTCTAGATCGTTTCCATGGTGGAACTGAATATTCCTGTAAAAGTCTTTTTAGAGTTTGTGATTTATTTCTGCCTATTGGTCTACATCTTTCTCCACCCTCTCTAAACCTAACCTCAACTTTATTTTGAGAACTTAGCAAGGAAAGACCTTCTCCAGTAGACTCATGAGCTTTTAAAAGACCTGTAGGTAGTTTTAATGGTTCATTTAAATCCCACATAATGGGAGAGTAATCTTTTAAATAACTATCTGAAGACTTGGGTAAGAGAAATAGAATATTATTGAATTTCCTTAACTGAAACGACTTTACCTTACTCTTAGAACCAAACGTTATGATGGGATCAGAATCATCTTTTGTCCAAAGTAGATTTTCTTGTATTTCCTTAATTAAACTATAGGTCACTCCCTCCATTGATTGCAAAGTAAGCCACCTATAGAGCATATTACTTATTCTTAATTTACTAAGTAATGATATATTAGCAATAGACAATTCACTAAAAGATGATGCAACACATTTTTCTATGTCTTCATCTCCAAGTTGATCAAGTAAATTTGAACTATCTCTAGCGTGCGATGAAATATGCTCCAAAGCATCTCTATATTTTGGCCATTTTCTTCTGACTAAAGGTAGCAATTCTTTTCTTATAAAATTTCTTGATATAGAGGTATCTTCATTTGACTCATCTTCAACCCATTCTAAGTTGTTAAGTGAAGCGTATTTAATTATTTCTTTCTTAGAAAATCTGATGAGAGGTCGTAGAAAAACTACACCTGAAGATTCTCTTTTGTACGGAATACCCCTTAAACCATTAATGCCAGTTCCTCTTAATATACGAAACAATATTGTCTCAACCTGATCATCTTTATGATGAGCAGTACATAAAATATCCCCTGGTTTAGACCATGAAGCTATAGCTTTATAACGAGCTTCTCTTAAATAATTTTCATTGATATTTCTTTTTTTTGAGAGATTAAGGTCAAATGAAGTGAATTTTATGTCTAGATCCCTGCATATCTTCTCACTGTGTTTTTTCCATTTATCACTTTGGGCACTGATGCCATGGTTAACATGCAAAGCATAAAGATTCTTAGTAGTTAGTAATTTTCTGGATAATAAGTGTAATAAAACATGGGAATCTACCCCCCCTGAATAACAAACACCTATTCTATTAAAATTAGATGTTTTTCCAGGTGAGAAATCTAAGGTCTCTAACATAGATCAAATTGAACCATAGCTAATTAAACGCTTATATCTTCTTTCGACAAGAGTAGGTAAAGAAAAGGTTTTTAACTTCTCTAGATTAGAGATTATTGATTTTCTTAAAGTAGCAAAAGTTAAAGATGAATTTCTGTGAGCTCCCCCCAAAGGTTCTTCTAAGATTTCATCTATTAGGTCTAATTTTAATATGCTCTTTGCATCCATTTGCATTGCTTCTGCAGCTTCAGGGGCTTTTTTTGAATCTCTCCAAACTATTGACGCACAAGCTTCTGGAGAAGCTACTGAATAGGTAGAGTATTGCATCATAGATATATGATCACCTACAGCAATTGCAAGGGCTCCACCAGAACCCCCTTCTCCTACAACATAAACAAGGATAGGGGTTTTGAGAGTCGACATTAAGCTAAGATTCTTTGCTATTGCTTCGCTTTGGCCCCTCTCCTCACTATCTATTCCAGGATAAGCTCCTGGGGTATCAACCAAGGTAACAACCGGGATTGAAAATCTCTCAGCTAGATACATTAAGCGAGCTGCTTTACGATATCCTTCTGGTTGAGGCATACCAAAATTATGCTTCACCTTCTCTTCAGTGGTTCTTCCTTTCTCATGACCAATCAATATAAAACTAAATTCTTCAATTGAAGCTAAACCACCTATCAATGCCCTGTCATCTCCAAATTGCCTATCTCCATGCAATTCTACAAAGCTATCAAAAACTCCTTCTATATAATCATAAAAATGAGGTCTCTGAGGATGCCTAGCTACTTGAACACATTCCCAAGGTGTAAGATTTAAATATACCTTTTGAGTAAGCTTAATGATGGAGTCATTAAGTTTTTTTATTTCTTTAGAAAGACCTTCTTTATCTATTGATTCTGAGGATTGAAGATCAATTATTTTTCTTTCTAGAACAGCAATTGGCTCTTCAAAATCTAAATAATCACCAATCATTTTTCTTGAAATTGTTTAATTTAAATAGGGTCGTGCATGATACACTAAATCCACATTATCTTTTCCACAAAATTTCTTTAGCTCTTTTAAACTTTCATCATTAAGAATTAACGAATGTTCTTTGGATAGTAAAACATCAGCATTAGCATTGGAACCATGATAGGAAATCATGACCTGGTTTCCTTCCTTAATTGAAGAGAATCTCTTAATAATTTCTGTTAATTTTTTAGTTTTCTGTTTTTTTGAATCAATAGTTATTTTTATGTGTTTTAAAAACTCATTTCTTGCTTGATCAAAAGAGAATATTTTTTCAGCAACCATTTTAAATGTTGGTCTATCAGAACTAGTAAAATATTCATCTTTCTCTACCAAACCTTGTACAACTATAATTTGTCCTTTTTTAAGATCTCTTCTATGTTTTTCTAATACATCAGCCCATATAGAAACTTCGAGCTTGCTAGTTGAGTCATCTATAGTGGCAAAAGCAAATCTGCCTTTACTGCCCTGGCGAACATTTAAATGCACAAGAACACCTGCAACCCTCTGTTGAAAATCTGCTACCTCTAGTTCTGAGATAAGCAAACCACACATACTCCTAACCTCCTCCATTCTATTCTCTATGGGATGGGATTCTAAATAAAACCCTAAAGAACTCCATTCAGAAGATGTTAAGTCAAAAGCTTCGGTTTCTTTATTCTCTTCTTTTTCTTTTGTAACTAACATTTCGTCATCAGAAAATAAATCTTTCATTTGACTTTGTCTTCTTTCAGCAATCTGTTCAGATCTTTTAAGAACCCTATCAATTTCAAGGAAGAGTTTAGCTCTATCACCTAAACAATCCATTGCTCCTGAACCAATCAAAGTAGTTAATATCCTTTTATTAATCCGATGATTCCCAACCCTTAAACAAAAGTCATTTAAATCTATAAAAGGTCCAGATTCTCTAGCTTGAATTATCTGATTAACTAAGGAATCACCAACTCCCTTAATTGCACCTAAACCATAAAGAATCTTGTCTTTATCAAGATCTTTAAATAAATATAAACTAGTATTTATATCAGGTTTAAGTACTTTCAAGCCTAGGTTCTTACAATCTTCAACGAACATCTGAATTCGATCAGTCGAATCAAGTTCACAAGATAAAATAGAAGCCATGAATTCCGAAGCATAGTGAGCTTTAAGCCAAGCTGTTTGATAGGCAATAAGTGCATAACCTACCGAATGAGACTTATTAAAACCATAACCTGCAAATTTTTCTATTAGCTCAAATAAGCCAGATGCAAAACTTTTTGATATATCTTTTTTTCTTGCCCCTTCAATAAAAGTAGATCTCAATTTTTCCATCTCTTTTTTCTTCTTTTTACCCATAGCTCTTCTAAGAATATCTGCTTGGCCTAAAGTAAATCCTGAAAGTTCTTGAGCTATCTGCATTACCTGTTCCTGATAAACTATGATTCCAAAAGTTTCACCTAAAATCTTTTCTAATATTTCATGCCCATAAGTAACAGGCTCTTTACCATGTTTTTTCTTTATGTAGGAATCAACCAATTTCATTGCTCCGGGCCTATATAGAGCATTCATAGTTACAATATCTTCAAAAGAGTTAGGCACAAGTTGCTTTAAATATTCTGTCATTCCTCTTGATTCTAATTGAAATACTCCTGCTGTTTTGCCTTCTTGAAGAAGTTTAAAAGTCTTCTCATCCTTAAGTGGAATATGATTAGTATCTATATAATCCTTTTTATTTTTTATTCTCTCATTAATTCTTTTAACTGTTTGATCAATCACAGTAAGTGTCTTCAATCCTAGAAAATCAAACTTTACCAGACCTGCTGATTCAACATCACCCATATCAAATTGTGTTGCTACAGTTCCTTTCTCTTCGTCCAAAATTAAAGGAGTAAAATCTGTAAGGGCAGTAGGAGCTATGACTACTCCTGCCGCATGAGTTCCTACGCTTCTTGAAATACCCTCTAGTTTAAGAGCCATGTCAAAGACCTCTCTAGACTCATCGCTTGAGTCAATTAAGTTTTTAAACTCTTTATCTTTGTAAGCCTCTTTAAGAGAGATTCCTAAAACATTAGGAATGGCTTTTGCAAGTCTGTCTCCAAAACCATAGGGTTTACCCAATGCTCTAACTACATCCCTTACAACAGCTCTAGCCGCCATAGTTCCTCTAGTACTAATTTGCGCTACGGAATTCTGTCCATATTTTTTAGTAACATAATCTAGAACTTTATCCCTTCCTTGCATACAAAAATCTATATCAAAATCAGGATTACTTACCCTTTCTGGATTAAGAAATCTTTCAAATAGTAAATCGTATTTAATAGGGTCTATTGAAGTTATTCCTAATGAATAAGCTGTGATAGAACCTGCTCCTGAACCCCTTCCAGGACCTACGGGTATATTATTTTTTTTAGCCCAATTAACAAAGTCTGCAACAATAAGAAAATAACCTGCAAATTCAAGTTTACAAATCATCTCCAATTCATATTCAAGTCTGTTAAGGTAAGATTTTTCATCTATTAGGTAAGAGTTGTTAGATTCTTTAATTTCTTTAAATCTATTTTTAAGTCCTTCTTTAGAAATATCACCAAGATACTCTTCAGTTGTTCTGCCTTTAGGAACTGAAAAATGAGGTAAATAGAACTGATCAAGATCAAGTTCTAGATTACATTTCTTAGCTATTCTTGTTGTATTTATTATAGCCTCAGGTAAATCAGAAAAAAGTCCTTCTACTTCATCTGTTGATTGTAAATATTGATTTTCTGAATAGTCTCTTTGGCGTTTAGGATCATCTAGAATTTCCCCTTTTTGAATACAAACTCTGGCTTCGTGAACTTCGAAATCTGAAGGTCCTTCTTCTAAGTCTGAAGGGGAAATAAATCTAACATCACAGGTAGCAACTAAAGGAACTTTTTTAGCTTTGGAGAGATCAATAATTAATTTGTTGTATTCTTTTTCATTTTCCTTACCTATCCTCTGGATTTCTAAAAAGAAATCATCTCTAAATATCTTTTTAAAAAAATCAACTTTTTTAGAAGCTAAGTCAAGATTGCCAGAAATTAATTCCTTTCCTATTTGTCCCCTTTGACCTCCCGAAAGAGCTATTATTCCTTCTGAGTAATTTTCAAGCCAATCAAGGTGTACTAATGGTTCTCCTTTTTTTTGTCCTTCAAGATAAGATTTCGATACTAATTTTGTTAAATTTGTGTACCCCTTCTTATCCTTTACCAGTAAAACTAATGGTGTAGGAACAGAATCTTTATCTTTTATTAATTTAATCTCTGAGCCTATTATCGGCTTTATGCCATTTTTTCTAGCTAATTTATAAAATTTTATTAATCCAAATAAGTTATTTAGATCAGTTAAAGCTATAGCTGGAAACCCAAGTTGAGCTGTCTTAGTAACTAAATCTTCTATCCTAATTATTCCATCTGTAAGAGAATACTCTGAATGAAGATGAAGATGCACAAAATTCTTACCATTCATATCTAATTCTTGTCCAAATTAGAATACTTTTCTACTGGTTTAAAAAAGCTTCTATGTTCAGAACATGGACCGTGTAATTCTAGCGCAGATAGATGTAATTTGGTTGGATAACCTTTATGTTGTTTAAACTTATACAAAGGATAGACTCTGTCCATTTTTAACATCATTTCATCTCGCGCAACCTTAGCTATTATTGAAGCTGACATAATGGATTTAATTTTGGAATCTCCTTTAATTACAGCCTTGGAAGGAACATTTAACTTAGGTAAGTGAATTCCGTCTATTAAGGTCATTTCAGGTTCTTGATCTAAACCTTGAATAGCTCTTTTCATTGCTAGCAAAGATGCTTGGAGAATGTTTAATCTATTGATCTCATCTACACTAGCTAAAGCGATATTCCATGAAATACTCTGATTCTTTATATATTTATCCAGATATTTTCTTTTATTAAATGGGATTTTTTTTGAATCTTTAATTCCTTCTATATCGGTTTTATCATCTAAAATAACAGCTGCTGCTACAACAGGACCTGCTAAAGAACCTCTTCCTACCTCATCTACTCCAGCTATTAACATTTAATAAGGTCTAGGATTGCTTTGGAAGGAGCTTCTTTTCCTGCAGAAGCTAATTCCTGATAAATTTTTTCAAATTCTTTTAGACACTTTTCTTTATTTTTACTTAAGTATTTAAAGGAAGAAACTAAATTCTCAGGAGTTACTTCATTTTGAAGTAATTCAGGAATAATCTCTTTATTTGCTAATAGGTTTGGGAGGGAGAAAAAAGGTACCTTTAGAAAAGGTTTAATTATGGTATAACTCAGCCAGTTAGTCTTATATGCTGCTAAAATAGGTGTTCTTGCTAACAAAGCTTCTAGAGTCACAGTTCCTGATGTTGCAATTCCCATGTCTGCCTTTAAGAGAATTTCTTGAGAATTCCCATAGGAGAACTCTATTAAACCTGAATAATCTTCAGATATTAAATCTTTATGGCTCTCATCTAATAGAGGCATAAAAAACTTTAATTTTTTATCTTCTGCACTAAGTATTCTTGCTGCTTTTATCATGAGATTAGCCATTATTTTAATTTCAGATCTGCGACTACCTGGAAGTAGTGCAATTATTCTTTTTCTGTCTTCTTGGTCTCTTATAGTTCCTTTTTCAGCATCTAAGGCACTTAACTTGTGTACAAGAGGATGACCCACATAACTTACTTCAACAGAAGAATTGCTATAAGCTTTTTTTTCAAATGGAAACAAAGTAAGAACTTTATCTACAGATTTTTCAATCTTCTTTATCCTTCCTGATCTCCAAGCCCAAATAGAAGGGCTAACGTATTGAACTGTCTTTACAGACTTCTTGTCTCTTAAAAATTTTGCTATAGCTAGATTAAAATCTGGCGAATCTATTCCAATAAAAATATCTGGATTCTCTGATAGAAGATATCTCTTTAGTTTTCTTCTTAAATATAGTAATTCTGGAAGTCTCTTTATAGGATCAAGAATTCCCATCACAGAAATCTTCTCAATATCAAAAAAGGGGGAAAGACCCTCGTTTTCCATCGCTGTCCCCCCCAAGCCAATAAACTCTGCTTTAGGTAAATAAGTCTTTAAAGAACTTATAAGATTTGCACCTAATTTATCCCCTGATTTTTCTCCTGCTACTAAAGCTATTTTTATTGATCTTGATTTGAATTTGCCTTTATCAGACAACATCAACGGACTATCCCACGAGTTGATTTTTTTATTGTTGAAAAAAATATACCAACTTCTTTATGTTTTTTTGCTAAAGGCTTTATCTCTTTAAGAGCTTCTTCTATAGTTAATCTCTTTCTATAAGTGGATCTATAAGCAGATTTTAAAGCCTCTAGAACCTTTTCTGAATAACCCAGCCTCCTAACACCTATAATGTTTATTCCATGCGGTGTTGCAGGATTGCCCCTGACCTTAACAAAAGCAGGAATATCTTTATTTACTGCACTACCCATAGCACAAAAACTATATGGACCAACTGAACAAAACTGATGAACTATGGCGTATCCACCTAAGATGGCACCTTTGCCTACTTTTACAGCTCCAGCTAGAGCTGCTTGGTTTGTTAATATAACATCATCCTCTATCTCACAGTCGTGAGCTACATGTGAGTAAGCCAAAAAAAGATTGCGATTACCAATTTTTGTTATTCCTTTTTCTTGCATTGTACCCCTGTGAATAGTTACCCCTTCTCTTATCACATTTTCATCACCTATAACTAATTTAGTAGGTTCCCCTTGATATTTTTTATCAGGACTTCCATCTCCAACGGTTGAAAACTGAAACACATGATTATTCTTACCAAACTTTGTTGGACCTCTTAAAATTACATGAGACTCTATGATAGTACCAGAGCCAATTTTAACCTCAGGACCAATAATTGAATAAGGACCTATCTCTACCCCTTCGTCTAAGCTTGCTTTTGGATCTATAATTGAAGTTGGATGATGCATTTTATTTGGGCCTGTCAGCACAAAGAATTGTAGCTTCAGCAATAATTCTATCTTCAATTGAAGCAGTGCATTTGAACTTCCAAATACCCTTTTTGTTATTTATAACAGTTGCTTCTAAAACTACTCTGTCACCTGGAACAGCTGGGTGCTTGAACTTAACTCCATCAGCCCCAACAAAGTAGTATATTGATCCTTCTTCAGGTTTCTTGTTCATTGTCCTAAACCCCAATATACCTGAAGCTTGTGCCATGGCTTCTAAGAGTAAAACTCCTGGCATAACTTGTTTTCCAGGAAAATGACCTTGGAAGTATGGTTCATTTGTTGTTATATTTTTATAAGCCTTAATATAAGTACCAAGCTCTAATTCCAAAACCCTATCTACCAAAAGCATGGGATACCTGTGGGGGAGAAGTTCATGAATCTCTTCAATAATTATTGTCTCATTCATAAGATTCTTATTTTAGATCATTTATTAAATCTTTAAGTTTTTTAAAAGCAACAGCATTTTTCTTCCATTCCCTATTTTCCATTATAGGAGTTCCAGATGAATAAGTTCCTGACTTTTTTATAGACTTGGTAACTAAGGTCATAGCAGTTATGTGAACTGAATCTGTAATCTCAATATTGTCCACAATTCCACAACACCCAGCAATAGTGCAGTTTTTACCTATCTTTGTACTTCCTGCAATAGCACTATTAGCTGCTATTACAGTGGCGGATCCTACAAGTACATTATGGGCTATGTGAACTAGGTTATCTATCTTTACTTCATCAGAAATTTTTGTAGATCCCACGGATCCTCTGTCTATAGAAGTATTAGATCCTATTTCTACTCTATCACCTATTATTACTCCTCCTACATGCTCCACCTTCTCCCAAGAATTATTATTTCTAGCGAACCCTAATCCATCTGATCCTATGACAGTTCCACTATGAATAATACATTCTCTCCCTATTTCTACAGATGAATATATGGAAACGTTAGGGTAAATTTTAGAATGAGAAGAGATTAAAGAGTTCTTGCCTACACAAACTCCTTCTCC
The DNA here is from genome assembly GCA_964635015.1 of uncultured Gammaproteobacteria bacterium. GTDB lineage: Bacteria > Pseudomonadota > Gammaproteobacteria > Magnimaribacterales > Magnimaribacteraceae > CAJWPI01. Next base: position 18,739 of record CAZWMS010000013.1, on the reverse strand, counting down.
AATAGTTACTCCTTCTTGAATAACTACATTTTCTGAGATACTTGCAAAAGATTTAATAGTTGCAGAAGAATCTATTTCTGCTGAAGGGTGAATGTTGGCCTGTTTGGAGATTGATGGTTTTACTTCACCTTCATTTAGGGATTTAAAAACTTGAGTCGTCTTTGCATACATCAAATGAGGATTTTCCCCAATTAACAGACACCTTGAAAAAATTAAGTCCTTTTTAGATTTAGAAACTATTACAGCAGCTGCATTAGTCTTACTAAGTTCACTTAAAAAATGATCTCTAGTAAGGAAACTAACTTCATCTCTCTTAGCCTCTAATAAAGTATTAATTCCGTAAACTTCTAAATCTGGATCCCCTTTAAGTTCAGCTCCAATTTCCTTAGCAAGAAGACCTAGTTTTATGGAACTTTTAGAGGTCACTAAAGATCAAGATTCATCACCCTGATTTAGAAGATCAACTACATCAGGGGTAATATTTAAACTTGCATCACCTTGATCCCAGCCTAGAACTGCATTGCTGTGAAGAATAATTTTTATACCCTTTGCTCTCATCAATTCTGTAACGACTTTCTGAAATTTTGGTCCTTGTTCTTGTTGAATGAGGTTAACCAGATCATTTCTCATTTGATTTAATTTCTCATTAAGAAAGTTAGCATCTTGGCTTAAAGATCTAAGTCTTTTTTGAGCTTCAATCTTATCTTCATCTGACATTGTTGGTCCTTCCTTCTGCCCCTTCTCTTGAATTTCTTTAGCCTCATTCAATTTTAATTGCAGCTCTTCTGCAACCTCTTTCCATTCCTTGCTATTTGAAAGATCATCAAAAGCTTGCTTGGAGGCTTCAGTGCCTAATAATGCTGCTTGGACATCAATTATGGCTATAGATGCATTTTCTTCTGAAAAAAGATTAAAGGAAGCAAAAGCTACCATTAATAAAATAAGTAAACATGGTTGTTTATTTTTCATTATCTCTCCTAATAAAGGTTGAAGGCTTCATATGTAAACTGATTTTAACGGTTTATTAGCACTTCTATCCAGTCTAATCTTTAGAATTGTGTACCTATTTCAAATTGAAAACCTTCTGTCTCATCCAATGGTCCTTTATTTCCAGGGGAAGTTATAGCTAAAGACATTGGTCCCAACTGGGTTATCCAAGTAACACCAACTCCAAATGAGTACCTTAATTCTCCTAAGTCTAATTCACTACAATTTATATTAATACTTGTATCTCCGCAATCTTTAGCAAAAACATTGCCCACATCTACAAACATTGATGTGCGTACAGATCTTTGATCTTCGAGAAAAGGTAATTTGAAGATGAGATCAAATCCACCCTCAAATAGATAGGCTCCCCCAAGAGACCTGTCATCTCTATATGCGTAAGGATTAAATATAGGATTTCCATTTTCGTCTAATACATTATTCCCTTGATTATCCAATACATAGAGAGAGGGAGTAGCTCTAGGTCCCAAAGTATTCTGCTTAAATCCTCTAACAGAGTTTATTCCTCCAGCATAAAAATGTTCAAAGAAAGGGGGTATCTCTGTATCTCCGTAAGCTTCCAAAATACCTATTTCACCACGCAAACCTATAACAAAATTCCCTCCAAATATTGGTTTATAGTACCTATGTCGGTAAGTTGCTCTAGCGTAAGTTAGAGAGCTTCCTGGAACTGTAACTTGAAAACCAAAAGTCTGGGATTGTCCTGCTGTAGGGAAAAGTCCTCTATTAAGAGTTACTCTTGACCATACTATCTGAGATTTTAATACTTCAAAATCTGTACCTTCTGAAGCTGTAAACTGAAGAATTTGTGTAGCTGGCATTGAACCTGTGTCAATTTGTGTATTGTCATAATTTAAATTTAAACCTATTCTCTCAATCTCACTAAGAGGAATACCAAATTGAATGCCAGTTCCAAAAGAATCTGAAGTATAACTAGCAATGTTATATTCGCCATAGTCAGACTCTCTAAAGTAGACACTATAGCCTCTGCTAACTCCGTCAATAGTAAAATAAGGGTCTCCATAATCAAAGAAATAACTTGTTCTCCAAGTGCTATCATTTATTCCTATACCTATTCTCTTTCCAGTTCCAAAAGCATTATTCTCAGAATAATTTAAACCCAAAACCAAACCATAAGCCCCATACCCAAGACTTCCCCCTATGCTACCTGAATATTCTTCCTCAACCGAAAATTCAACATCTATCTGGTCTTTTATAGTCGGTACTGGAATTGTTTCAGATTCAACTTCTTTAAAGAAACCTAGTCTTTCAAGCCTTAACTTTGAATTTTCTATTAGAGCGTTCGATGCCCAAGCCCCCTCCATCTGCCTCATTTCTCTTCTTAAAACTACATCATGCGTTCTTTTATTACCTTTAAAGATTATTCTCCTTACGTATGTTCTTTGTTGTGGATCTACGTAGAAAGTAATATCTACCCTCCCCAACTCCTCATCTACTTCAGGTATTCCATTAATTTCAGCAAAGCTGTACCCTTCATTCCCTAGAATATTTGCAAATAATTCTTCAGTTTCAGTGACTAAAAATTGTGAATAAGTTTCTTGTTCTTTTATTAATATTAGAGATCTTAAAAAACTTTCATCAATTGGAATATCTCCTGCAATACTTATGTCGTTTACAATGAAAATATTTCCTTCTTTTATATTTAAAGTTATATAAACTGACTTTTTATCTTCAGAGATTGCAACCTGTGAGCTATTTAAAGTAAATTCAACGTAGCCTTTATCTTTATAAAAAGAAGTTAAAGTCTCTATATCACCCTTCAACTTTTCTCTTGAATATCTATTATCATTAGTAAAGAAAGAAAACCATCCTCCAGAACTAAGTTCAAAATCTTTCAAGACCTCTTTATCAGGAAAAGTGTGATTGCCCACTATATTTATGTTTTTTATGACTGCAACCTCTCCTTCTTCTATTTCAATTCTTAGCTCCACCCTGTTTCTTGGTTTTGATTCAGTCTTTACTTGAACTAAAGCTCCATATCTGCCTTGGGCTATATATTGCCTTTGAATCTCTAAAGCTAAACCATTCAGAATAGATCTCTTGTAAACCTGACCTTGAGAAAGCCCTGCTTCTTTCAGACCCCTTAAAAGATCCTCGCTTTTTATGGCTTTATTCCCTTCTAACTCAATGGAAGAAATTGAAGGCCTCTCAACCAGACTAATAATAAGAGTATTGTCTTCTCTACCCATCTGAATATCATCAAATTGACCCGTTTTAAATAATGCTTTTGCAACATCACGAATATCATAATTATCAATTTGGTCTCCCACCTCAGCAGGAATAACAGCAAAAATGCTACCTGCAGATACTCTTTGCAAACCACTGATCCTTATATCTCCTATTACCCACTTCTCATCGGCTAAAACATTAGGACTATAAAATAAATACAACATAGAAAAGGTTAGAGCTATTTTTAAAAGATATTGTATTTTTGACATTACAAAAGTCTCGTTAAGTCATTAAAAACTGCATAAAACATCAAAACCACTATAAAGGCTAAACCAAATTTATAAAAATAGTCTAATAGAAACTCTGGAATAGGTGAGCCTTTTACCTTTTCTATAGCAATTAAAACTAGCTGACCTCCATCCAAAATTGGTAAAGGAAACAAATTAATTAGACCTAGATTTATACTTAAAATGGCCATCATGTTTAAAAATACTGTAAAGCCTGACTTTGCAGCAGAGCCTGCCAGGACAGAGATCTGGATTGGCCCTCCTATGTTATCTGCAGAAATAGAGCCATTTATCATTTTTCTTATAGAATCTAGTATAAGAACTATAAATTTATAAGTTTCCTTAAAAGCATCTATAAATGCTTCTAAAGGGTTCCTGTTAATAAAAACTACTAGACTTTCTGGCATTTCAGAAGTATCTAAGATTGGGGCTACGCCTATTCTGCCCATCCATTCACCTCTAGAGTCTTTAACTTTTCCTGTTTTTACTTGAAAAGTAAATGTTTCGTTATTTCTTGCTAGTTTAATAGGAATTCTCATCTCTGGATATTTAGATATTTCCCTAGATAAATCAAACCAAGTCTCTACTAGAACATTGTTTATCTCTAGTATCCTGTCACCTTTTTTTATTCCTGTTATATAAGCGGGACTTCCAGGTTCAACACCAGAAATAATACTAGGAATGAAAGGACCGATACCAAAAGAGGATACGACACTTATTTGTTCTTCTGGGAGTTTCCAAGTAGTAATATTTACAAGTTTCTTTGCTTCTTGATTAGTTAAGTTTTCTTTAACTATAAAAGAAATAGACCCAGTTTCACCCATTCTAGATGCCAAGTAAGTATTAATATCACGAAAACTTAATACGGGTTTATTATCTATAAATAAAACCTTATCCCCCACTCCCAAACCAGCTTCCTCAGCCAAAGTTCCAGGAGCAACACTTCCTATCATTGGAGAAATATCTTTTATGCCTATGGTAAAGATAAGAAAGTAGCAGATTATAGCTAAAATAAAATTTGCGAAAGGGCCTGCAAATGAAATTAGGGCTCTCGCTCCAAGTGAAGAATCTGTATATGATTTTCCTCTAGATTTTATTTTCTCTTCTTCACTGCTATTTTCATTTAAAGGTCCAGATTCTCCCAACATTTGAACGTAACCCCCAAGCGGAAGAAGTCCTAACGAGAATTCTGTTCCTTGTTTATCTCTTGTAGACAAAAGATCCTTGCCGAAACCTATCTTAAATTTAATTACTTGAACTCCACAGTACTTTGCAGCAAGAAAATGACCTAATTCGTGTATACCTACTATGATTCCTATAAGAACTATTGCAGAACTTACCATGACCAGAAAATTTAGTATTAAATCCATTTTTTTATAGTTTCAAGTAATCCTTAGCTACTTTCCTAGATAAGTAATCAGCTTCAAAAATAACGTCTAACTCTTTGACAGGAAAAAACTGCATTTTATCCATGACATGAGAAATTACTTCAGGAATCATTGTAAAAGGAATCTTTTCATTTAAAAAAGCATTAACAGCTACTTCATTTGCTGCATTAAGAGCTGCAGTAGCAGTCCCGCCAACTTTTAAAGAATCTTTGGCCATTTGTATACAAGGAAATTTTTCAAAATCTGGCTCTAAAAAAGTTAATGATCCTTGCTCAGCCAAGCTGAGTCTTTGTACTCCTGAATTTATCCTTTTTGGAAAGCCTAATGCATATGCTATGGGTATTTTCATGTCTGGCAAAGATAAATGAGCTAAAGAGGAGCCGTCCTTCAATTCTATTAAAGAGTGCACTATTCCTTCAGGATGAATAACCATATCAATTTGATCTTCATCAAGATTAAAGAGCCATTTTGCTTCAATAATCTCTAAACCCTTATTCATCATGGTAGCAGAGTCTATAGAAATCTTTTTCCCCATATTCCAAATAGGATGTGATAACGCTTCTTTTGGAGTTATCTTGATAAGCTCTTTTCTTTCTGTATTTAAAAAAGGACCCCCCGATCCTGTTAGTATAACCTTAAAAACTTCTAGGCTCTTTTCTGTTATAGAATTTAAACATTGATGAATGGCACTATGTTCACTATCTAAAGGAAATATAGTTGCTCTTTTTTCTTCGGCTAGGGAATTAAAGAATTCACCGGCTACTACATAAGACTCTTTGTTAGCCAATAATAGGCGCTTACCCGTATTAACTGCATGATAAATGGCCTCTAACCCCGCAATACCAACCATTCCTGCAACCACAGCATCAACACAGGAATTAGTAATAAGTTCTAAATAAATTCTTTTATCAGTTACAATTTCTGTTTTTAATCCTAGTTTTGAACACTCCTTTTTTAATGCCTTACATGATTCTTTGTCATCTAAGAAAGCATATCTAGGTTTAAAATCACTAATCTGTTTTAAAATCTTTAGTTTATTAGAAGAGGCTGAAAGAAGGAATATAGAGAACTGATCTACATTTTCTTGTACAACTTCAAGAGTAGAGGTACCAACTGAACCAGTAGAGCCTAATATAGCTAAGTTCTTCATCTAAAAAAATGTATTTATTAAATAGATAATTAAGAGAAAAGCTGGAAAACAAGCCATATGACTGTCAATTCTATCTAATACACCTCCGTGACCTGGTATTAAGTTAGAAAAATCTTTTACTCCAGATATTCTTTTGAAAAGACTAGCAAATGCATCACCCAAAACTGAGAAGAGAGCACCTACTAAAAGAACAAAGTATAGAGACAGAGTTTCTATTTCACCAATAAATGACAAAAGAATTAGCAAAATAAGAGGCGAAAAAATAATAGCAAACAAGAAACCTTCAAGAGTCTTATTTGGACTTATGTTAGATAAGAATTTCCTTCTTCCCATCTTTCTACCGCCATAATAAGCTAATGAGTCCATAAGCGCGCTCAAACAAACCAATAAGAATAAAGAACCTCTTGAAGTGATATCTAAACCAAAGGAAAGAAGTATGGAATTTTGATCATTCATTATTAAATTAAAAGACACCCAAAAGGTAAAATGAGTAATTAATCCAGTAGATAGCCATAGAAATTTATTCTGTAAAAAGGCCTTGTTGAGAGGAAAAATTATAATTTGCATTACAAGTATCAACCAAAAAAATACTCCCAAGAATAGTATGATCTGAAAAAGTAAAATTTGATAAGGAAGAAAAATAAAAAAGGATAAAAGAATTAAAGATAGTACTAAGGATGCAAAAGAAGAGAATCTCAAATTAAAAAATTCCCAACAGGAAATGCTAAGCATTAAAGCTAAAAAATAACCTAAAAATAAAGATGGGATAAAGAAAATTCCTAGCCCAATGCTTAAAGCCATTAATGAACCGCTGATAATTCTCTTAGAAAGCATTTAATTTTTTTTGAAATTAGACAGGTCTCCAAACCTTCTATTTCTTTTAGAGTACTCTTCGAGGGCTAAACTAAATTGATGGCTGTCAAAATCTGGCCAAAAAAGCTTACTGAAATACAATTCAGAGTAGGCAAGATGCCAAAGAAAGAAATTACTTACCCTATATTCTCCTCCTGTTCTTATACATAAATCTGGATCAGGAAAATTTTTAAGAGATAAATAGTTTCCAAATTTTTTTTCTGTAAGTTCACCTTTATAGTCTTTACTTTCTTTAAATCTCTTAAGTGCTTGTAAAATATCCCATCTACCTCCATAACTTGCTGCGATAATCAAATCAAGTTTCTTGTCTGCATTAGAGCATTTTGTATCAAATTCTGCTTTTTTCATTTGATCTCTAAGGTCATTGTCAAATTTTTTTAGATCTCCTATAAACTTTAATTGAACTTGATTTTTTATTAAATTAGGTACCTCTTCTTCGAGAGCTTTTGTAAGTAGACTCATCAACAGGCTAACTTCTTCTTCAGATCTTCCCCAATTTTCACTACTAAAAGCAAATAGACTTAAAACATTAATATTCTCTTGAACAGAAAATTCAACTGCCTCTCTAGCTCTCTGCACTCCTTTTTGATGTCCTTCTACCCCAGAATAACCTTTATTCTTTGCCCATCTATTATTGCCATCCATGATTATTGCTACATGCCTCGGCTTAAATAAATTTTTCTTAATGCCTTTCATAAAAGCCACACAGGAATCAAAAATCTATTAAGTCTTTCTCTTTTGTCTTTAAAGTAATATCTACTTTTTCTATAAATTGATCTGTCATTTTCTGTATTTCTTCCTCACCTTGCCTTTCTTCATCTTCTGAAATCTCTTTTTCTTTAAGAAATTCTTTTAATTGTGAATTGCCTTCTCTGCGGACATTTCTTATAGAAATCTTAGTATTCTCAGCTTCTGACTTAGCTTTCTTTATAAATTCCATTCTTGTCTCTTCAGTTAAATCTGGAAGATTAACTCTAATTGTATCTCCAGAAGTTGAAGGGTTTATCCCTAGACTTGATGCAAAAATGGCTTTTTCGATATCTTGAACAAGATTCTTTTCCCAAGGAACTATTGATAAACATTTTGCATCTTCCACTGAAATATTAGCCACTTGTTGTACTGGAGTAGGATTGCCATAATAGTCAATCTTAATATCATCTAAAAGAGATGGGTTTGCTCTACCTGTTCTTATTCTTTTAAAAGATGTATCCAATGACAAAAGGCTCTTTTCCATTGCAGATTTAGTATCTTGTAGTATTTCATCAAGCATAAAACTACGAGTCTCTAATTTGGGAGATTACTTCACTTGCAAAGTCCTTTTCTTCTTTTTCTATACCCTCTCCTACTTCCATTCTTACAAATGAAATAATTTCTGAACCAGAGTTCTTTAGAAAATTCTCAACTGTTTGATTAAGGTCTTTAATGAATGGCTGTCTTAATAAACTTACTTCAGAAAAATATTTATCAATTCTACCCTGAATCATTTTGTCTATTATCTCTTTAGGCTTATCCTCTTTAGAAACTTGCGCTTTAATTATTTGCTTTTCTTCATCTACTAAAGATTCAGATAAATCATTAGGTCTGACAACTAAGGGATTAGATGCAACAACATGCATGGCTATCTCTTTAGCTATTTCCTTTTTTCCAATTTTAAGAGAGACTGCTGAAGCAATTTTTTTATTGTTGTGAATATAGAAATCTAATATTTCGCCTTTAATGGATTCTACCCTTCTTACAACCACATTCTCTCCTACCTTTTGAACAAGAGCCTTTCTTTCTTCTTCAACTTCTTCTGAAATCCGCTTCAAAAGCTCATCACTACTGTGAAGATCTTGTGCAGATTCAAGAACTTTATTACAAAAATTTAGGAAATTTTTATCTTTTGCTACAAAATCTGTCTCACAATTTACTTCTACCATTACTATCCATTTTATACTTTCAATACTTCTAGCTAAAATAATTCCCTCTAAAGCAGCTCTAGAAGATTTTTTTTCTGCTTTTAATGCGCTGCTCTTTCTTAAATTAACTATTGCTAAATCTATATTCCCTGAAGATTCTTGCAGAGCTTTCTTGCAATCCATTAAACCCAAGCCTGTTTTAGATCTAAGTTCCCTTACCTGTTCTGCTGAAATATTACTCATTTACTTTTTTCACAATAGCTTTCTTTTTCCTGCTTGAAGTTGAAGTTGTTTTCTCTTTCTTTTCCTTCGAAGTAGTCATAACTTCAGTTTTTTTCTTAGTATCTTCTATTTCTTGTTTTACTTCTTCCTTACCTTTTTTTGTAAAATCAGTCTCTTTCTTAGATTCTTTTCTGTCTTCTTCTTGCTTCTCTTTTTCTATTTTTTTAGATTTAAGCTCTTCTTCATTTTCTTTTTTTCTAACTATATTTGGACCATCTTCTTGATTTGGATTAGATTTCAAGCCCGTTGCTTTCTCCAGACCTTGGAGACATGCATCAGAAATAATCCTTGTAAATAAGGCTATAGATCTTATGGCATCATCGTTTCCAGGAATAATATAATCTACTTTTTCAGGATTTCCATTAGTATCAACAATACCAACTATTGGTATACCCATTTTACTTGCTTCTGAAATAGCTATTGCCTCTCTCTTTACATCAACTACAAAGAGAGCGTCAGGCAAACCTCCCATTTCTGTAATACCACCTATAGATTTTTGCAGTCTATCAATCTCTCTCTGTATTTTTAATCCTTCTTTTTTTGTTAATTTAGAAAAAGTTCCATCTTCCTTTTTTAATTTTAGTTCTTCTAATCTTCTTACGGAAGATCGTATAGTTTTATAGTTTGTGAGCATGCCCCCCAACCATCTTTCATTTACATAAGGCATTCCACAACGACCTGCTTCTTCTAAAATTATCTTTGATGCAGTTCTTTTAGTGCCGACAAATAAAATCTTATTATTCTTTTGAGCAATAGATTTAACAAAGTTTATAGCCGGATCAATTAGGTCAAGAGTAAGTTCAAGATTTATAATATGAACATTATTCCTAATTCCAAAAATATAAGGCTGCATTTTTGGATTCCAATATTTTGTTTGATGCCCGAAATGAGCTCCAGATTTAAACAATCCCTCTAGCGATATATCGCTCATAAAAACTCCTAAATATATAAGCGAAACTTTATCGCTTGGGTTATTCTTCCATGCCTTATGTACCCTACCAATAAAAAATTACTGGCACCCAGAATACAAATCTAGGACATGTGTAACGTTATCTCCTTTCTAATTGCTTAGAAAGATGGCTTTTATACCATAAATCAGTCTAATCAAGAAGAATATATGTCTTCCATGGAATAAAGACCCGGAGATTTATTAATTATCCATCTGGCTGCCTCTAGAGCGCCTTGTGCAAATATAGATCTATCAAGGGATGTGTGTTTTATTTCAACTATTTCCCCTTTCCCTCTTAAAATTATCTTGTGTTCTCCAGGGTTATTTCCTTTTCTCTCACTGAAAATTGATATTTTATTTTTTTTATTCCAAGCTCTAGTTAATTTTGTAGAAAGATCTATAGCTGTACCTGAAGGGGCATCTTTCTTTTCCTTGTGATGAATCTCATTAATTTCAATATCCTCAAATAAGTTAAGATGATCTGAATTTAAGTCGATTATTCTTTTTATAAAACTTATACCTGGACTGGTATTAGAAGCAAGAAGGATAGGAATTTTTTTAGCGCAAATAGAGATTATTTCAAGTTGATGCTCTGTAAAACCAGTAGTTCCAATAACTAAAGGAATGTTAGAACTTGATACAAATTTTATTAAAGGTAAAGAGCAATTTGGATGAGAAAAATCAATTATTAAATCTATGTCTTTTTTTTCTTCGATTGAAGAGGTTAAATTAACTCCAATTCTATCTAAACCTAGCAGGTGACCTAGATCTTTCCCTATTTTGTTATTTTCTTTAGTTCCTGAACCCCCCAATAGATTAAATGTTTTGTCTTTTAAAAGGGAAACAACAATTTCTTTACCCATTTTTCCAGTAACACCTGAAACAAATACATTAATCATAAGACTTCATTACTTTCTTTCGAAAAAAGATTTAACTTTATCAAACCACTCTGAGCTAATAGGTAAATGATAATTATCATTTTTCAAGCTAGATCTAAAATCTCTGAGGAGATCTTTTTGTTTTTTTGTTAATTTTTGAGGGGTTTCAACTACGATTCTACACAGTAAATCACCTACAGATCCTCCCCTAACCTGATTAACTCCTTTTCCCTTTATTCTAAATAACTTACCGGTTTGAGTTCCTTCAGGAACTTTTATTTTTACTTTTCCATCTAAAGTAGGAATCTGAATTTCACCACCTATAGCTGCATCAACAAAATTTATAGGTACCTCACAGTATAAATGTTTTCCATCTCTTTCAAAAACTTCATGAGAAAGCACTTTAATTTGAACAAATAAGTCTCCCGAAACTCCTCCTGGAGGACCGGCTTCTCCCTCACCTGCTAATCTTATTCTGTCACCATTATCTACTCCTGATGGTATTTTTACAGATAATGTTTTTTTCTTTTCTATTCGTCCTTCTCCTCTGCATTTCTTACATGGATTTGTAATAACCTCCCCGGAACCTCTGCATTGTCCGCAAGTTTGAGAAACTGAAAAGAAACCTTGTTGCATTCTGATTTGCCCAGCTCCATTGCAAGAAGGACATCTAGATGGAGATGAACCTGGTTCGGCTCCTTCTCCTGAACAAGACTCACAAGAAACTAACGTGGGTATTCTAATCTTTTCTGTTATACCTTTTACTGCATGCTCTAATGAGATAGTCATAGAATATTGAAGATCAGAACCTCTATGCGACCTTTGACTTCTCCTAAAAGGATCTGAGCCACCGAATATATCGCCGAATATATCACCGAATATGTCATTGAATGCATCGGTGGGTGATCTACCAGAACTAAATCCTGCAGCATCTACTCCTTGATGACCAAATTGGTCATAAGCAGAACGTTTGGAAGAGTCTGATAATACCTCATAGGCTTCAGTTGCCTCTTTAAACTTTTCAGCAGCAGAAGCATCTTCAGTATTTCTATCTGGATGATACTTCATGGCAAGCTTACGGTAAGCTTTCTTTAATTCTTCTTCACTTGAGGAGCGATTAACGCCTAGAACATCATAATAGTCTCTTTTGGACATCTTTTTATGCCTGAAAAAAAGTAAAAGGGTGGTCTAGAAGTTAGCATTATCCCTGTTACTTACTTTCTTCTTTGGCCTCTTCTGTTTTTTCTTCTTTTGTAGTCTCTTCAGTTTTCTCTTCCTTTACCTCTTCAAAATCTGCATCAACTGCATCTGAGTCTGCTTTAGATTCCGTTTTCTCATTTTTATCTGAAGTTTGTTCTTTTTTCTTAGCTTCTTCTTCATAAAGTTTTTGAGCCAAAGGGGCAGATGCTTCACTTAAAGATTTAATTTTTTCATCTATCAAAGACTTATCTTCTGTTTTAAGAGCTTCCTCAAGATCTTTAATACATGTCTCTATGGATTCTTTTTCTGAGCTCTCAACTTTATCAGAAGCTTCTTCTATGGTTTTTTTACAACTGTGGACTAGGTTCTCTCCCATATTCTTAACTTGAACTAATTCTTCAAATTTTTTATCCTCTTCAGAATGGGCTTCAGCATCCTTAACCATTTTTTCTATTTCGTCTTCTGACAAGCCGCTAGAGGCCTTTATTTCTATAGACTGTTCTTTTCCTGTAGCTTTATCTTTAGCTGAGACATTTAGAATACCATTTGCATCTATATCAAAAGTTACTTCAATTTGAGGCATTCCTCTCGGTGCAGCAGGAATATCTGTAAGATTGAATTGACCTAGTGTTTTATTTTCTGACGCTTGTTTTCTTTCACCTTGAAGCACGTGAACTGTAACAGCAGTTTGATTGTCTTCAGCTGTTGAGAAGATTTGAGATTTATTTGTAGGAATAGTTGTATTTTTATCTATAAGTGGAGTCATAACTCTGCCCATTGTTTCTATACCCAAAGTAAGTGGAGTGACATCCAGTAACAAGACATCTGTCACATCACCTGAAAGCACTGCTCCTTGTATAGCAGCACCTACTGCTACAGCTTCGTCAGGATTTACATCTTTTCTTGCTTCCTTTCCAAAAAAATCTTTTACTTTCTTTTGAACCATCGGCATTCTGGTCTGTCCTCCTACCAAAATAACTTCATCTATGTCTGAGGTCTTAAGGCCTGCATCTTTCAATGCAATCTCTACAGGCTTTATAGTTTTTTCTACAAGGTTTCCTACCAAAGACTCTAATTTAGCTCTAGTTAATTTATGAACAAAATGTTTAGGTCCTGAGGAATCAGCTGTTATGTAAGGTAGATTGATTTCAGTTTGCTGATTACTAGATAATTCTATTTTTCCTTTCTCAGCTGCTTCTTTTAAACGTTGTAAAGCTAAAGGATCAGTATGTAAATCTACTCCTGACTCAGTCTTAAACTCTTTAGCTAAATACTCTATTATGGCTAAATCAAAGTCCTCTCCTCCTAGGAAGGTATCTCCATTTGTTGATAGAACTTCGAATTGATGTTCTCCCTCAACTTCGGCTATTTCAATTATAGATATATCAAAAGTTCCTCCCCCTAGATCATATACTGCTATTTTTGCATCACCCTTTCCTTTATCCAAACCATAAGCCAAAGCTGCAGCCGTCGGTTCATTAATTATTCTTTTTACCTCTAACCCTGCTATTTTTCCAGCATCTTTAGTGGCCTGTCTTTGTGAATCATTGAAATAAGCAGGAACTGTTATAACTGCCTCCTTTACCTCATGACCAAGATAGCCTTCAGCAGTTTTCTTCATCTTCTTCAAGATCTCTGCTGATACTTGCTGAGGAGCCAGTTTATCCCCATTGGCTTCTATCCAAGCATCTCCATTATCTGCTGGAACTATTTTGTATGGAACCATCTTTATGTCTTTCTTTACTACATCGTCATCGTGCTTTCTTCCTATCAATCTCTTAATTGCATAAAGAGTACTTTCAGGATTAGTTACAGCTTGTCTCTTAGCAGGAGCTCCTACAGTTAACTCTTCTCCATAAGCTACAACTGAAGGTGTTGTTCTAGCTCCTTCTGAGTTTTCTATTACCTTTGCTTTATCGCCTTCCATTATAGAAACACAGGAATTAGTAGTTCCTAAATCTATACCAATAACTTTTGCCATTATTCTTCTCCGAATTTATGAATCTTTTTAATATCTAGAAAATGGGGCTATTCTTTAATTTTTCAAGGTTGAATTATCTTTTTTGGGTTTTTTTGATACAACTACCCTCGCAGGTCTTAGAATTCTATCTTGTATAGTAAATCCTCTTTGAATAACTTCCAGTATAGAATTTTCTTCTATCTTTTCATCTTCTATAATTGAAATAGCTTCATGTTTTTCTGGGTTAAAAATCTCTCCTTCTGGATCTACTGGCCTAACACCCGCAGACTCCAACGAAGCTTCGAAGCTTTTTAGTGTTAGCTCTAAGCCCTCTACAATTGAACCTATATCGTTTTCTTCTTTACTCGAGTCAAGAGCTCTTTGTAAATTATCTCCCACTGATAAAAACTCTAGAGCTAAAGATTCAATACCAAATAATCTTGCTCTAGTTACTTCTTGGCTTGATATCCTTCGAACATTCTGTATTTCAGCTTGAGTTCTTAAAAGTTGGTCAGTTAAATCTTCTATTTTCTTATTGAGCTCCTTCTCCAATAATTCTTTGTCAGAACCTCTCTCTTCTTCTAATGTGCTTTCTGATGAAATTTTTTTAGCGGTATTAGCTTTGGCTATTTTTTGCTTTTTTTTAGCTTCTTTAGGCAATTTTTTCTCCTTTTCCCTAATATGGGGATTAAAAAAGACTGATTCAAGATATTATTATTTTTTCTTAGGTTTCACATACAAGACCATGGTGTGATCTACTATTTCATAGCCTCTAGATTCTGCTACTGAAACTTGAAATTTTTCTATATCTTCACAACTAAATTCGATAATATCTCCAGTTTCTATGCAAACCATATGATCGTGGTGGTGTGTTGGAGTTAGTTCGTATACAGCATGACCTTCTTCAAAATTATGCCTCATACAAATCCCTGCCTGCTCAAATTGGGTCAAAACTCTATAAACTGTTGCTAGACCTACTTCTTCTCCTGCATCCAATAATGCCTTGTAAATATCTTCAGCACTTAGGTGAGCTGGCTTTGATTCTTCAAATAATTCTAAAACACGCAACCTGGGAAGAGTTACTTTTAAACCCACCTTCTTTAATTCTGCGTCTTCTGTCACAATAAGATCCTTTCTTACTTATATTAACATTAGAATAAGGTATCTAATAAAAAATGAAAACAGAATTAAAAATTTTTTTTGCTTTTTTGATTTCTTTTAGTCTACTAAGTTGCAGCATCTTTCCTAATGTATTTAAATTAGTCATAAATCAAGGGAATTTAGTAGATCAGAAAATGCTAAAAAATCTTGAAGTGGGCATGACGGAATCCCAAGTGAAATATGTCTTAGGAACTCCCTTAATAAGCGATACTTTTAATAAAAACAGATGGGATTATTACACTTCTGTCCGTCAAGGGGATATGGTCTATAGTGAGAGCAAAGTGACTTTGTATTTCTCTGAAGGTAAATTATTATTTTGGGTGGAAGATCTTCCTAAAGAACTAGAGAATTCAAACAGTAACTCCAAAGAAAACAGCTAAAATAAGAATTAAGGCAACCATTACTGGAGCAACATATTTAAGTAAAAAGAACCAAGTATTTAAAAAGAATCCTCTTTGCAAGCCCAACTCAGAAAGAACATGTTTAGGCTTCATGACCCATCCGACAAATATTGCAATAAATATTCCACCAAGAGGAAGAAGAATTTGGTTAGACAAAAAATCCATTGAATCAAAAAAATTCTTTCCTGCAATAAAAGTGTATTCCGATAAAAGATCGAATGAAAGAGCGCTAAAGATACCTAGAATCCATGCAACCAAGCCAAGTCCTACGGCAGCTTTTAGTCTGCTTATTTTAAGTGATTCTACTACCCAAGCTACTCCTGGCTCTAAAAGAGATATAGCAGAACTTAGTGCTGCTATGCTTAAAAGAATGAAAAATAACTTTCCAAAAATTATTCCAAGTGGCATATTTACAAAGGCCCAAGGTAAAGTGATAAAAACAAGCCCTGGACCAGAAGAAGGCTCTAATCCATTAGCAAAAACAACAGGGAAAATTGCTATACCAGCCAATATAGCAACGCCTGTATCCAGCATAGCTACAGACAATGCAGTAGGGGCTATGTTTTGATCTGAAGGCATATAAGCTCCATAGGCCATAATAGCTCCCATACCTAGACTCAGGGTAAAGAAGGCTTGACCTAGAGCAGCTAAAATAACTGTCGGGGTTATCTTGCTGAAATCCGGTTCAAAAAGATACATTACTCCTTGCATAAATGCGCCAGTCTGAGTTGCATAAATGCAGAGAAGCAAAAGAATAATAAAAAGAATAGGCATAAGTCTATTCAGCCAAACCTCTAGGCCTTCAATTACACCTTTAGCTACTACAAAAATAGTTAAGAAAATAAAAGCAGAGTGGTAAAAAATTAGACTAACCTCATTGGTTAGAAAGTTACTAAATTCATCATTATAAAACTGCGCAGATGTTCCCTTGAAATCTTCAAAAATATAAGAAAAAGCCCATCCAGCTGCAACGCTGTAAAATGATAATATAAGCAAACCTGCGACCGCTCCCATTACCCCTAAAAACTTCCAATGAGGAAAAGTCTTAGCTTCTCCAGCTAAATAAGACATAGAGTTAGCTGGACTGCTTCTTCCCCTTCTACCAATTAGAATTTCAGCAACCATAATTGGAACACCAATAAGAAGAATACAGGCAAGGTAAATAAGAACAAAAGCACCACCCCCATACTCACCTGCCATGTAAGGAAATTTCCATATGTTCCCTAAACCTACAGCTGAACCAGCTGCAGCGAGAATGAAAGTCCATCTCCCTTTCCATGTTCCGTGAATAGATTTTCTTTCTTCTGAAGGCATTATTAAAAGTAAAACAAAGGATTTGAATAAGGATTCAACCAATAGGTTAGCATGAGTAAGATACAAATACAGATCATGACATTAATTTTATTAACTAATTGTAAGAACCATACTGGAAATATAGTTTTAATTCTATCAGGAAGTTGAAGGAACCTTATGCCCAAAAGAAGAATTAAGATCATTATTAAACCATAAACCGGTATTAATAAAATACTCAGAAAACCTGAACTAAGGGTTACTAATAAAATTATTGAGCCTAAGTATCTTAGGTTTGCTACTTTAAAAAGTCCTGATTGAGACCAAAGAAACCCTGAAATGAAACAAAGAGTTAAACTTAAATAAATCTGAAATAAATAAGCTATTTTTTGAGCTGTAAAGTCTGATGTGAACCAAACCATTGAGGTAAGAAGAACTAAAGGTAAGAGAAATAAAAGTAACTTTCCCTTTATATTCCTTTCTATTAAGTCGCCAGTATTCATAGATAATATAAAATATTCTACACTTAGATTTATACTCTAATGGTGAATAAGAAGAAAAAGAAGTTTGAAAAGGTTATAGCTCAAAATAGAAGGGCCAGATTTAATTTTGAATTAACTCAGAAATTTGAGGCAGGAATTTCATTTGAGGGCTGGGAAGTTAAAAGTATTCGACTTGGAAAAGCACAAATTGCTGAATCATATGTTCTCCTCAAAGATAAAGAGGCTTGGTTGATTGGATGCTATATAAGTCCTTTGGCTAACAGTAATCAAGAGAATGATCCAACTAGAACGAGAAAATTACTTTTAAATAAAAAAGAATTAGCTGAAATTTTTAAGTCAACTCAACAAAAAGGATTAACCTGTATTCCAACTAAACTTTTTTGGAAGAAAAACTTAATTAAATGTGAAATAGCTTTAGCCAAGGGCAAACAAAAGCAAGACAAGCGCCAGTCTATTAAATCAAGAGACTGGGATAGACAGAAAGCTAGAGAATTGAGAAATAGAACTAAATCTTAGTCTTAACCTGATTACTTTTTTTTAAATTATTGATAGTTATCTGTATAATTTCGAATCCTTTCTGGGGGCGAACTGGATTCGACAGCAGTAACAAACCCGCGAGTGCATGTCGAGAAGGTAGTAATTCTCGTAAATAAACTACTACAAACATGTTAGTTGGCGAAAACGCAGACTACGCTTTAGCAGCTTAAATTGCTAACTGTTTTAACTTGGTGTCCGTGCCATTGTTACGACAGACGATTTCACGGACTGCGGACATTGTAGTTCTCATATGCAATTTCCTAAGTAAATATGGGATCGTTTGATAAGCCCTGTTCATCGGGCCCTATTAAACAAAATTAATAGATGAAACTAAACATGTAGACCTTATGGCAGAGTGCTGATGGACGCGGGTTCAATTCCCGCCGCCTCCACCATAACGTGTGCTCTCTTTGCTTTGATCTTTCAAATGTCTGCTTAGTGATTAACTTTTCTTAACTAAAACTTGTCATCTTTAAATAGTCTTCAATATTTTCTTTTATCCATTCAATAGTTTCAGTTTTTCTGCCTTGCCATTTCGAACGCCTAAGAATTCCAACTATCCCATGAACTGAAGCCCAAATATTATATGCTTTTATAAAGATTTCCTTCTGAGGCTTATTAGGCATGGTAGATTTTACTCCCTGAACTAATCCATCAAATGATGCGTTAGATAGAGCTTCCAAATCTGGATAAAGAGCCATGTCTATATCTGTATTTCCAAACATCAAATCGTAAATATGCGGATATTCCAGTCCAAATCTTATGTAATGGGCTCCGTAAGATACAA
>CAZWMS010000012.1:0-40534 GCA_964635015.1 uncultured Gammaproteobacteria bacterium | reverse complement strand
TAATCCTAGGCTATTTTATAAGAGAACCCCCAAATTAAACTTTTGTCTTTTAATATCAGTAACTACAATTTGAATATAGATCAAATAAAGGCTACTATTCATAAAGGTTATTTGGGGAACAATTATGAACGTAAAAGGTATGAAATTTGTTATTACTGGTTCCGGAGCAGGTATTGGTGCTGGCACTGCTCAACGAGCAGCAAGTTATGGAGCTTCCGTAGTGGTATCTGATATTAATGATGAGAATGGTCAAGAAGTAGTTGAATCTATTAAAACTGAAGGGGGTACAGCTTATTATCAGCACTGCGATGTAACAGACGAAAAGCAGGTGCATGAGTTAATGAATCAAGCTCAACAAAAAATGGGAGGAATAGACGTATTGCATAACAATGCTGGTATTCATGAGAGCATGGTTAGCGAAGAACTGAGCCTAGATACTATGAGTCTAGAAACCTTTAATAAGGTTATGGATATAAACGTTACTGGCTCTTGGTTATGTGCTAAACATGCCTTACCCCATCTTCGTGAAAGTAAGCACGCCTCAATCATCAATGCTGGGTCAACAAGTTCTGTGGCAGGCTATCCCAACTGCATTGCCTATGGAACAAGTAAAGGTGCTGTCATGCAAATGACTAAAATGCTAGCGGTAGATCTGGCTGTAGATAACATTAGAGTAAACTGCTATTGCCCTGGTTCAATTCATACCCAAATGGTGGATAACTTCCTCAAAGCAGCTCCTGATCCTGATGCAATGCTTAACACCATGACACTTACTCACCTAATTCCAAGAATGGGTAAACCCAAGGATGTTGCTGAACTGGTTTGTTTCTTAGCAAGCCCAGAAGCCAGTTTTATCAACGGAGCGGTATGGTTGATAGATGGGGGTTCTTTGGCTTGGCGTGGCACCTTGGATGTTTTAGGGATGGGAGATAATATATGATGCAAAATCTTAATGCGGAAGAAAAACAGTCAATTTCAGAGTTACTGTCACGTGCAGCTTTTGCCTATGACGAGAAAGATATTGAGATGCTCTCTGCTAGTTTTTCAGTTGATGCCCAGTTTACTATGCGGATAGCTGATGGTGATCTGGTAGGTCCTTTTGAGGGAAGAGAAGGCATTATGAAACTGATGACTGACTCAATGGACCAGCAGACAGATAAAAGGCGACATGTGATATCTAACATCTTTTTTGAATCCAGTGATGGTAATAATGTTTCAGTGGTCTCCAACTTAACACTTTTCGCGACGGAAAATGGGGAAATTAAACTGCTCTCTGCAGGGATATATCATGATAGTGTAGTTAAGATTAACGATAACTGGGAAATTTATCGACGACATCTAGACCTAGATAAGTCCTACTAAGGAAGTTAGACAGTGAACTTAGGGGAAATACCCAGTAAGACGGCACGCATAGATCCAGACAGGGAAGCGTTAATCGATATTCCTAATGATCGCCGAATAACCTATGGCGAACTAGATGAACGCGTTAAACGCCTTGCTAATGGTCTCATAAAACAATTTAAAATTGTAAAGGGTGACAGGGTGGCAGTACTTTCCAAAAACTCAATAGAATACATGGAAGTCTATTTCGCCTGTGCCAGAATTGGACTCATAATTCAACCCCTTAATTGGCGACTGAGCGCTCCTGAGTTATCCCGTATCCTTCATGATGGTGAACCGCGTATTCTGATTTACGCTAATGAATATAAAGATATGGTTGAACAGTTAGATTTTGAAACATTGGATGTCCACAGACTGGGTTACGGTCCTGAAAGCAATGGGAGTTATGAGGAAGTTCTTGAAAGTGGAGAGAACTCTGAACCAGCGATATCATCCACAATAGGCAATGATGATCCAGTAATGATTCTTTATACTGGGGGCACGACTGGTGAATCTAAAGGTGCTTTGCATACTCATAAATCTATTTATGCAGGAATGCTCAATCAGACCGTTGCTGAACGTATTGTCCCAACTGACATTTATATGCTCACTGGTCAAATGTTTCATATTCCAATTGCTTTGGCTATAAACTACATGGCACATGGCTGTCCCCTAGTCCTTATCAACTTTGAAGCTCGACTTGCTCTGGAAGTTATTCAAAAAGAACGTGTTTCAGCATTTTTGGGTATCACAACAATGCTAAATTGGATGATGGCTGAAGAGGGTTTTAGCGACTTTGATTTAAGTAGTTTGCGTAATATTCAGTATGGAGGAGGTCCAATGCCCCATAGTGTGGTTAAAGCTGCACTTAAAGCATTTCCCTGCACAATTATTCAGGGTTATGGGCAAACAGAAGGCATGACCATGAGCTTTTTATCTCAAGAAGATCATATTCGTGCACTTGAAGGAGACCATCCTGAACGGTTAGCTTCTTGTGGCAGAGAAGGATTTGTAACTTCAATAAAACTAGTTGATCCTGAAGGTACTTTAATTCCTAAAGACGGGGCCACCCCTGGGGAAATTATTGTAAAGTCGGAAGCTAATATGGTTGGCTATTGGCGGCGACCAGATATTACAGATAAAACTCTTCTCGATGGTTGGCTATGGACAGGAGACATTGCAACCTGGGATGAAGAAGGCTATATTTTCATTGTAGACCGAGCCAAAGATATGATTATTTCGGGTGGTGAAAACATCTATAGCACTCAGGTAGAAGCCGCTATTCATCAACATCCTGCTGTTCTTGAATCAGCGGTATTTGGGGTACCGGATACACAATGGGGAGAAGCTGTTAAAGCTGTGGTTGTACTAAAACCTGGAAAGAAAGCAACTGCTAAAGAAATAATAGATACAGCCAGCGAAAATCTTGCTTCCTACCAAAAGCCCAAATCAGTAGATTTCGTTGATAGTCTACCAAAAGCTCCTACGGGTAAAATCTTAAAACGGACATTACGTGAAAAATACTGGAAAAATGAAGATAGGAAAATATGAAAGAGCTTCTGAATGATAAATTGTTATCTTATATAGGGCGCAAGACTAAGCCCTACAGTGAACTTGTAACTCGACGCGATATACGTAAATATGCAGTAGCAGTAGGTAGTCGTCAGCGTAAATATATAGATGGTGACCAAGCACCACCTTTATTTCATATTGTCTTGTTTTGGGAAGTTGTAGGTTTAGATGGACTAACTTTTGATGGGCTTTCTCCTGATAAATTGCTACCTAAGTTTCCACTTGAAAGAGCAATGGCTGGTGGCTCACATATAAATTATGTTCGTGACATCTACCCTGGAGATTGGTTAACCGCAACACGCACATTAACGGATATCTATGAAAAAAAAGGACGCTCAGGACCATTGATTTTCTATGAAATAGATATGGAAATTGTTAATGACGAAGGTAAGCTTGTTATTCAAGAAAAGAAAACAACCATATTGAGGTAACAGATTGACTTTACAAAAAAATTCTGAAATGTTGCCCGTTCAACTTGGTGAAAAGCTCCCTCAGAGAGAATTTAAACCTGATAATGTTCAGTTGTTCCTCTATAACGCAATACTGTGGAATGCGCATCGAATTCATTTTGATGAGCCTTACTCTACAAAAGTCGAGGGCTATCCAGGACTTGTAATAGCTGGACCCATGATAGGAGATTGGTTACATCAATGTATTGAAGATTGGTTAGGTGAAGATGGAAGATTGACGTCAATGGAGTTTTCAAATCGAATAGCAGCATACATTGGTGAAACACTAAAGAGTAGTGGAAGTGTGATCGCTTTAGATACAGATAAGAAGGAGGCTAAAGTGGAAGTCTTTATCAAAAATGAATTAGGAGAGATAGTTGCCCCAGGACAAGCAACAGTATTATTTAATAATAAGGAATAACACACCTAAGAAGGATCGTTTGTAGTATGAGTTCTTTGCGCGGTGAGGTCGCTATAGTGGGTGCAGCAGATTCTCGTGTTGGTATCGTACCTGATCTGGATGCTAATGAATTATGTGCAGATGCTATTTTATTAGCACTAGCTGATGCAGGAATTAATAAGGATCAAGTTGATGGTTTGATTACTTGTAATAGCATGTCTAAACCAATGCTCTATCACGCTGAAGCAATGGCTGAATACCTACAAATATTCCCTCGTTATTGTATTGCTGCTGGTGCCGGAGGTGGTACAACATTTTCAATTTTACATCATGCTGCCTCAGCTATAGTCACCGGAATGGCTGATATAATTGTTATTGCCATGGCTGACAGTCTGCGCAGTGGACTTACTAGAGAACAGAGTTTACTTGCACAATCTGCTACAGGACATCCTCAATTTGAACAACCGTATGGTCCAACTGTACCCGCCTATTATGCGCTTATTGCGCAAGCTCATATGGCAAAATACGGTACCCTTCCAGAACACTTTGCTGAAATTGCAGTGGCCTGTCGATCTCATGCAGTTCGAAATAAAACAGCACAAATGCAAGAGCTAATAACAGTAGAAGATGTTCTTACATCTAGGATGATAGCCGACCCTTTGCATTTACTTGACTGTTCCTTAGTTTCTGATGGCGGTGCTGCTATTGTCATGACTTCTTCAAAACGAGCCTTAGACTTTCCCCATCCGCCTGTTTACCTACTGGGCGTTGGTGAAGGACATAGCCATGAGCATATTAGTCAAGCTCGAAATCTTACTACCTCTGCTGCAAAAGAATCTGGTGAGCAAGCTTATGCTATGGCTGGCTTAAAACCTAAGGATATGAATTTTGCACAACTTTATGATTGCTTTACTCCAACAGTTTTAGTGGAACTTGAAGACTTAGGCTTTTGTGATAAGGGCGAAGGAGGTCCATTCATTAGCTCTGTAGGCATAGGTCCTAATGGTACTCTTCCAGTGAACACCCACGGCGGTCTTTTATCTCACTGTCACCCAGGCAATCCTGGATCTATGTTTGCTCTTACCGAATCTATTTGGCAATTGCGTCACTCTGCAGGCGAGCGACAAATCATTAATGCAGATGTAGGTCTTTTGCATGCACAGGGCGGCATTATGTCTAGCCATACCACTTTAATACTAGGAAGAGACGCAAGGTGAAATGAAACGCATACAACCTCAAGTTAATGGATTATCCAGCGAGTTTTTCGATGGATGTAATCAGGGGTTACTTAAACTACAGAGATGCTTAAATTGTCATGCTGTGCAATTTTATCCTCGTGTTCTTTGTGCTATGTGTTCAGAACGAGATATGGTATGGATAAATGCAAGTGGCAGAGGGAATGTTGCGAGCTTTACCATCGTTAGAAGAGCCCTTACAGAGGGCTATGAAGCGCCTTATGTTGTTGCGCTTATAGACCTCGAAGAAGGGCCTCGAATGATGAGTAACATTGTCGATTGTTCTCCTGAAATTGTAGTAGTAGGTGCCCCTGTCAAAGTAGCATTTACAGCTTGGTCAGACACCCTTTCTTTACCTGTATTTGTGCTTGATAATGAAAAATAGACTAATCAAAAGCTTAGTATTTGCTTTTTCCATCTTCATCTCTCTTTTCTTTCTTATCTATGGCTTTTTATACCTTAATCCTTTTGGCTCCACAGAACCTGTTGGGAAGATCATTAACAATCCTATTCCAAAAGAAATAGTTGGTGACATAGCTAGTGATACCTTATCGTCACATGTTAATACACCAAACAAAAACGGTTTAATACTTTTTGGTGATACCCATGTGCATACTACTTTCTCAACTGATGCATTTCGCATGTCTTTGCCTATAGTACAGGGTGATGGAACTCACCCCCCAGCAGATGCTTGTAATTTTGCTAGATATTGTTCTAACTTAGATTTTTTTGCTTTAACTGATCACGCTGAGAGCTTAAGCCCAAATCAGTGGATAAAATCAAAAGAAAGTATTAGACAATGTAATGCAGTTTCATTGAAAGAAAATCCAAACTTAGTAGCTTTTATGGGTTTCGAATGGACCCAGCTAGGTAACTCACCAGAAGAACACTTCGGGCACAAAAACGTTATCTTTCAAGGAATTGAAGAGGAAGAATTACCTATTATGCCAATTGGGTCCGATTATACTGCTAATTTTCGTACTTTACCTTGGAAGCTCCGTTATCTAACCCCCTTGTTAGATTTTCCTAATAGACAAAGATATTTTGACTTTTATCAAAGCATGGAAAATCTGAATGACATTCCCAACTGCAATTTCCTTTTAGAAGAGAAAGCTAATGCAGGCTTAAAGCCATGTTTAGCGGTAGCTAAGAATCCAAGAGAATTGTTTTCACAGCTTGAGGAGACTCAACTTGATTCCATAGTCATTCCTCATGGTACTACTTGGGGAATTTATACTCCTCCAGGAGAGGATTTAGCCCTACAGCTAGAAAAAGGAATGCATGATCCAAAACGTCAGATTCTTATGGAAGTTTTCTCAGGACATGGCAATTCAGAAGAGTACCGAAATTGGCGTGCAGTTAAAAAAGATGAGAGTGGTAAATACACTTGTCCTACACCCTCTGAAGGTTATACACCTTCTTGTTGGCATGCTGGAGAGATTATATTTGAAAGGTGTTTAGATACAGGAATTGATAGATCAGAATGTTCAGAAAGAGCTTCACTTGCTAGAAAATATTATGTTGAAAGTGAAAGTGTTGCTGGGTTCAAATCTGTTTCAGGAGTTAGTAACGAAGAATGGCTAGATGCAGGGCAATGCACTGACTGTTACCTTCCGGCGTTTAATTATAGACCAGCCGGATCTGCGCAATACGCTTTGGCTTTATCGAACACTTCAGGAGAAACCCCCCTAAGGTTTCGTTTTGGGTTAATAGCTTCAAGTGATAACCATTCTGCGAGACCAGGTACCGGTTACAAAGAATTTAGTAGAGGTAATATGTCTGATTGGTGGGGTTTTAAGAGTTCTCTTTTTAGGAATCTTTTTACTGGATCACCTGGAGCAAAATTGCCAAAGGCATTTCCTGTCAAGCTGAATGAGCTGAGCGCATTCAATAGGTTAGAATTGGAGCGTGCGTCTAGTTTCTTTTATACAGGAGGGTTAGTTGCGGTACATGCTGAAAGTAGAAGCCGTCAAGATATTTGGAAAGCTTTCAAGGAGCGTAGAGTTTATGGTACCAGTGGTAAAAGAATACTTCTTTCCTTCACCTTAATGAATCCTCCCAACACAGCAAATTCTTTACCGATGGGTTCAGAGGTAGAAATGTCTGAAGAACCAATCTTCAGAGTAAAAGCCACTGGGTCGTTAAAACAACTTCCCGGCTGTCCTGACTATTCTTTTTTATCTTTAGGCTCTGAAGAAATAGAAAGACTATGTAAAGGTGAATGTTATAACCCAGATAATCAACGCAATTTAATCGAAAAAATTCAAATAGTGAGAATATTCCCTCAAATACATTCTTCAGAAATCATGGGCGATTTAATAGAAGACAATTGGCTAAATGTAGATTGTTCACCTAATCCAGATGGATGTGAATTAACCTTTAGTGATCCCGAATTTACTAAACTTGAAAGAGATGTAGTGTATTACGTAAAAGTTTTTCAAGAACCAGAACTTACTATCAATGGTAATCAAATGAAATGTGAATATGATAAATCAGGGAATTGTCAAAAAGTTGATCTTTGTCTGGGCGATGACAGGGAACAATCTTTACAAGATGACTGTTTGTCAGCTAGCCCTGGGTTAGCTTGGTCTTCTCCTATCTTTATTGATTTTAAAAGGTAATACAACTGACTATTTAAAAAAAAGCATCATATCCAATGCCCTTCTTTTTAGTTGATTCTGAAGGCTATCTACCTAATTTTCTGTCAAACTAAATTTCCCAACTAAAGAGTTTAAGGTTGGTCAAAATTTCTTCTAATCTTGCAGATTTTAGATTCTTCTTAAATTTTAATTATTTAGACTGTTTTAAATATAGATCCAGTTCGCAATGAAAATGTCTTAGTCTTTGTTCCTGTTCCGACCACAAGGGACCTTTAAATCCCTTGGACTTTATACCTTTTTGTATCTTAGGCAATAATTGTGAGTCTTGATCAAGAACCAAACCTAGATTTGCAGGTTCATTAGGTGCGAAGTGTTCAGTCATGGGTCTAGACAAATTACTAAGGTCTAAATCTTCTGGTAATCCCATCCAATCAGGCACTCTATAAGCTGGATTATCAGAACTTCTACATAGTGTCATAGTGTCGTAGAAAAATCTTTCTGGATCATGAGGATGGGGAAGGAATCGCATTAGGAAAATACCTTCAGGATGTAGTCCTAATTGAACATTAGGGAATAAACCAGTAGCCCAACTATCGGTAAGTTGACCATCTGTTAGTTTACTGTAATCAAACCCTAATTCATGGGCTAAATTTCTCTTATGTTTTTGTAAAGTATCTCTAACTAATTTAGCGTCTTCAGGGAAATTTTTATTCTCTATTCCAGCACTGGTTAGCATTGCTTCCAAACCAATATCTACAGTCTTTTGATCATTTACTCTGGGGCTCTTACGTCCTAAAGGAACAATCATTCTACTAGCTCCATTAGGGTATAGATCATATTGTGTTTCTACATCGTCCATTACAGTTCTTGTTTCTGGATGAACAGCATGTAGATGATAAACTTCATAAAAGGCATCTACGCCTGTTTTCCAATTTGCTTCCCATTCACTTTGTACATGACGTGCTACTTTCATCTCATCTATAGAGTAGGACTCAAGATACCCCTTCGGTAAACCTATTCTTTCTTTAAGTGGACAGGCTCCAGAGTCCATGTTTATAAAAATTAATCCAGCATAGGATTCACAAAGTACTTCTGATAAATCTGCATTTTCGCATATTACTCCTTCTCGAAAAGACTCCTCATCAGTTATCTTTATTAACTTCCCATCTAAATTATATTTCCAAGAATGGAAGGAACAGGTAAAGGCAGATAAGTTCCCTCTTTCATTCAAAATGAGTTTATTCCCTCGATGACTACATACATTATAAAAAGCTTTGATTTGTTCATTCTCACTTTTAGTTATTATGAAAGATTCTCTACCAATCTCGAAAATAAAATAATCGCCAATGTCAGTGAGATCAGATGTAGGTCCAGCAATTAACCATGCTTTTGACCAAAGATCTTCCCACTCTTTTTCCATAAATTCTTTACTGTAATATCTTTCAGCTGAAACTCTAGAAGTCCCGTTATCTATGTAAGGTTGTTTGGCTTCAAGTGAATCCTTTTTAGCTTGAGGATTTACCTTGGGTCCTTTGATATATTTGTTATCAATACTAGTCATTGCTACATTTTTCTCTGCATCTATTCGCTTTTAACTTAACTTGTTATGATTATAGATAAAGATTGCAATTACATACAAGATTAGAAAAAAATTTAAAAGGGAAAAAAATGGTTTTATTGAAAGAAATATTCAAAATTTTGATAATAATCTCTTTTCCTATTTACTTATAAGGTAACTGAATACCATACTTTCTTTTTTTTATTTTCAGGATAATCACAAATTAATTTCTCTGCATAAACACCACCAGCAAACAGGATTAGCAAAGATGATAGGACTAAGGAGATTCTTTTCATATCTATAGTTTAGGAGAAAGTAACTTTGCGACCAAAAGATTAAGAGTTTTCTCCTCTTAGCTCTATCCAGCTGAGCTACCGGACCATTTTTCATTCTTTACTAATGTCAACATCTTGCCAAGAATGAACTAAACATTTCCATGAACCATCTTTCTGACGCTTTAGCACATCAAGATAATCACTTGTAGTAATATTTTTTTGGAGCGCACCTTCAGAGGCTACTGAATTAGCGTTATCTTTAAACGTTAAATATACTGTTTTCCTACTTCTTACTATTGCGATGTCGCCAATGATTTCTATGTCATAATCATTATCTTTAATTTTATATGTAGCAGAATCGAATACTGGGCCAAGAAAAACCCTATAATTATTACTACCTGATATTATTGGTCCATCAGGAGGAATTAAAGTTATATTTTCATCCAAAGAATTTATATAACCATCTACATTGCTTGCTTCAACAGCCTCGTGCCAACTTTTATAAAGTCCCTTAATTGCTACAACATCTTCATTAGCCCAAATACCACTAGCCATTAATAGACTAGCTATCAGTATTAATTTTTTCATAAGTTTTCTCCCAGTCTAAAGAACCTAGCATACTGCTTTACAACCTTGATTGAGTAAAAAAATATGAGCATTAGAATATTACCCATAAACCCTCATTTAATTATTTTGGTAAAGAATAAGCTATTAAATGATCTGAAGGGGGTGAACCAAAAGCCCAATGACCACCAGCCGCAATCACGACATATTGTTTACCATTTTGAATTTTATAAGTCATTGGAGTGGCATGGCCACCAGTAGGAAGTCTAAATCTTTTTAATTCTTCCCCCGTTTCTGTATTAAATGCTCTTAAATAAAAATCTGTTGTAGCTGCTATAAAAGTAACTCCAGTTGCGGTTACAGTAGGACCTCCAAGATTCGGTGCACCTTTTATCCACCAAAAGGGAAAAGGAGCAAGATCTTTTGAAGTTCCTAGAGGTACATTCCATAAATGCTCTCCACTATTTAAATCTACTGCAACAAGACTACCCCAAGGCGGTGCAGTACAAGGGACTCCTAATGGCGAATAAAACCCCATAGATCTTAAATTGCAATATGGGGTTCCTCCAAGAGGTTCAATAGCTGTAAAATTAGATAAAACCTTATCCTTAGCTAAATCTTCAACTGCTTTATCACAATCTTCTCTTGGTATCATGACAATGACACTAGCCATATTCATAACATTAACAACCATAATATTCCTTTTTTGATCAACAGCTGGGCCTCCCCAATTATTACCGCCAATAGCACTTGGATAATGAATACTTCCTTGTAATGATGGTGGTGTATAAAGCCCTTCAGATCTAAATTTCTTTGCTTGTAATTTACAATATCTTTTATCAAAATAAGCCATCCCCCAAGCATCTTCAACATCAAAAAAAGAAGGAGTTAATGGTTTCGGGATCGTAGGAAATGGCTGGGTAGGAGATAGATATTCACCTTTAACTGGATTTTGTGGAACAGGTTTTTCTTCAATATTAAAAATAGGTTTCCCTGTTTTTCTATTCAATAAAAAAACAAGACCTGTTTTGGTAGTTTGTACAAGAGCTTTAGTAGTCTGGCCATTTATTTGATAATCATAGAAGGTTGGTTGCGAAGGTAAATCATAATCCCAAACATCATGATGTACAGTCTGGAAATTCCAGACAACACTTCCATCTTTTTCATTTAAAGCAATTACGGAACTTGAATAATAATCTAGTCCATTTCTTAAGCCGCCATAATAATCAGGCGAAGTATTACCTGTTGGTAAATAAATTAATCCTAATTCTTCATCGACTGAAATAATTGACCAAACATTCGTAGTTCCTCTTTGATAAAGTTGAGTACCAACTTCATCAATTATTGGTTCTTGATTAGGAGGAATTGGATCCCAATACCAAACTAATTCTCCAGTTCTAATATCGTATGCTCTAACAACCCCACCAGGCACTGTGATCTTAATATTATCTATTACTGAACCGCCAAGAATAATTTTGTCATTGATAATAGCGGGTGGTGAAGTACTCCAATAGTGAGAAGGATCATGTGATCCTAAACCTTTCCTTAAATCAACCTTGCCATTTACACCAAAACCTTCACAAATTTTTCCTGTTTTCCCGTCAATAGTTATTAATTCTGCATCCATGGTGGCAGTTATGATTTTGTGGTAACAAGGTTCTGTATCTCTTTTTTTTGAATCTTTCCAACTACTAACACCTCTGCAATGCAGAGCTGCCTTGCCTTCCATTATTAATTTAGGATCAAAAGACCATTCTTCCTCCCCAGTTTCTGCATCTAGCGATATTACCCTATTGTAGGGCGTGCAAAAAATTAGACTATCATCAACAACTAACGGAGTTACTTGAAAAGAAGTTTGTAAAGAAGAACCTAAACCATCATGCCAGCTTCCCCCTTCATGAAAATCACCCGATCTATAAACCCATGCTTGCTCTAAAAGATGTACATTTTCTGGAGTGATGTCTTCGGCTTTAGAATAGTGCCCTCCTCCTGGTCCTTTTCCATAAAACTGCCAATCATCGAAATCAGAAGATAACAAATTAAAGAAAAAAAGATTTAAAATACTAATTAATAGAAATGGTTTTATAAATCTTTTCATCCTTAATTAATACTTCATATTTATAATTATTTTACCACCAGCAAACAGCAGCAGGATGGATAGGGTTAAGGAAGTTGTTTTCATAACTTAACTATATCAGATTTTATTTGGTACCTTTGTGGTACCTTTTTTATAGCATATTTATAGATCTTTTTTATCTAGCTAAAAAACAGTGATAACCTGAAAGTGTTGATTTAAAAAAGATATAGAGTGGTGGGCACGACAGGACTTGAACCTGTAACTTCCACCTTGTAAGGGTGGCACTCTACCAATTGAGTTACGCGCCCCATTAACTAAGAACTCAAACATTAAAAGTAATAAGGAAATACTTTATGTCTTAAGCTAATTTAAACGGAACTATATCCTATTATATTAATTAAAAAATAAAAATAGATCCGTTGAAAAATGTTAATAATTCAATTTTACAAAAAATAAAATTTTTTTCTTGTATAAATTACCTAGTTCTTAACCCTACAGAAGGGGGATCTTCAGCCCCTCCAGCAAAACATTGAGCTATACTCATCCAATGATTCGCAGTATCTCCAACTACATTTAATCCAGTTTCTTTTACATTCCTCCCTTGAGTTACTACATGACAAAAATCAGATGCCTTACCCTTCACAAAATTGGTGTCATTTGGTTCATTCCAATCCCAAATTTCTCCAGATGGCGCTTTTATTTCTACATAAGGAATATCTTTAGGTACTTCTAGACTTCTATTTACATAAGTCCAACCAAAAGTTTTTACTCCGATGGTGGCAACATGTTTTATTCGATCAGAGTATTCTCTTGGTGTATTCATGAGATCGTAAAGTTCTTGAGCATGAGACCACATCTCCATAAATCTGGCTGTAATAAACATTCGAGCTCCCATGTCCGGTCCAAACCACATCATCCTCTCTCTAGGATCAGCTGTGCTAAAAATTTCGCACATTTCCTGATTTGCTTTAAACCAATGGGATCTTAAATCCTCTGAATTCTTAGTTCCAAGTCGATCTTTAACCGCTACCGCTCTTGCATAGGAAGTGGAAAGACTGCTGGTAGTGCCAAGAAACTCAGCTTCTGATTTAAATTTATCTTTGTCCTTATAGGAATAAATAGCCATTAAATCAAAATAATACAAGTGAGCTACTACTTCAGCTGGAGTCCAATCTTTAAAAGTTGTGTGTCTATTCCAATCATCCACAGTCAATTTTTCTAACAATCTATTTATCAATTTAGCTTCTGATTTAACGTCTGTCGTTATTTGTTGCATTTTTAAACTCCTATAGTGTGTTAATAAAACTACAAATTAATATTTTTTCAAGTGGTAATATTATTAGAAAAATATTACCATCGTATATTGGAAAACTTTTTTAACACAAAAATTTTAATTTATTATGACTAATCCTTTACTAGCACCTCAAATAAAAAGCAAGTT
Organism: uncultured Gammaproteobacteria bacterium; assembly: GCA_964635015.1. Classification (GTDB taxonomy): domain Bacteria; phylum Pseudomonadota; class Gammaproteobacteria; order Magnimaribacterales; family Magnimaribacteraceae; genus CAJWPI01. The sequence continues at coordinate 26,983 of CAZWMS010000012.1, read as the reverse complement.
AGACACTTCCAGTAAAACTTTTGCAGAGAATAAATCTGAAATGTTAAGTAAATTAGAGAAGATAGAAGAACTTCTCGACTATGTGGAACTAGGTGGAGGAATGCACCACCACGAGAGGCTTGCTGCTAGAGGTAAAATGGCTGTTAGAGATAGAATTGCTAATTTTATTGATCCCGATACTCCTTTCTTAGAAATCAGTGCTTTAGCTGCATACGATTCTGCTTATCCAGTCGGTGGAGGAGCGGTAGCGGGTATAGGAATAGTAGCCGGTACAGAGTGTATTATTTTTGCAAACGACCCAACAGTTTTAGCTGGAGCTATGCATGCTTACTCAGGGAAAAAATGGACAAGAGCCATGGAAATAGCTAGAGATAATCGTTTGCCTTACATTCAGTTTGTAGAATCTGCAGGAGGCGATCTGAGGATGGGAGGAAAAGGCAGAAAGGGAAATGCTGCTCCAATGGGAGGAAGTCACTTTGCTGAATCTGGTAGGACATTTTATGAAATAACAGAATTATCTAAATTACGTATCCCGACTATATCTATAGTTTTTGGTTCTTCTACAGCAGGTGGAGCCTATCAACCTGGAATGTCTGATTACAATATTTTTATTAAAAAACAATCTAAAGTTTTTCTAGGAGGACCTCCTTTGGTAAAAATGGCTACTGGGGAAGAATCTGATGATGAAACTTTAGGTGGAGCTCAAATGCATGCAGAAACTTCAGGACTTGCAGACTATCTTGCCGAAGATGAAATGGATGCCATCCGAATTGGAAGAGAAGTAGTTTCACACTTAAACTGGAGAAAAAGAGGCAATAAACCTTCCATTCTTGTTGAAGAACCAATAAATAATTGCGAAGATCTTCTAGGGCTCGTAGATCCTGATTTAAAAAGACCCTTTGACATTAGAGAAGTTATAACCAGGATTACTGATGGCTCTCGTTTTGAAGAATTCAAACCTTTATTTGGACCCAATATAGTCTGTGGGTTTGCCTCTATTCATGGCTACCAAACAGGTATCATTGGGAATAATGGAGGAATTATTTATCCTGATTCTGCACAAAAAGGAGCCCATTTTGTACAACTTTGTAACCAGATAGACATACCCATACTCTTTCTTCAAAACGTTACCGGCTTCATAGTAGGTAAAGACTATGAGAGGGATGGGCAAATAAAGAAAGGTGCTCAATTTTTAAACTCAGTTTCAAATTCAAATGTCCCTCACATAACAGTAATCGTAGGAGCTTCCATAGGAGCTGGTACTTACGCAATGTCGGGTAGAGCTTATAACAATAGATTCACCTTCCTTTGGCCTTCAGCAAAAATAGCAGTAATGGGACCCAAGCAAATAGCAGGAGTCATGTCTATAGTTAGGAGAGGACAAGCTAAAAGAAAAGGGGAAATATTTAATGAGAAAGAAGATGCTGAAATAGTGGCTATGGCTGAAGCAATGCAGGAAGAAGGTTCCTTGGCATTGCGTGCCACAGGTGCCATTAGTGACGATGGCATCATTGATCCAAGAGATACTAGGATGGTAGTAGGAATATGTCTTTCTGTGGTAAACGGTAAAGAAATCGAAGGCACACAAGGCTATGGAGTGTACAGATTATGAATTATCATAAATTACTCATCGCAAACCGAGGTGAAATAGCCTGTCGTATCATCAGAAGTGCCCGTGAAATGGGTATAAGTTGTGTTGTTGTGTATGTGGAAGTAGATAGTGATGCGCCTTTTGTCCAAATGGCAGATGAAGCAATTAAACTTTCGGATTCGTACCTTAATTCAAAAGAAATTATCCAAGCAGCTTTGCGTTCAGGATCTCAAGCCATTCATCCAGGTTACGGATTTTTATCCGAAAATGCTAAATTCGCAAAAGATGTTGTCAAAGCTGGATTAATTTGGATAGGACCTTCAGGTCGAGTAATCTCTTTAATGGGCGATAAATTAAAGGCTAAAGAACTGGCTGAAAAAACTGGAGTCCCTACCCTACCCATGACCTTAGATCCAAAAAAAGCAAAAGATTTAGGTTATCCTTTGTTGATCAAAGCTTCTGCAGGCGGCGGCGGTAAGGGAATGAGAATAGTTAAGTCTAATAAGGAGCTGAAAGAATCAATAAAATCAGCCCGAAGAGAGGCCAAAAGTAGTTTTGGAGATGACAGGATCTTTATAGAGAGGTATATACCAGTTTCCAGGCACATAGAAATTCAAATCCTTGGTGATTCTCAAGGAAATATTGTCCATTTAGGAGAAAGAGAGTGTTCCATCCAAAGGCGCCATCAAAAGATAATTGAAGAATCTCCTTCCCCTAGAGTTAATCCTGAAATGAGAGAAGCAATGGGAACTGCAGCTCTTAAAATAGCAAAGAAATTAAAGTATGAATCTGCTGGAACTGTAGAATTCTTAGTGGATGATAAAACTGGAGAATTTTGGTTTCTTGAAGTAAATACAAGACTCCAAGTTGAACATCCAGTAACAGAAGCTACCACAGGTATAGATTTGGTGCATGAACAACTAAGAATCGCTAGAGGTGAGGATCTTGGATATTACCAAGAAGATGTAACCTGGTATGGCTCTGCTATTGAAGCAAGACTTTACGCTGAAGATCCTACTAGCAACTTTCTTCCAGCTACAGGGTCACTTGTTGCATTTGCACCTGACCTTTCAGTAGATGCACGTTGGGATTCTGGGGTAGATCAAGGTTCAGTGATAGGAACTGATTTTGACCCAATGATGGCTAAGGTGATCACCTTTGGAGAGTCCAGAGTAGATGCAGCCAACAAACTCTCACAGGCTTTGGAATCATTACACATAGGCGGAGTTGTTACGAACAGGGACTTTTTAGTAGCTATTCTTCGTTCTGAAGCTTTTCTAAAAGGCCTAACCACAACCGACTTTATTGAAAAAATCAAACCAGACCTTTCGATAGTTTTATCAGCTTCAGAAATTCAACTAGCAGCTTCTATAGCTGCTCTTTGGATACAAGGGAAAAATCGAAACGATGCTGAGATTCTAGGTCAACTTCCTTCCGGCTGGAGAAATTCTAGATTGCCAAGGCAAAGGGTCTCTTTTCAATATGATGGAAATGAAATACCTATCACTTACAGGTCCAGAAGAGATGGAAAATTTGATTTAAATGAGCAATCAGTTGCTAGAGTGTTTAATTGGGATCCTGAAAGTATTAATGTTGAGATTGATGGACATCGTTTAACTTCTAAAGTTACTAAAGACAATGATTTAGTAGTTGTAAAAATGCCCTGGGGAAATGTTTCTCTTCATAAGCTACCACGCTTTGTGTTGCCTGGGACTGAAGAGATTTCTGGTGGCTTAACAGCTCCAATGCCAGGTAAAGTTGTTGAACTTAAAGTTAAAGTGGGGGACTCTATTTCCAAAGGAGAAGCAGTGGTTATTCTTGAAGCTATGAAAATGGAACACCAGGTAAACGCTCCTGCAGATGGAAGGGTCATTGAAATATACATAAAAAAAGATGACCAACTTGAGAATGGCGCTCTGCTAATGGTAGTTGACTCTAAGTAGGTAACAGTGAAAGCAAACCTCAAGGATACTAATTTTTTAGGAGAAACTGATGACCCTAAGCCTCCTAAACCTTTACTTTCCAGAAAAAAAGAAAGTTCCCTTTCGGAAAGGAAAGTAGAAGCGCTGGCACAACTTGAAAAGTTAATACAAAAAGGCTTACCAGATTTAACTATGGCAGAAATTGCATCTCGCTTAAAAGTATCCCTCAGGACTTTGTATGAACTAGCTCCTAGTAAGGGTCAATTGGTATTAATTGCTGTGGATCGAATACTTTTTAGGATAGGCGGTGAGGCAAAAAAAGCCATCAAAAATATAGACTCCCCTCTAGACCAGCTTAAGGTCTATGTGAATGAGACAGGTAAAGCCATGGATCCTGCATGTCTAGCTTTTACAAGAGATTTTGGTGAGCTGAAAGGGGCCAGAGTTTTGGTAGATTCGCATGAAAATTATGTTGTTTCCATGACAAAGAAATTACTTGAAAGATCAGTGCAAAAAAAACTTATTAAGCCCATTGATATATCAGCTTTCGCCATGATCCTCTCAGGACTAGGGAGAGAAATCTATGCTAATAACTTCAAATCCAGTTTGGTTAAAAGCCCAGAAGAAATATATCATGAGATAAGTGAAGTTATATTTTTAGGCCTTGAAACAGTTAAGCCTTAAGAGTGTTTTGGAGATAAGTAAATGAGTGTAGCGGAAGATAAAATTTTGATAGGCAATTGCAGCGGTTTTTATGGAGATAGACTTTCTGCAGCTAAGGACATGGTTGAAGGAGGTCCGGTTGATGTTCTCACAGGAGATTACCTTGCTGAACTAACCATGGCAATCCTTTACAACCAGAGAATACAACGTGGAGAAGATCACGGATATGTGGGAACTTTCTTAAAGCAATTCAAAGATGTAGCTTTGGCTTGTCAAGAAAGAAACATCAAAATTGTAACTAATGCAGGGGGACTTAATCCAATTTCAATGGCAGGAAAAGTTGAAGAAATAGTTCAAGAATTGGGATTAAATCTTAAAGTTGCCTATATAGACGGAGATGATTTGGTTCCAAGGCTAGATGAGTTAAATAAAGAAGGTGAATTACTAAAGAATATAGAGAAAGATATTCCTTTACAGGAGTATGGAAAAAAACCGGTTACGGCAAATGTTTATTTTGGAGCATGGGGGATAAAAGAAGCCCTGGATAAAGGCGCTGATGTGGTCGTGTGTCCCAGAGTTACAGATGCGGCAGTTGTCATAGGACCTGCAGCATGGAAATTCAATTGGTCAAGGGATAACTACGATGCCCTTGCAGGAGCATTAGCGGCTGGGCATATAATAGAATGTGGTGCCCAAGCTACTGGAGGAAATTATTCTTTTTTCCAAGAAGTTCCCTCTTTCTCAAATATTGGTTACCCGATAGCTGAGATATTTAAAGACGGTAGTTTCACCATAACTAAACACCCTGGTACTGGTGGACTGGTATCAGTAGGAACAGTAACAGCTCAATTACTCTATGAAATAGGAAGTCCGGCTTACATGAACCCAGATGTTGTTTCCCACTTTGACACATTAAAAATAACTCAAGAGGCTGAAAATAGAGTTCACATAACAGGTTGCAGAGGAAGTAGTGCACCAAAGACTCACAAGGTCTGCATAAACTTGGCGGGAGGTTTTAGAAATGGAACTGAAATTCTATTAACCGGGTTGGATATAGAAGAGAAAGCTAAATTGGTTACCGATTCAATATTTGAAAATGTGGGTGGAAAAGAACAGTTTGATAAGGTTGATATTCAACTTCATAGAACTGATAAAGAAAATCCTGAGTCCAATGAACAAGCTCAAGCTTCCCTTAGAATCAGTGTTATGTCCCAAAACCCAGATCTAGTAGGTAGACTTTTCAGCGCTAAAATAATTGAACTAGGACTAGCAAATCTTCCTGGCTGGACAGGAAGAGCTGGTTCGGTTCCAAGCGGTCATTATATTGAGTATTGGCCTGCTCTTATTGATAGCAAACACATCACTGAAAAAGTGCATTTTGAAGGAGAAACTATAAATGTTATCCCTACCAGCCAAATGGACTTAGAAGAAATTTATTATCAAAAAGAGCCTTTCCAAAATAAACTACCAGAAATCAAGAATGTTAAAAAAATTATCTTTGGTCGTTTATTTGGTACCAGATCAGGAGACAAAGGAGGGTGTGCTAATTTAGGCGTGTGGGCAAAAACACCTGAATCTTATGCTTTTTTATATGATTTCCTAACAGTAAATAAACTTAAAGAGCTTCTGCCGGATGTAGCTCAATATGAAATAGAGAGACATGAACTTCCAAACATGCTCTCCTTAAATTTTTACATTCATGACATATTACAAAACGGAGTCTCTTCTTCAACTAGACTTGATGGGCAAGCTAAGTCATTAGGAGAGTATATACGAGCCAAGGAAATCGATGCTCCTGATTATCTAGCAGGAACGACAGGAGGAGATAAATTATGAACAAAGAAAAATTATCACTAGAAGGACTTATTTTTGAAGCTACAAAAATTCATATTGAGGGGAATATTCTTACAATAACTTTAAATCGACCAGAAAGGAAAAATGCTTTAAATTCAGTAATGTCTAATGAAATCAATTATGCCTTAGCTTACGCTAAGCAAGAAAGATCAATTAGGGTAGTGGTATTGGCAGCTGAAGGTGATATTTTTTGTGCTGGTGCTGATTTAAAAAATATGTCAGGTAAAGAGGAACAACCTGAATCAGCAGTTCCAGAGCTAGAAGGACGTACAGATATAAGCCTATCCCTTAGACATTTAAATAAACCTGTTATAGCGAAAATTCAAGGCTCTGTTTTAGCAGGTGCTCTATTATTTGTAACTAATTCGACTCACGCTGTAGCTGTGAAAGAAGCCAAGTTTTCTGCTCCTGAGATAAAAAGAGGGATATGGCCTTTTATGGTTATGGCAGGCTTATTTAGAGTCATGCCTAAAAGAGCTGGATTGGACTTCTGTATGCGCGGTGAGGCTATTGATGCAAAAAAAGCTGAAGAATGGGGATTAATTAACCAATCTGTTAAGTCTACGGAATTGGACTCTACAGTTAACAAGCTTGCCTCTGATCTAGCTAATTTAGCCCCTGCAACAATGCAAATGGGTCTATCAGCATATAATAAGCAGGATTCGATGAGTTTTGATGAAGCCCTTCCGTTTTTGCAAAAGCAAATAACTGCATGCATCCAAAGTGAGGATGCTAAGGAGGGCATTAATGCCTTTTTAGAAAAACGTGAACCTGATTGGGACTAAGTCTGATCTCTACTTGACATGTATATTCCAAAAAGCACTATTGCTCCCCCCACTATTTGAAACAAATTAATTCCCTCAAATAATATTAACCATCCATAAATTGCAGCAGCTACTGGTTGTATTAATAAAACTAAAGATGAAAAATGAGCTGACAGTTTTGAGATACCATAGGTAATTAGACCTTGGGCTAACGCTTGGCTTATCGCTGCATAAGAAAATAATACTATCCACCCTTCCCTAGTCTCTGGGAAAAAACTATCAGCTTCTATATAACCAACTGGAAGTAAAAAAATTGCAGTAAAGAGAGTTGCATAAAAAAGAGTCAAAGAAGGAGAAAAAGTATTAGTTAATCTCTTTATGCAAAGAATATAAGAGGCATAGAATAATGCAGCTATGAGCCCTAAAGAATCGCCTAGTAATCTTGAAGTATCTGATCCACTTCCAAAAAATATAACTATACATACCCCAGAAAAGGTTAAAAATAAAGCTTTAAGAAAAGAAGATTCAATGTGATTACGAAGATAAAAATAACTGATAATTGTTACAAATATAGGAGCAGTATTTGCCATGAGGGTAGCATGGGCAACAGAAGTAAATTTTATAGACCAGTTCCAAATAGCCATATCTGTCCCAAAAAAAGCACCTGCGTAAAGCAGGATAAGTAAATCTTTTTTATTTAGAGAGAAGTGTAATTGTGTCTTTTTATTTGTAGCTATAATCCATATAGCTAAAAAAGGCAATGCCAGCAAAGCTCTATAAAAAGCTGTTAGAGAAGGTGAAGTTTCACTAAACCGTACAAATATAGCTGAAGATCCTAATAATGCAGCTCCTATGAAAAGAGCTAAGAGCCCTAAGTAAATAGTTTTTGAATTTTCCATTAAATACAGCAGTATCTCTCTGATATAGTTATATTATGGTTGAAAATTTCGCTCAGAACACCCAAGAAATAGTTTCCGTTTCTGAATTAAACAAAAAAGCAAGAAAGCTTTTGGAAAAAAATTTCCCCTTTGTGTGGGTTGAAGGAGAAGTATCTAACTTCTTTTCTGCCTCGTCGGGTCATTGGTATTTTTCATTAAAAGATTCAGATTCAGAAATTAGATGTGCTATGTTCGCAAATAAAAATGACTTCATTCAGTTTTTGCCAAAGAATGGAGATAAGTTAATAGTAAATGGAAGCTTAAGTATCTATGAAGGTAGGGGACAATATCAGCTAATAATAGAATACGCTGAACTTGCAGGACAAGGTGCGTTGCTAAGAGCTTTTGAAGATTTAAAGAAAAAGCTTATAAATGAGGGTCTTTTTGACATAGAAAAGAAAAAGCCCTTACCTTCTTTTGTTAAACACATAGCTGTAGTTACATCAGAAGATGGATCAGTTTTTAAAGATATAGTAAATGTACTAGGAAGAAGATCTCCGACCGTTACCCTCACTTTGGTTCCGACAATGGTTCAGGGTGAAAATGCCGAAAACCAGATTATAAAAGCTCTTAAAAGAGCTTCAGAACTAAGTACAGTCCAAACTATTATTCTAGCTAGAGGAGGAGGTTCAATGGAGGATCTCTGGTCGTTTAACTCTGAATCTTTAGCAAGGGAAATAGCTAAATGTAAAGTTCCTATAATTAGTGCTATTGGGCATGAAACAGACTATACGATATCAGATTTTGTTTCGGATGTTAGAGCTCCAACTCCATCAGCAGCTGCAGAAATGATTAGCCAAAGCCATACAGAAATACTCAGTAAATTATTAACTCTTACAAGCCAGATTACTGATATCACGAATGCAAGATTGATAAATTTAAAAGACACAATCTCTTTCTTTAGAAAAAGGATGGTTCATCCCAAAAATAAATTAAATCAAATATTGCAAAGAATAGATGACCTAGAACTAAGATTAGTAAGAGAAATGATCCAAATAAACTTCAAGAATAATAAAAGATTACAGTTGGTAACTAATTCTTTTTTTAGTTCTTCGAATAAGCTAGAGCTTAAAGCCAAAAAAAATAAAAACCATGAATTATTGATTCGTCTTTTCAGATCAACGCAAGAAACTTTTAAAACAGCTGAATCTAATTTAACAAACTTAACTTCAACTTTAGATGCCGTAAGCCCTTTATCAGTTCTTGGAAGAGGGTATTCAATAATTACCAAAGATAATTCAAAGGAAATAATTAAATCAGATCAACAAGTTAAAAAAGGAGAAATAATATCTGCAAGATTAAAAAAAGGCTATTTAAAAGCAAAGATCTTGAGAAGAAACTCTGATGAGAAATAAATTATTTGCTTTTTTTATCATTTTCCTTTTTTCCTGTACTTCTATAAGGAATAGTTTTAGCCAATGCGATTTTCCTAAAAACTCACCTTTTCCAGGTGGAGTTATAAACTATCCTCTGAACTACAGTTCTTTTACTGAACCCAAAGTGAGAATTAACAAAGAAGTTCCTTATTTTTGTCAAAAAAATAAAGATGAATGGAGAATAATCTATCCTATAAGTTTATTTGAAAACCAAAATTCAATAGACATCTTTTTAAATAAGAAACTAATTGACAAAATAACTCTAGAAAGAAAGGAGTACAGAGAGTCAAAAATATTTCTACAGAACAAAGAAATGATTTCCCCTCCTCCAGAATCCCTTAAAAGAATTAAATCTGAATCATCACTAATAAAAGATTCTCTTAAGGTAAATTCCTTGATTAAACAACCTTCTTTAAAAATGGTTTTACCCTGTGAGGGAGTAATTAGCAGTGAATTTGGAGTAAAGAGATTTATAAACAACCAACCTAGAAATAGACATGTAGGTCTTGATATAGCAGCAAGAGAAGGGACGAAGGTTAAGGCAGCTCTTAAGGGCAAAGTAATATTAACAGGGGAATTTTATTTTGCAGGTAAAGTTATTTTTATAGATCATGGAAAAGGTTTGATAAGCTCCTATTCTCATTTAAATTCAGTGAATGTAAAAAAAGGGCAAATGGTTAATAAAAATAAAACAATAGGTTTAGTAGGTAAAACTGGAAGAGTTACAGGAGCCCATCTTCACTGGCAAACATTCATAAAGGGAATACCGGTCAATCCTGAACTTTTTTTAGAGTAGATCTTTTATATTTTTGTATCAAGAACTCTAAACTTTTTTTAGTCTGTGGACCTATTAAAGATTCCAGTAAATTTCCTTCTGGATCTAAAATAAATGTGGCTGGTAAGCTTCCCGGTTTCTTCCAACCAAACAGAAGGCCTGGATCAGTTAATAAGCTGGGTACATTAACATTGAAATTATTAATCTGATCTTGTAATTCTTCGCCTTGTAATTGATCAAAATTATAGGCAAAGACTAAAACCTCTTCTTTGTTAGCTTCATAAAATGCTGACAATTCAGGCATTTCTTTTAAACACGGAGGACACCAATCAGCCCAATAATTTATAACTACCCATTTACCTCTTAAGTCCTCTAGCCTCCCGCCTCCTTCATTCAAAGTATAATAATCGGAGTTTTCACATGCATTTAATATTAGGGAAAAGCCTAATAAAAGAAATGTATTTCTTAAGAAAAAAAAAGTAGACTTCATAATACAAAAGTATAAAAAAATATGTCAGATTTTATCATTTACCATAACCCTAGATGTAGTAAATCTAGACAAACACTAGAGTTACTGAAAAATAATAACATTACACCATTAATAAGGCTTTATTTGGAAGACCCACCTAATAAAAGAGAGTTAAAAGGAATATTGGAAAAATTAAACATTTCACCAAGAGAATTAATGAGGAAAAATGAAGAAGATTACAAAAAAAATAATCTATCAGATTTATCTATTCCTGAAGATAAACTGTTAAGTATAATGACTTTATTTCCCAAATTAATAGAAAGACCTATAGTTATAAAAGGGAATAAGGCCGTTCTGGGAAGACCTCCCGAAAACGTGAAGGAAATAATTTAAAAAATGACTGAAGATCAAACAAAATCAGCAAGGATCTGGAATGCAATCACAAGAATAAGAATATATGTAACAAATATTTTATTTCTTACAATTATGTTGATGATTGTAGTTTCTATATCCTTTTCTTTTTTTATCTCTAGTGACCTCAAAGATCCAGAAGGTAAGGCACTTATCTTTAATCCTCAAGGCCCTATAGTAGAACAACTGGAAGGAGTTGGAGATCCTTTATCACTTTTGTTACAAGGACCTCCACAACAAGGAGTGCTTGTCAGAGAGGTTCTGAAGTTACTAGAAAGTGCAGAAAGTGATGAAAGAATAGAGCATATTATACTTAAATTAGAGAACATATACGGAACCGGCCAAGCAGTCCTTTTTGATGTCGGTCAGGCTCTTAAGAAACTCAGAGAATCTGGTAAAAATATTATTAGTGTTGGAGATAGCTATGATGATACTTCTTATTATTTGGCTTCTTTCTCTAACGAAATAATTTTAAATCCTGATGGAATGATTTTGCTTACTGGATTCTCCAGATATAGGACTTATTACAAATCATTCTTAGATAAATTAAAGATCACAGTTAATCTCTTTAGAGTAGGTAAATACAAATCTGCTATGGAACCCTACATAAGAGACGATATGTCAGAATCTGCTAAAGAAGCCAGTAGAACCTGGATGGGTGTTTTATGGGACTCCTGGAAAGAGGTTGTGGCTCGCAACAGGAACATGCTTCCTTCTGAAATACAAAATATTGCAGACAATGCACCAATTCTAATAAAAGAAGAAAAAGGAGATATTGCTAAAGCTTTGGTCAAAGTTAAGTTGGTAGATAAACTTTTAAGCAGAACAGAAACAAGAAAATATCTAGAGGAGTTGATAGGAAAATCTGAAGATGAAAAAACTTTTTCTCAAATCTCAGATATTGAGTATCTGCAAGTTATATCTGCAGAGAAAAACCCAAATGATTCAGAAGATGAGATAGCTTTAATCATAGCACAAGGGGCAATAATGGATGGAATCCAACCCCCGGGCTCTATAGGCGGAGACTCTACAGCTGAGTTAATTAAATCAGCTCATGAAAATGAAAAGGTTAAAGCCATAGTCTTAAGAATAGATTCGGGAGGGGGAAGTGCTTTCGCTTCTGAAGTAATAAGAGAAGAAATAGTTTTAGCCAAATCAAAGGGGATACCAGTCATAGCCTCCATGTCTAACGTGGCAGCATCTGGTGGTTATTGGATTGCTGCTAGCGCCAATGAGATTTGGTCTTCGCACAATACTATAACTGGCTCGATAGGAATATTCGGGTTTTTTCCTACTTTTGAAAAAAGTTTAGCGGAGATTGGTATTCATACTGATGGAATATCCACAACCGATCTTGGTTCTGGGATGGACCCTATGCAAGGTATTAATCCAGGATTATCAGATATTATCCAGTCTTCAATAGAGTTTGGTTACGAGAGGTTTATAGGACTGGTTGCAAAAGAAAGGAAAATGACTAAGAAACAAGTAGATGAAATAGCTCAAGGCAGAGTTTGGGCTGGAGAAACTGCCCATAATCTAGGGTTAGTTGATAGACTGGGCAACTTAAAAGAAGCGATCAATAGGGCTGCAGAACTTGCACAAATAGAAAATTATCGAATTTATCGACCTAAGGGTGAACTTGATTGGAAAGAAAAGATACTAAAACAGCTTCTGGGCTCAAACTCAACTAAGTTGCAATCAAATATCAAAACAAAAAAGGTTTTTCAAAATTCCATAAGTTTTTATCAAAAATTGAATCAATTTAATGATCCAAAGGGAATATATGCTATTTGCCTTGAGTGTTATCATTAGCCAATAACTCTTTTATCAAAGGGATTGATAGTTTCCTCTGTTTTTCTAGTGAAAAGCTATCTAAGTCTGAAATTAACTTAAGTAAGTCAGATAAGCTCCTAGAAGTATGATTTAGTATATATTGCAAAACTTTACTATCTAAATTCATCCCTCTTCTATCTGAAGCCTCTCTTATAGCAGTAGACTTTTCTTCTTCAGTAATTTCTGGAACCTCAAGGGAATTAATTGCTATCAATCTAGAGCTTAAATCAGGAAGGGATATATTTAAATTTTTGGCAGTTTTTAAAGAAGTAAAAAATAACCTAGTCCGTTCATTTAAGCATAAGTTAAAAAGGTTAAAAACAGCTATTTCCCAATCCTTTTTCTGGGGCATTAGGTGCAAATCTTCTATAAATATTATGTCATATTTTTCTAATCCTTTTAGTATTTGGGGTGAGTTAACAAGAGGGTTAGAAAATGAGATAAATGCAGTATTTTTTTTCTTTTTTAAGTATTCTTTATTAACTGCACGAAGTAAATATGACTTTCCCACGCCTTTTCTTCCCCATAAAAAAAGAAAATTTACATCTGAGTCATTAAGTAAGAAATCCTCTATCGTAACTAAAAGAAGCCTGGTTGAATCGCACAAAATATATTCAGAGAGTTCCGTTGAGCTCTCCAAAGTAATATCGAGATGCAGCTGTCTGGGTTTAGACATTTTACCTAAGTAATCTCGTTGAATATCTTACTTCCTTGATTTTTCATATAACTAGATATGCTTAAAATAAGAAAGATAATTACTCCCATCAAAGCTAACTTCTCTAAAATTAATTGAGCGTTAATTACAGTCAAGTTATTAACTCCTTCCACTAGACCTCCGAGCAAAATAATAATAAAAAGCGCTATTGTCCAGCCCGTATAATGCTTTCCCCATCTATTTGGAAGTAAATCATAATTACTAAATAATGAAAGGTATAACACTACCCCAACAATGATTATCCCATCTCTAACTAACATGATAGAAACTACCCAAATAGGTAATTGATTTGAAAAGGCTAAAGCAAGTAGTGTGCTTACAATAAGAAATTTGTCAGCCATAGGATCTGCAAATTCACCAAACTTGCTAGTCCAACCATATGTTCTAGCAAGTTTGCCATCCAGCCAATCAGAAAAGCCAGCGAGCACAAATAAAAGTAAAGCTAAAGTCTCATTACCTTGATAAATACTTATTCCAATAGGTAAAGATAAAAGAAGTCTTGTGATGGTAATGATATTTGGTGTTGCTGAAAGCATTATCTTTTTCCTATAAAAGAATAATATAGATATTTTTGTTCTGAACTTTCTTCTGGTTGTCTTAAAAAGGAATTATTAGCACTCATTATTTTTTCTAAATCTGAAAGTTCTCCCATGAAATCTACTTCAAAAGTCACCTCAGAATCTTTTATCTTTTTGATGTTAGAGTCTTTAACTATAGCTTGGGACTTTATAATACGTTCTACCAGTTTAAATAAATTATAGTTATTTATTCCAGAGACAGATAATAACACTCTGCTATTTATAGTGGGATCGATAACTAATTGATAGTTCTTATTCATCTCGTTGAGTAAAGAAGTAATGCTCTTTTCCATATTCACCCTATTTTTTGGAAACTCAGAAGAAATACAATTTGCCTCTTCAATAAGAAGACCAAATTCATCTTGAATGAAACATTCCAGCCAACTATCTACACCATACCTTTTAGAGAGTCTGTTTAAAAAAGCAATATTAGATTTTGGCTGTAATAACTCCATTACTTCTATATCTATTGAATCCATAATGGGTTCAAAAAAAGTTATCACTCTATTTGAAAATTTACTTTCTAAATCAGCAAGTAGATTCAAGCATAATTCACTTACAGATTTAACTTCTTGAGTCGAAAATCTATGTCTACAAGGTAAAAAGACTAACAAGCTTTTCCTTTTACCAACCCATAATGGCAATCCTTTATTAAAAAGAAGTTGTCTAACATTTCTTCCATCAAAAGAGAAAACCCCTATGATCTCATCATTTTCTTTTGTCTCAATTTTATATTCATTTACATATTTCTCTGATTGAGAAAGAATTTTTCTAACTTCGTCTCTTTTTAAAATATCTGAACTACCTGAAACATTAACTATAAGAACTTCGAAGGCTTCTTTCATTGCTTCATTAATAGAATCCTTAGCAGAACTTTCTAAATTAATGTTGATGCTATAGTTATCTTGAAAAGCATACACTTCATCACCAAAAGTGTATTCGCAACATAAGAAGGTTAGTAAAATAGATAAGAAAGTCTTCATAAATTCAAATAAGCTGCTGAACTGACCATAAAGGTTGATAAAATAAGCTAAAATCATTATTAAGTCGATGACTTATAAAAGTTCAAAACAAAAAAAAACAATAAACTATAAAAAGGCAGGTGTTGATACAGAGGCTGGGTACGAGCTTGTAAAGAAGATTAAACCAATACTTGATCAAACGAAAAAACCAGAAGTTCTATCTAAAATAGGTTCCTTTTCAGCTATCAGTAGAATTCCTTCTAAATTTGATAAGCCTTTGATTGTAACTTGCACTGATGGAGTTGGAACAAAAATTGAAATAGCTAAGGAGTTGGGTTTATTCGGTGGAATAGGAATAGACCTAGTAGGTATGTGTGTAAATGACCTTATAACTTGTGGAGCAGAACCTCTTCTATTTCTTGACTACTACGTAACTGATAAATTGAGGGTTGAGATAGCTTCAAAAGTAATAGAAGGTATAGCTAATGGTTGTAAAGAGGCAAACTGTTCACTGGTGGGAGGGGAAACTGCAGAACACCCAAATAGTTTTCCAAAGAGATCCTTTGATTTAGCTGGATTTGCTGTAGGAATAGTAGAAGAAACAAAAATAATAAAATCAGAAGCAATTAAAAAAGGGGATGTTTTAATAGGTCTGGCTTCTTCTGGATTTCATTCAAATGGATTTTCTCTAATTAGAGAAGTAATAAGAAAAAATAAAATCTCTTTATATACAAAAATAGATGGCTCAACTTTAGGAGAAAATCTTCTTACTCCAACAAGAATATATGTTAAACAAATTCTTGATCTTCTATCTCTAATAAATATTAATGCAATAGTGCATATAACTGGTGGAGGGTTCTATGAAAATGTTCCAAGAATTCTTAAAAAAGATCTGAAGGCAACAATACAGTTTGATTTCCTTGATTGGGAAAAACCAAGTTTATTTCAGTGGATTAAAAAAGAAGCAAATATCTCTTTAAAAGAAATGCTTTCAACATTCAACTGTGGAGTTGGATTAATTATTTGTGTTGAGGAAACAAATGCAGACAAAGCCTTAAGAAACCTAAACAAAGATGGAGAAGTCGCTAAAGTTATAGGAAAAATAGAAAAAAAAGGACGGAACGATCAGCAAGTAGAATTTGTCTAATTATTATGAAGAATTTTTCATTTGCAGTGCTACTATCTGGAAACGGTTCTAACCTGGAAGCTATGATTAAAGCAATTAACGAAGACATTTTGGAAGGATCCATATGCTGTGTATTATGTAATAACCCTAAAGCTTATGGGATAGAAAGAGCAAAACAAGCTAATATTCCTTCAAAAATTTTAAATCATAAAGACTTTTCTTCACGGGAAGAATTTGACCTTTGCATGATAGAAACTTTAAAAGAATTTAAACCTGATTTAATCGTTCTTGCTGGCTTCATGAGAATTCTTAGTTCAGTTTTTGTTCAACATTACCTCGGAAGGTTAGTAAATATACACCCTTCTTTGTTACCTAAATATCCAGGACTAAATACTCATAAAAAAGTCCTAACTTCAGGAGATAAATTCCATGGTATTACTATACATTTTGTAGATGAGACACTTGATGGTGGGCCCATCTGTGCTCAATCTTCTATAGAAGTCAAAACAAAATCTGAAACTGAGTTAGAAAACCAAATTCATCTTTTAGAGCACAAGCTATATCCCAAAGTAATAAACTGGTTTGGTCAAGGAAGGTTAAAACTTAAACACAAAAAAGCTTTCTTAGATGGAAGGGAAATTAATATAAAAAAATGAAAATTATAAAAATATTCTTCTATTTTACCTTTATTACTCTTACGTCTACTCAGATATTTCCTAAAGATTTTAATGATATTGAAGAATCAAGTGCAGTATTCATTATAAAAGGTGATATTAAAGCCTCTATGCATGTGTCATTAAAAAGAGTCTCCGAAGATACTTGGCAATTAAATTCGTCAATAAAAAAATTTGGGATAACCTTCAGAAAAGAAAGTGCACTTTTTAAAATTAATAAGGAACAATTAGTTCCCATTTCATGGCAACGAAAAGGAGAAGTTCTTGTTCAATTTGACTGGAAAGAAAATAAAATTACCTTTAAAGAAAAGGAAAAAACTGGCTATATTGATTTAGAGAAAGGCTTCTTGGGTCCAGCTACAGCTCAACTAAAACTAAGATTAGATCTAAGGAATTACGATACATCTAATTTACCTGATTCAATTAATTACAAAGTTTATTATAAAGGGGAGATAAAGAATCGAAAGTATAAAATTGAAGGTTTAAAATTTATTGATACCCCCTTAGGTAAATTTGAGGCCATTAAAGTATCAAGAGTAAGGTCAAGAAGTGAGAACAGGAAACAAATTTTTTGGTTAGTTCCGAGTCTAGACTATACAATAGCTCAGATAGTAAACGATGATGGGAAAAGGCTAGTAACAATTAAATTAAAAGAACTAAGTTCATAATTTATGTTTTAGGTAAAGTTACCCCCTTCTGCCCCTGATATTTACCTGCTCTGTCCTTATAACTCACCTCACAATCTTCATCTGATTCTAAAAATAACATTTGTGCCACTCCTTCATTAGAATATATTTTAGCTGGTAAACTTGTAGTATTTGAAAACTCTAAAGTAACATGCCCTTCCCATTCTGGTTCTAAGGGAGTTACATTGACTATAATTCCACATCTAGCATAAGTAGATTTACCTACACAAATAGTTAAAACATTTCTAGGGATTTTAAAATACTCTACTGTACTGGTTAATACGAAAGAATTTGGAGGTATTACACAAACTTTTCCCTTAAAATCTACGAAACTTTCCGGATCAAAGCTTTTCGGGTCTACTGTAGCAGACTTTATATTAGTAAAAATCTTAAATTCATTAGAACACCTAACATCGTATCCATATGAGGAAGTTCCATATGAAATTATTTTATCATTATCAGAGTTCAATTTAATTTGATTAGGCTCAAAGGGTTCTATCATCTTAAACTCCCCTGCCATTTGCCTTATCCACCTGTCTGATTTAATTGTCATAGATATATGAAGTAATAAAAAATTTGTTTTATTGGTATGATACTTTCAGGTTAACTTTAAAAAAACAAATATTTCAGAATAAATGCGAATTAATCTAAAAATTTCATTATTAATCTTTTTATTTTCATCACCCTTCTCTTATTGCGAAAATAAAGAGGATCTTTTTGAACTCTACAAAGAATTGCACTCTAATCCAGAACTTTCTTTTCAAGAAAAAGAAACTTCCTCCAAACTGGCTTCAATATTAGAAAGTTCAGGATTTAATGTTAGACGTAATTTTGGAGGAAATGGTGTTGTAGCAATATTAAATAATGGGGATGGCAACACTGTAATGATCAGAGCAGATATGGATGGTCTCCCAGTCGAAGAAAGAACGGGATCTTCCTATGCCAGCAAAAAGAAGATGTTAAATGAATTTGGTAAAGAAGTTTTTACTATGCATGCTTGTGGTCATGATATTCATATGACTGTTCTAATAGGAGCTGCTCAAAAATTGAAAGAATTAAGCCCTCTTTGGAAAGGGACATTGCTTTTAGTCTTGCAACCAGCGGAAGAAGTAAGTGGTGGGGCTAGAGCTATTATCAAAGAAGGTCTCTTTGAAAAATTTCCTAGACCTGACTTTAATCTAGCTCTTCATGTTAGTGCTGATTTAGAAGCTGGAAAAGTTGGTTATATTCCTGGATGGGCAATGGCAAATGTAGATTCTGTAGATATCTTAATTAAGGGATTGGGAGGTCATGGAGCATACCCTCATAACACAAAAGATCCCATCGTTCTAGCAGCTCAAATTATCAATAATCTTCAAACTATTGTAAGCCGAGAAATATCTCCATTAGAACCAGCAGTAATAACTGTTGGCTCTATACATGGAGGTACCAAACACAATGTCATCCCTAATGAAGTCAAATTACAACTAACTATAAGGTCTTACAAAGAAGAAGTAAGAAAACAAACCATAGAAGGGATAAGAAGAATAACTAAAAATCTTGCTCTATCAGCAAATTTACCAGAAGAACTTTTTCCAGTTGTGTCCTTGAAAGATGAATACACTCCTTCTTTATATAACGACCCTGATTTGACTGAAAAAATAAAACAGAGTTTTGTGACAGCAATTGGATTAGAAAATGTAGTTAAAGTAGATCCTGTAATGGGCGGAGAAGACTTTGGAATGTATGGCAGGGAAGAACCCATAATTCCTTCTTCTCTATTTTGGTTAGGTTCTGTGGAAGCAGGAAAGTATAAAAAGTCGCTATCGGGAGATTTTAAATTACCCTCTCTACACTCTGATTTATTTCTTCCTGAACCAATGCTTACAATAAATACAGGTGTAAAGACTATGACTCAAGCAGCACTGGATTTATTTGACCAATAAATAAAAAAGTAAATTTATTCTTTAAAACTAACCCTACCCCTAAAAGCATGCATAATAGTTCCCTCATCAACATACTCCAACTCCCCTCCCAAAGGTACTCCTTGGGCTAATTTTGTTATCTTCAAGGAGTTTATATCTTTCAAGGATTCATAGATATAATTAGAAGTAGCTTCTCCTTCTAAAGTAGAATTGGTAGCTAATATCATTTCAGATATATCCCCCGATCCAACTATCTTAAAAAGTTTGGACATTCCTAGTTCCTCTGGTCCAACATCATCTATTGGGGATAGATGACCGTGTAAGATGAAATACTTCCCACTGAAATTGTTACTTTTTTCTATTGAAAATACATCTGAAACAGACTCAACAACGCAAATTATTTTTGAATCTCTTTTGTTGTTAGAGCAAATAGAACATAATTCATTTTCACAAAAGACTTGGCATCTCTTACATTTCTCTATGTTCTCAAGTGCTTCTTCTAAAGATTTAGCAAGAACCTTTCCGGAGCTACGATCTCTTTGCAACAAATATAAAACCATTCTTTGGGCAGACTTGGGGCCTACCCCCGGAAGACATTGCATAGTTTCAATAAGCTGATCAAGAAGTGGACTTATTTTGCTCATTAATTATTTCTCTTGACTATTGAAGATTTAATAACTTTACCATCCAAAACTTCCATTATTTCTTTAAAACCCTCATCTTCTTTCAAAGATTTTTCAGCTTCAATTAGTTCTTTACTTTCGTCTAATTTCTTAATCTTATTTGGTGATAAGTGATCATTTTTTGAAGCCTCATAAAAAATATCCACTTCAGTATTTAATATTTTATTTATACTCTCTTGGAATTTCTTTCTGTGATTACCATTGAAAAATTCTAATTTTTCTTCTGGCATAGAAAAAAATATTATTGACTCTTCATTATTTACTCTTGAAAACGAACAATGGGAAACAAGTTGCTTTGTACCCAAATCTAGATCTAAAGATTGAAATATATGATTCCACTTTTCTTTATCAATTAATTTATCTAGAATAATTTCATCAACATTCGAATCTTCTTTATCATCTGCATTGTTATCTTTTATGGTCTTTTTTTCTACTTTAGGTTTTTTTTTAGTTTCTTCGTTTATCTTTTCTTCCGGAGTAAAAGCAAGCATCCTGAGCAAAGCCATTTCAAACCCACTTCCTATATCAGGAGCCAGATCAATATCTCTCTTAGCCATTAATCCTATCTGGTAAAGTATTTGGACTTCATCAGAGCTTATCTTATTGGATAAAGGAATTAAGTCCTCTTGCTGATAATTAGAATCATTCAAATCTTCAGGAGAGATCTGAATAATAGCAATTTTTTGTAAAGTTTCTAACAATAAGTCCATTAATCTATAGTAGTTAACTCCTAATTGAGAAATTTCTGATAACTCACTTAACAACCCTGAGACATCTCCTAGAAAAATACTTTCTAACAACCTGTTGACATTCTCATAAGGCAAAGTACCTAACATTTCTGATGTACTCTTATCATTTAAATTGCCACTAGAATAAGCTATAGCTTGATCTGTGATTGTTAAACAGTCTCTTAAGCTTCCCTTTCCTGCTCTTGATAATTGAGAAATACTTTTAGTGTCAAATTTAACCCCTTCTTCTTTTAAAATCTTAGTTAGATGGTCTGAAAGCTCAGATGGAGTTAAATTTCTTAAGTGAAAATGCAAGCACCTAGAGAGGACAGTAGCTGGCACGCTTTCTGGTTCAGTTGTTGCAAGAATAAAAACTACATGAGGTGGAGGTTCTTCTAAAGTTTTAAGCAATGCATTAAAACTATGTTTTGATAACATGTGTACCTCATCTATAAGATAAACCTTATATCTTGAAGAGCCGGGCATATGAGCAACAGTTTCTAAAAGCTGCTGGGTCTCCTCAACACCTCTTCTAGAAGCAGCATCTACCTCATGAAAATCCATAAAATTTCCCTGTGTAATAGAATTGCAAGAAGTGCAAGTGTCACAAGGTTCAGAACCTAAGCCTTGTTCGCAGTTAAGGCACTTAGTTAATATGCGCGCTATTGTGGTTTTACCCACACCTCTGGTTCCACTAAAGAGGTAGGCTTGATGAATTTTATTTTCTTTAAGGGAGTTTTCTAATGCTTTAACTACATGTCCCTGACCAACTACTTCGTCAAATCTTTTAGGTCTCCATTTTCTTGCTAATACCTGGTAACTCATGAAAATTTAATTTTCTTCTAATTTATAAGTTTATATAACCTAGTCTATCAAAGGTTCTCATCTATTTTTAAGTTATTAAATGCTCTTTCTATATCGTAATATTCAAATCCTCTGTAATTTAGAAACCTTTTCAATTTAATTACATCCTCTTCCTTAGGTGGAATTTGGTATTTTGATTTCTTAAGAAGGACTTCTTTTACTAGATCTTGCCAGTCTAAATCCTTCAAAAGAGTGTTTATAAGATGAGAATCTACTCCTTTTTCTTGTAAGTATTTGTTTATTCTAAGGGGGCCAAGACCTCTTTTTACCAAACTATATAGATATTGTTCGGCAAACCTTTCATCATCAAGAATGCCATCTTGTTCTAACTTTTTTATTTCTTCATCCAAGATCTCTAAAGAATTGACCTTATCTAACATCTTTTTATAAATCTCTTTCTTGGAGTGTTCTCTTCTCGATAGAAAATCCATTATTTTTTTTCTTATATCTCTGGGATTATCCAATTTCATTTTCTTAAAGAGGAGTATAATCTTTGTAATAAGTTATGGAAGAAACGAATTCTAAAGAATTAGTTATTAAACAAGGAAAGTAGTGAATTTTGATATTACTAAAGATGTAGATTTAAAGTAATGACTCAATTAAATTTTATAAATAAACCATTTTTTGAACACGGCGCTATAACTCAAATATCAGAAACTCTAAGATCATTAAACATAAATAAACCATTAATTTGTACTGATCAAGGTATCGTTGAATTAGGAATGCTTGATGATCTGAGAAACCTAATTTCCAACGATGTAACCATTAATATATTTGATAAAACTCCTTCTAACCCTACAGAAAAAGCTGTTATGGAAGCTCTTGAAATTTATAAAAAAGAAGGTTGCGACGGAATAATTGGTTTCGGAGGGGGTTCTAGCATAGACCTTGGCAAAGCAGTGGCTATTATGGCTAGTCATAAAGGTAGTTTAATTAATTATTCTTTTAATGAAGGAGGTATAGATAAAATAGGAGAAACTTCAAAACTTATAGCCATTCCAACAACTTCAGGAACTGGCAGTGAAGTTTCCAGCGGGTCGGTAATAATAATGGATGACGGAAGAAAGTTAATTTTGGTAAGTCCTTATTTAGTTCCAAAAGCAGCTATCTGTGATCCAAATTTAACTTTAGGTCTTCCTACATCCCTAACAGCAGGTGCTGGCATGGATGCTTTAACTCATTGTATTGAGGCTATTTTATCTCCAATCATAGACCCTCCAGCTGAGGCAGTGGGACTTGATGGTATAGAAAGGATTTTTAAGAATAAGAACTTATTAATAGCTATAAAAGATGGCTCTAATAAGGAGGCTAGATGGAATATGATGATGGCTGCTACAGAAGGAGCAATGGCTTTTACTAAAGGATTAGGAGCTGTACACTCGATGAGTCATGCCTGTGGAGCACGCCTAAATTTGAGGCTTCACCATGGAACCCTGAATGGTGTAATTCTCCCCACAATCCTTAGATTTAATCAAGGCTATGTTGAAGACAAGTATGATCGAATAAAACTGGCTATGGGTCTTTCCGATTCTTCTGAACTGGCCGAAGCAATTGAAATTCTGAACTCGGAAATAGGACTGCCTAAAAATTTAAATGCCATGGGAATAACTGAGAAGATGATACCTGAGCTTTCTCAACACTCTCTAGAGGATTTATGTACTTTTACCAACCCTAGAACACCCACTTTAGAAGATTATGAGAAACTCTTTAAGGAGGCAATAGGAAAATGAGTAACAATGATAAATCATATAAAGAAAGGAGGGACAACCGTAATCTAGAAAAATTTAGTGGGGATTATGGCTATCCTTTTTTAGGGAAAACAATTTCCCTAGTTAAAGACCCATATTCATTAATGGAAGAACATTTTAAAAAGTATGGTCCAATTTCCCGTATGGCAATTGTTAAAGGTCAAAGAACTTTGCTTCTTCTTGGGCCTGATTACAACGAACCTCTCTTATTTGATAGAGAGCAGAATTTTAGTACAGCTATGGGTTATAAAGCTAATTTGGGAAATTTCTATGAGGAGGGGTTATTATTAAAAGATTCAGATGATCATAAAAGATTAAGAAGAGCTACTCAGCAAGCGTTTAAAACGGAATCTCTAAAAAGCTATATAGAGATGATTCAACCTATTCAAGACAATCATCTAGAGAATATGCCAGTAGGAATTGAGTTTACTTTCTTTCCTAGAATCAAGAAGACACTTTTAGATGTAGCTTCTCACGTTTTCGTAGGTCTTAACACTTTTGGGAAAGATGCAGAAAAGCTAACAAAAAATTTTATTGCAATAAGTGATGGTCTAATAACTCCTCTCCCTTACCCAGTACCTTTTTTTAAGTACTGGAAAGCCTTGAGATCCAAAAATTCACTAAGAGATTTCTTCGAAAGAAGAATAGACAGAAGAAGAGAGGAGGATCGTAATGACTTCTTTTCTCAGGTGACTAAGGCTAAAACTCCTGAAGGGGATTATTTGCCTGAAAATGATATATCTGGACATATGTCCTTTCTTCTCTTTGCGGCTCATGACACTACTACAAGTACGCTTACAAATATGATTTATTTACTGGGAAAGAATCCTCTCTGGCAAGAGAGGCTACGTGAAGAGGTTCTTTCTGTTTCTAGTGGTACTTTGCAAAATGAAGATTTAGAAAAACTGAAAGATATGGAACTAGCTTTTAAAGAAACTCTTAGACTTCACCCATCTGTCATGATGTTAACTAGGAGAAGCATCAGAGAAGTTGAAATTTGTGGTCAAAAAATTCCTGCTGACACTCACCTTACTCTTGGGATATGTTTTGTGCATAGAATGGAGGAATGGTGGGATGATCCTTTAAAATTTGATCCTGAAAGATTTAATGAAATAAGGTCAGAAGATAAACAACATCCCTATCTTTATACTCCTTTTGGAGGAGGAGCTCACAAATGTATAGGAATGCATTTTGCTTTAATGAATGCAAGAATGTTCCTTTCTCAGGTTCTGAGGAAGTATAAAATAATAATAGACTCTAGCTACAACCCTACTTTCCAATCTTTTCCAATGCCAATGCCAAAAGATGGTCTTAAGGTAAAATTTGAGAAACTCTGATTATAAAAGAAAGCTTGATGATATAAAGAAAAGCAAAAATAATCCTAAAGCAACTATTAAACACCCTTTATAGTTAAACCTGTTTGACCAATTTATCTTATTTTCTCTTACAATTTGAGACTTTGAGGCCTTAAATTTTCCTAAATAGAGAAAAAGAACTAAAGAGAATATTGCGACAGCACCAAAAAAAATAGTATTTAAATCCACTAGTTAGATCTTAATTTAGCTAACAAGCGAAGTATCTCTAAGTATAGCCAAACTAGAGTAACCATTAGGCTAAAGGCCCCATACCATTCCATGTGTTGGGGTAAGCCCTTTTCAGAACCTTGCTCTATGAAATCAAAGTCTAAAACTAAATTTAATGCAGCTATTCCTACAACAAATAAACTAAAGCCTATCCCAAAAAAGCCATTAGAATGAATAAAACCTAAGCTCGATCCTCCAAAAATCTGCATCATAAAACTAACCATATATAAAAGAAATATGCCGCCTGTAGCTCCCACAATCATCAACCTAAAATTCTCGGTAGGTTTTATCAAACCTGTTTTATAACATACCAATAAAGAAGCTAGTGTTCCAAAAGTTAATCCGATTGCTTGAACTGCTATACCAGGATATTGATTTTCAAACATAAACGAAATTCCTCCCAAGGCCAAACCTTGGAAAAGTGCATAAAAGGAAGAGCTAGTGGGTGCAATAGTAGGTTTAAAAATAGTTACTATAGCTGCAATCAGACCCCCTAAAACACCAACAACCATTAAAACTGGAGAATAAAGATTCCAGCTAATTGTAGCTGTTAAGAAACACAGTCCTAACAGAATTCCTGTTTTATTCACTGTTCCAGTAAGGGTCATTTTCTGATCAGTAGGTAAATCGGTAAATTGTGCGTCTCCTTCAAACATATCCCCAAAAGCAGGATTGCCTGACCTTCCGAATGTATCTAAAGCTGAATGTTTTGACATTTAAGTTCCTAAATTTAAGTAAATAATAATATTATCTATGGCTAATACCAAAATTGCTAGAGCAACCACTCAACTAATGCAAACTAGAAGGAAACAAGTAATTTAGTTAACTTTTTAAAATATTGATCTATGAGGATTTAATATCGAATAGAATAGTCAATATAAAGAAAAGGGAAATGAAGATGATAAAAAAGTGGAAGACATTGAAATCAAAACAGATTTTTGGAAATTCTTTGTTTGGTCTAAGGGAAGATACGGTCAAATCTCCTAAAACAAACAACCTGCATCCTGTCTGGATAATGAACGCACCTACTTGGATTAATATAATACCTATCACTAAGGATAAAGAAGTTATTTTGATAAAACAGTATAGATTTGGAAAGCAAGAAATAACTGTCGAAATACCTGGTGGTATGATAAACAAGGATGAAAATCCAAAAGAAGCTGCTATAAGGGAACTGCTTGAAGAAACAGGATACACTTCATCAAATGTAGTCCAAATAGGGAGAGTTACTCCTAATCCTGCTTTGATGAACAATTACACTTATTCTTTTTTAGCAATTGATGTTGAAAAAACTACTGAGCAAAAATTAGATACCATGGAAGATATAGAACTATTAAAAGTAAATCTAAAAAAAATACCTAGTCTTATAAAAAATCAAAAAATAGATCATGCACTAGTAATATCAGCATTTTATTTCTTAAATAACTATCTAAAGACAAATTCAAAAATATAGAAGAAAAAATGACTAAACAAGAAATAAGCTCATATAAAAACAAGTTACTTTTTTTCTCACCTAGTGAAAGGGAAACCTCTTATTTTACTAACAGTCTTATATATATTTGTGAACACAATGCAGAGGGTTCTATGGGGTTAATCATTAACCGCCCCATAAATATAGATATTAAAGAGTTTTTTGAAAGCTTAAAGCTTAATATTGCTCCTCAAACTCATCAAAAGAAATTATTAATGGGAGGGCCAGTAAATCCTGGAGCTGTTTTTATTTTACATTCAGCTGAAAGACAATGGGATTCAACCATAGTTGTTAATAAAGAAATAAATTTAAGCACCTCAAAAGATGTACTGGAAGCTATTTCAGAAGGAAAAGGACCCAAGGATTTTTTAATAACTTTAGGCTATTCAGGGTGGAACTCTGGACAATTAGATGATGAACTTTCAGAAAATGCCTGGATAGTAGCACCTGCAAAATTTGATTTAATTTTCAGAACTGATTCTGAAGATGTTATAAATAAGCTCTCTAAAGAACTTGGTTTTGATCTCCAAATGGTAAGTCCTGATTTTGGCAACGCTTAGTGAAATCATGCAGAAGATTATAGTAACTTTATTTCTTAGCCTATTATTTTTCTCTTGCTCAGAGCAAGTTTATGAGTATGAAGAAAAGATTCGAGAAGAACTGAA
>CAZWMS010000011.1:0-43107 GCA_964635015.1 uncultured Gammaproteobacteria bacterium | reverse complement strand
ATTGCAGCTGGCCCTCCAAGAAAAATAGCTAAAGCAACACCGCCAATATTCCCTGTACCAATGGTTCCTGAAAGAGCTGTAGTTAGAGCCTGGAAAGGGGTTGTTTCACCCTCTGTACCTGGTTTTACATATTTACCAGACAAAATTCTCCACCCGTGGGCAAAATACTTGATTTGAGGAAAGCCTAGATAGATCGTAAAGAAAATACCAGAACCTATTAAGAAAGCTGGAAACCAGTAATGATCTACTAAATAATATGTAAGAAATTCAAGGACTTGTGTGAATATGTTCATTTCTTATTTGAGATGTTGATCTAGTTCAGTATATCCACCTACATATTGGTCATCTTGCGTAATTTGAGGAAAAGTTCTAGCTTCTGGAAACTTTGCCATTAACTGCTCTCTAGAAAAATCAACATCAAGCATGTATTTCTTATATTCAAGACCCTTTACTTGGCATAACTTTTCAGCTTTTTCACAAAAAATGCAGTTAGGTTTTGACCAAATTTCTATCATATTTACCTTTGATATAATTCCATTTATATTGAAGAATTTATTCACTTAGTTTAATGATACTTGAAGCAGTAAAATATTCTAATAATTTTTATCTCAGACATTTTTTTAAAATGGTGTATGTTTGCACTATCCCTATATTGATTTTAAGTTTAATTTCTTTGCTTCAGGCAAATTTAGACCCTTCTTCTACATTTATATTTCAAGCCGTTCTTCAACTTTTATCTGCTTTTTTTCAATTAGTTTTGATCTCTGTTACCATCATGTTGGTTAACGATTTACATTTTAATAGACCTCAAAGTTTACCAAATTATTTATTTAAATCAGTTTTCTTTATACCCACTCTCTTTCTTACTTCCTTAACTGTTGGCTTGGCTGTACTTGCAGGTTTTTTGCTCATACTACCTGGAATTTATTTATTAGGTAGATTTGTATTCATTCAGTATGTAGTTGTTTTAGAGGGAAAAAAATTCTTTGAAGCTTTTAATATATCTCAGCATTATGCTCGTAATAAAGCCTGGCTATACGGTTTAACTATTTTCTTTATTGTTTTTCTTTTTATCATCTTTTTATCAATTTTGACAATCCTATTAAGTCTTATTTTTCCTTTTCCAGATGGAGATACTATACCCCTGTTTATAATTTTTTTACTCTCGACATTCACTTATATAACCTTTCAGTTTTATTTTTGTATCTTTATTTATAGAATATTTATTGTTGAAAAAAAAATTAGCGATTAGTTAAGCATAGAAGCCAGGTTATTAAGAACCAATACCTAATTTTGTGTTCCACGAGACAAATAAAGATTGAAGCTGATAATCTATTCTAAGATTGGAATCCTCACTAAAGTAGAACCAAGTCTGGTTAGTTTCGTTCAAAAGATTAAATAAAATTAAAGAATTAACTTTCTTGCCTAGAAAGGATGAAATATGGTCAGTGTCATCTTTGGTTTTTGCTTCTGAAGTATAGAACTGATGTCTTAGACTATCGCCTAATAATTCCCCCATCCACTCTAACTTAATATCTAAGCTTTTATCTTTTGCCCAT
Source organism: uncultured Gammaproteobacteria bacterium (assembly GCA_964635015.1). Taxonomy (GTDB): domain Bacteria; phylum Pseudomonadota; class Gammaproteobacteria; order Magnimaribacterales; family Magnimaribacteraceae; genus CAJWPI01. Next base: position 41,548 of record CAZWMS010000011.1, on the reverse strand, counting down.
ATTTCTGAAATAGTTATTAGGTTTTTTGTTCCTTTTATAAGGTCAGAAATATCTGAAATAAAACTAGTTCTTAGCTCACTTAATGATCTTGAAAGTAAATCCATAGCTATTAATGGCCTCCCTTTAGACATTTCTAATGCTAATAGTCTTTCCTCCTCATTTGTAGATTTTTCTGATAACCATTTATCTGATTGTTCTATTAAGGGAGTTTGTATATCAATTTGTGAGCATCTACTCCTTATAGTTGGACTTAATTGTTTAGGCTTATTAGAAACTAGCAAAAAAAACGTGTCCTGAGGCGGCTCTTCAAGAATTTTTAAAGTAGAATCCTCGGCTTCATGAGTTAGTAATTCTGCTGGTTTGATAATGAAAACTTTATTAGAATTTAAGAAAGCAGATTCATAGAGATCACGATGTAGCTCTCTTATTTGATTGATAGAAATAAGTTTTTTTCCTCTTTCTGGAAAAATAAAATAAAAATCGGGGTGATTACCTGCCAAAAAAAGATTACAAGATTTACAGGCACAATCTTTTTTTTGAGAAAAAGTTTTACAAAGAATATATTTAGAAACTATCTTGGCAAATTCCCATTTGCCTAGCCCTCCTCTACCTCCAATTATATGAGCATGATGAAACTTATTAAGATCAAGAGAATTTAAATAGTCATCCAACCATGGGTATTGTTCAATATCCATTAATTAACTCATTTATGATTATACAAACTTCCTTTTCTACAGTCTTCTTACTTGCAGAGCTATCAATTACTTTAATTCTTTGAGGGTTTGTCTTTGCTAAATTTAGATATGCCTTTCGTACTCTTTTATGAAAATCAATTGATTCATTTTCAAAACGGTCTAAATCTCCCCTCTCAGAGACACGTTTCAACCCTTCTTCAACTGGTAAATCAAAAAGTATTGTACAGTTAGGTTCTGGGAATTTTAATAAATTCGATATTAGTTCTATCTTTTTAATATCTAAGCCTCTTCCTCCACCTTGATAAGCTATAGTTGAATCCATAAATCTATCTGAAACTATCCAATTACCATCATTTAATTTTGGAAGGATCAACTTTTCAACGTGGTCTTTTCTATCTGCAAGCATAAGAAGCAGCTCCACCTCACTAGAAATCTCTTCATTTTTTTTAAGAAGAAGTTTTCTAAGTTCGGATCCTATCTGACTGCCTCCAGGTTCCCTTGTAGCTACATAATTAATTGAATTTTTTTCTAGAATCTTATAAATAACCTTGGCGTTGGAAGATTTCCCAGAGCCTTCTATTCCTTCAAGAGTTAGAAATATAGTCTGAAACTTTTTCATAAATTTAATTGATATCTTCTTACTGCTTTTAAATGCTCCTCTAGTGTATCTGAAAAATAATGACTTCCATCTCCTTTAGCAACAAAATATAACGAGGTACCTTCTTTTGGATTTAGTGCAGCCTGAAGAGATTCTCTACTGGATAGGCCTATTGGACCTGGTGGCAATCCTTCTATGTGGTAAGTATTATAAGGATGTTCCATTTTTAAATGTGATCTTTTAATATTTCCATCATAAGACTCTCCTAAAGCAAAAATGACAGTTGGATCTGCTTGTAATTTCATTTTTTGATTGATTCTCCTTATAAAAACACCTGATATCTCATTTTTTTCTTGTCCTTCTTTTTCAATTATAGAAGCTAGAATTAATGCTTCATAAGGAGATTTAAATGGTAAATTTGTACTCCTTCTGTCCCATTCAAAATTTATTACTAACTGTTGTTTTTTATGTGCGCGCAGAAGCAGGTTGGAAATACTATCTCCTTTACTAAAGAAATAAGTATCTGGAAAGAATAAACCCTCTAAAGAATGGAAGTTAATTTCTAAAAGATTAATTATTTCTTTAATGGATTTACCGTTTATATCATTTAGAAGGTGATCATTCACTTTTAATTCTTTTATGAGAGTTTTAAATTGAATCCCCTCCCTTATTCTTACTTGCCTATAAAAAATATCTCCTTCTGTAAATTTAAAAGTTAATTTGTAAACATTTAGTGATGGATCTAGTAAATATTCTCCTGCGTGTATAGAGGTAGTTTTTCCAGTTATTCTTCCATAAATTTTCATTACTAAAGGATTTTTTAATATTCGCTTATTTTTTAAATCTTCTACTATTAGATTAAATGTTGCCCCCTTTTTTACTTGATAAATCATTTCATGATTTAAATTAATAGGCTTTAGAAGAAAATAGAGGAAGATGCCCAGGAAAGAAGCTGAAGCTATTACTAAAAGGACTCTTATATTTTTGGGTGGCACTTATTTATATTTCTGAAAAGACTAAAGTAGCATTTGTTCCCCCAAATCCAAAAGAATTTGAAAGACTCCTTTTTATATCAAATTTAGTTGCTTGAGTTGGTGAATAATTTAAATCACATCCCTCATCTGGGTTTTGAAGGTTGATTGTAGGAGGAGCTATTTTATCCCTTATCGCAAGTATGGAAAAAATAGCCTCCACAGCCCCTGCTGCTCCCAAAAGATGTCCTGTCATTGACTTTGTTGAACTGATAATTAAGTTCTTAGAATGTTCTTTAAATAACTCTTTTACAGCTGAGTTTTCAGCTATATCCCCTGCTGGTGTAGATGTACCATGCGCATTAATATAATTTATTTCTTCAGGATCTATCTCAGCATCTTTAAGCGCATTATTCATCGATAGTATGGCACCTTCACCAGATTCTGGTGGTGCAGTTATATGATAAGCATCATTACTCATTCCAAATCCAATTAGCTCTGCATAAATTTTAGCCCCTCTTTTTTTGGCATGATTATATTCCTCAAGCATTAAACATCCTGCTCCTTCTCCAAGCACAAAGCCGTCTCTATTTATATCCCATGGCCTGCTAGCTCCCTTAGGGTTATTATTATTTGTTGACAATGCTTTAGCTGCATTGAATCCAGCAACTCCTAAGGGTGTTATTGCCATTTCCGCTCCACCAGTTAGCATCAAATCAGCTTCTCCATGAACTATACTTCTGTAGGAGTACCCTATTGAATGACTTGCGCTTGAACAAGCACTAGAAACTGAAATATTTGGGCCTTTAAAATTAAATTTAATCCCAACATAACCTGAAACCATATTAATAATTGATCCTGGTACAAAGAAAGGAGAGATTTTTTTTGGTCCCCTTTTATTTAATAAAAGAGCATTAGATTCTATCGTCTGGAGACCTCCAATTCCTGAACCTATTGCAACTCCAATTTTATTAACATCAATAGAATCAGAATCTAAAGATGCATCGGTTACACATTGTTCTGCTGCAATCAGGCCATATTGAATAAAAAGATCGGTTCTTCTAATGTCCTTTTTTTCTAAAAGGGAACTAGGATTAAAATCTTTTATGGAAGCAGCAAATTTAGTTTCATGATGAGAAGTATCAAAGTTGGTAATTAGATCAACGCCACTTTTCCCATCAACAATATTCTGCCAAGATTCATTTAAGTTATTACCGCATGGACAAAGAATACCAAGACCCGTAACAACTACCCTTCTTTTAGACATAAGAAAATAGTGAAAGAAATAAAATTAGAAATAGTCTTCTAAGAATTCTTTGCAATATAGTCTACAGCGTTTTGCACAGTTGCTATATTTTCAGCTTCCTCATCTGGTATTTCTATCTCAAATTCTTCTTCAAAAGCCATTACTAATTCTACTGTGTCAAGTGAATCAGCACCCAAATCATCTATAAATGAGGATTTCAATTTAGCTTCATCGGCGCCAATGCCCAGTTGTTCACATACTATTTTTTGTACTCTTTCTTCTATACTCATAAAATTTGACTCCTAAGTTTAGAATAAAATTTCTCTAAGATTATTTTGAAAGTCGCATGTTAAACAAGTTTTCATTTTTTTGCATTATTTCTATTTCTATTAAGCAATAAAAGTCAAGATTAGGTTTATCAGGCCATATATAGACCACCATTTATATGTACTGTCTGCCCTGTAATATAAGAGGCTTCCTCTGAGGCCAGAAAAGTGATTAATTCTGCTACTTCCTCTGGTTTACCTAGTCTTAAAAGTGGAATTTGACTAACAAAACTATTTCTCTCATTCTCTTCTATAAAATCCAACATATCTGTATCTATATATCCTGGTGCTACACAATTTATAGTTATACCTCTAGAGCCAACTTCATTTGATAATGTTCTAGAAAATGCTTCAATACCTGCTTTTGCAGCAACATAATTTGCTTGACCCTTATTTCCTAAAGGCGAAGAAGTTGAACTTAAACTTATTATTCTTCCCCATTTATTTTTAAGCATGTTTTTTACTATAGCCTTTGATATTCTAAAAACTCCTGTGAGATGAACATTAATCACCTCGGTCCAGTCTTCTTCTGTCATCCTTAAAACTAGATTATCTCTAGTGACACCTGCATTATTTACCAAGATAGTTATATCCTTATGATTTGTAAAAATGTGATCAAGAAATCTTGAAATTGAATCTTTAGAGTTAAGGTCAAGTTCATAGGCAATAATATTTTTTTTACTTAACATCTCAATACCTTTTTTATTTGTCGAAGTTCCAATTACATCATAACCAAGGTTTTGGAAATTTAAAGCTGTAGCTTTACCTATACCTCTTGAAGCCCCTGTTATCAAAACTTTTTTAGGCTTATCAGACATCTTTTATAGCAAGATAATTTTTATAATTGTCCAGATCAATTAAATCAACTTTCGAATTAATTCTTTTTATTAATCCAATTAAAACTTTACCAGGTCCACATTCGTAAATTTTATCAACCCCTAATTTGATTATTGCATTTACTGTATCTGTCCATAAAACAGGTGAATAAATTTGTTTAGTTAATTTACCTTTAATTTGAACAGGATCTTCACATAAAGAACTATCTACATTATGCAATATTGGAATTTTAGGTTTTAAGAAGGTAATTTCATCAAGAAGTTTCGAAAATTTATCCGCTGCTGGTTTCATAAGCTCTGAATGGGCAGGTACACTCATAGGTAGATGAACAGAACTTCGTGCCCCTATTTCTTTGCATTTATCCATAGCTAAACTTACACCTTTTTTGGTACCTGAAATTACTATCTGGGTGGGCGAATTCAAGTTTGCTGCATTTACTAAGCTGTCTTTATTTAAAGAAATTTCGTTGCAAACATCTATTACTTTATATTTATCTAATCCAATTATTGCTGCTATACCTCCTCCTTCTTTAGGGGTATATTTTTGCATTAGAAAAGATCTTTTTTTTACTAATTTTATAGCGTCCTCTAAAAGCAAGCTTTCACTTGCTACTAAAGCTGAGTACTCTCCCAGAGAATGGCCTGCAAGACATACTATATTCTTCATATAAGGTGAGGTAAGATTCCATAGAGCTAAGTCTGCAATAAGCATGAGCGGTTGAGTTATTTCAGTTTTAGATAAATCTTCATCATTTCCGCAAATCAATAACTTTTCTAGGTCTTCTCCTAGTAGCTCGGATCCTATGGAAAAAAACTTTCTAAAATTTGTTTCTTTTTCTAAATATTCTTTGAGCATTTCTGGGTATTGAGAGCCCTGCCCTGGAAAAACAACGCTTATCTTTGAAGACAACATTTAACAGTGAATTATTCTTCTGCTTTTTCAGTGTCATCTTTTTGTTTAATTTCTATAATCTTATTGCCTTTATAGAAACCTTCTGATGTCATCTGATGTCTAAGATGCCGCTCTCCTGTTACAGGATCCACCGATAAAGCAGGAGCCTTTATAGAGTGGTGTGATCTTCTTTTGCCTTTTCGCGATCTAGAAACTTTGCTCTTTTGAACTGCCATTAACTACCTCAAAAAAAAGGGATTTTAAGTTAATTAACCTATAAGGTCTCTAATTTTTTTAAATGGCCTTATCTTTTTGCCCTCTTCAAAGCTTTTTTCTGGTACACAATCACCTTTGTTACAATAGATTAAATCTGGAAAATTTAAGAATAACTCCTCTTTTAAAAAAGTTTTTATATTAAAATTTTGCAGGTCTTGGTAATGAATGTCATGTTTGATTGTTTCTCTTTCTTCTTGTTTAGTTATGTCTGCTATCATTGTTTTTAATTTAATATCAATTTTGACTTGAGTTGGTTTTAAACATCTGTTGCAAGAATTCCTAAAAAGACACTTTACAGTACCTTTAGCACAAATTAATCCCTCCTTCTCCTTAATAAAAATTATGTTCGTTGAGATATTTTCTTTTAACTTTCCCAGCTCTTCTATGCCTTCAAGTATTAAAAGTTCTTTTTTTAATATAATTGGATAATTAGAATCTTTTAGATTTAACACACTCATTTACTTAGTATTTTTGTGAATAAAGGGGGGTCTTTAGCTGAGAAGGTTAAATCAAGCCTAGGAAAAGAAATTTTCTTGGCATGTAAAAGCATTCTATTTAATCCTTTACTTTTCATAATTTTATTTGTTTCCTTATCTCCATATTTATAATCTCCTAGAATTGGAAAACCAGCATTGCTAGAATGGACCCTTATTTGATGTGTTCTTCCTGTTAAGATCTTACATTCCACTAGACTCATATCATTTTGGTTTCTTATTACTCTAAATATTGACTTAGATTTCTTTCCCTCCTTACTTACTTGCACTTCCCTTTGTCCTGATTTTAAGATGTTTTTTTTTAGATAGGATTCTATTTCTGTTAAGCTTTGTGGCCAAGCACCATTAACTATAGCCAAATATAATTTCTCTACATGCCCACTCCTAAGCTCTTTATGTAGCTCTCTTAAAATAGAAAGCCGTAAGGCAATGACAATGCATCCAGAAGTATCCTTGTCTAATCTGTGTACTAAATGAGCCTTTTTGTATTGCGGTTTAATTTTTCTTACAGCCTCTATTAATCCAGAGGAAATACCACTTCCGCCATGACTGGCTAATCCTACTGGCTTATCTATTACAAGCAATGTCTTATCCTCATATATAATATTTTCTGCAATCTTTTTCTTTATTTTCAGGTTTATATTTAAGTTAACAGGTCTAAGTAAAAAGTGCGGCGGGATTCTTATTTCATCACCTTTTTTTAATCTTTGGCTAGGTTTACATCGCGAACCATTAACACGTACCTCTCCCCTCCTTATAATTGAATAAACTTTTGTTCTTGGTAGTCCTTTAATTCTTGATAAAAGGCAATTATCAAGTCTGGAGCCTTCATAATCTAAAGTAACTTTATATTTACTAGTTGGAATAAATTTATCTACCACTTATCTAAAAATCTTTTAAAACTTTATTAAAATTGATCTATGTGCTATTTTAATTAACAAATAGCTTGTTTTGATACAAAAAAAAGGAAATAACAAGCTCGAATTAAAATAGATTAAAGCAGAAAATAGAGTAAGGTACTCAGAAAAATAAATTTTTTTTAAGCAGCTCGGGTGTGGCAAGTTAACTTTATAATTCGCCCGTATTGGTAAATATATACTTAGTTAGGTAAAACCGGAACTTTATTCTCTGCTTTCCTTAAACATATTATATAGGGAAAGAAATGAAAAGAATGTTAATAAATGCTACTCAGCCAGAAGAGCTAAGAGTAGCTCTAGTCGATGGACAAAATCTCTATGATTTTGATATAGAGCAAATTGGAGAAGAAAGAAAAAGATCAAATATATACAAAGGAAAAGTAATCAGAATAGAGAAGAGTTTGGGGGCAGCTTTTGTAGATTTTGGTTCTGAAAAGAATGGTTTTTTACCTTTTAAAGAACTATCTCCTCAATTTTTAAAAGGAAAGAACCAAAACACCTCAATAAATGACTGCCTTAGTCAGGGGCAGGAAATCTTAATTCAAATTGATAAAGAAGAGAGAGGCACAAAGGGGGCAGCTTTAAGTACTTTTATATCATTGCCTGGTCACTACCTGGTATTAATGCCAAATAATCCAGAAGGAGGCGGTATTTCAAGAAGCATAGAAGGAGAATCAAGAGATGAAATGCGTTTAAAAATGAAGTCACTTGAAGTCCCTAATGGAATGAGTGTTATTCTCAGAACAGCTGGTGAAGGCAAGAATATTGATGAATTGATATGGGATTTAGAGTATTTATTATCTTTATGGGATGCCATACAGGAGGCTTACCAGCAAAAGAAAATACCTTTTCTAATTTACAAAGAAGATGACCTGATATCAAGATCCTTAAGGGATTTTCTACGTGAGGATATTACTGAAGTGCTCATAGATACAGATGAAGCTCATAATAAAGCCCTTGAATTTACTGAAAAAGTGATGCCAGACTTTGAAGACAGAATCAAAAGATATGATGAGTCAATCCCTTTATTTACAAGGTATCAGATTGAAACCCAAATAGAAACTGCTTATCAGAGGGAGGTAAAACTTATAAATGGTGGCTCTATAGTTATAGACCAGACAGAAGCACTTGTCTCTATAGATATAAATTCATCTAAAGCTACAAGCGGAACTGATATAGAAGAAACTGCTCTAAAAACTAACATTGAAGCAGCAAAAGAAATAGCTAAACAGCTTAGATTAAGAGATATGGGAGGTTTAATTGTTATCGATTTTATTGATATGCAAACGCTTAAAAATAAAAGAATTGTGGAGGAAATGTTATTAAAATCACTATCTATAGATAGGGCTAAAGTTCAAGTAGGTCGAATTTCTAGATTTGGTTTACTAGAAATGTCCAGACAAAGACTTAGACCTTCTATACAAGAAAGATGGACACAAGATATAGGGAGCCTATCAACTGCTGTGTTGAGGTTGATAGAAGAAGAAGGTGGAAAGAAAAAAAGTGGTGAAGTAAGGGCATTTGTTTCTACTAATATGTCTACTTTTATATTAAACGAGAGAAGACAGCGAATTAATGAGATAGAACAAAAAACAGGTACAAGAATAGTAGTAGTCTCTGATTCTTCTAGATCTGATGATCGGTTTGAGGTTAGCAGGATTAGAGGTGATGATGCTAAATTAAATGAGACAGCCAGTTATACCATTCAACAAGAAATGCTTTCATCTAATGATTCCGTGGTTAGTCCTCAGAAAATTAATCAGCAGGACCCAGCGGTTAATATAAGACCTTCACGAAGACCTTTGAAAAAAGAAAGTTTTTTTCAAAAACTACTAAAACCTTTCGTAAATAGTGAAGATGAAAAGAATAAAAGGAGAAAGCCTAAAAAAGATTTAAAAAGAAAACATAAACAACCTAAGGGACAAAATAAAAGGAAAGCAGATAGCGCTAGACCTAGATTACGAGAAAAAAAATCTAAAGTTGATAAAAAACCAAATAACCACAGAAAATCTTCTAAAACTCATCCAATAAAAAAAGGCAATATCAAGAGTACTAAAGTCTCAGAAGAAAAAATAAAAGGAAAGGATATAAGGAGCACTAAACTCTCTGAGGAGAAGAAACAAAACAAGAATGAAGAAAATAAGATGGATAAAGATAATCTATCGGTAAAAACTAAACCAGTACATAAGGATACAGTTAATAATAAAGTAAAAGAACAAGAAAAGAAGAAACAAGTTTTAAAGTCTGCTAAACAATGGGGTCAGGCATCAAACGACCCTAGAAGAAAAAACTAACTAAATCCTGGAAGTTCCTTCTTAGAAAGTTTATTTACAAAACTTTGAATAAGCCTTCCAGATATTGATATTTTAGCTGAGGGAACTTCTGGGATAGATTTAAAATGAAACCACTCAGCTATATCTATTTCATCTCCATCTGGTTCAAGATCTCCCTCCTCATATTCAGCATGGAAACCTAACATTAGTTGGCTAGGAAAAGGCCAAGATTGGCTTCCATAATATTGGCAATTCTTTACTTTGATATTTACTTCTTCAAATATTTCCCGTTGTATTGCTTCTTCAACTGTCTCCCCTACTTCAATAAAACCAGCCAAAGTACTGTATATTTTTCCTGGAAAGTTTTTATTGTGTGCTAGCAACAGTCTTTCCTTGTCTGTAACTAAAACAATAATGCAAGGTGAAATTCTAGGATAAATAAGATTATTACAACCTTCACAATACATAGCCTTTTCAACTGAATGTAATACAGTTTTTGATCCGCAAGATCCACAAAATTTATTTTTATTACTCCATTCAACTAGTTGTACGCTTCTAGAACAAATTCCAAAATAGATATCAGATATTATTCCTAAAAGAGCTCGAAATGGTTTTAGTGATGTTTCAGGTATAATTGAAGATTCATCTTCCAGTTCAAGTGCATACAAAGAATTATTATCTAAGTAACCGATAAAATGTTCTGTCTTTACAGTCATTTCAGACCACTTATATTCTTCGTTATCTATTAAAGCTAAGTTCTGACTAACATTATCTATAAGCAATTCTTCGCCTCTAATAATCAAAAATATTTTATCTAGTTTCTTTGTATCTGTATTTTCAACAACAAAATTAGTTTTTGAGCTAAGATTAATCATTTATTTTTTAAATTTATTAAGATTAGATAAAATACAGTTTAACACTTAAAAAATAATTTCTTTTTAACTAAAACAAAGTATGGAAACAATCTATTTAAATGAGGGAATGTTGGTTTCCGGTATTGTTCTTGCTGTAAGCTTTATTTTAATTTTTACAGAAACTCTTCATGGTTTCCATAGGAGTAAGGTTGCCATGGCTGGTGCAGGAGCAATGATATTAGTGGGTCAATATTATGGCTTCTACGATCCAGATAAAGCATTTGAGGCTGTAGATTGGAATGTCATATTCTTACTAGCAAGCATGATGGCTATAGTAGCCATAATGGTTAGCACCGGAGGTTTTGAAAGACTAGCAGCACAAATTGGAAGATTTGCTAAGGGAAGACAATTTTTGCTGATGGCCATAATGGGCACAGCTGTAACAGTTCTTTCGCTACTTTTAGATAATGTTACTACCGTAGTTATTTTTGGTCCTTTAATTGTCTTAATAGCTCAAAAGATGAAAGTTACTCCCATTCCTTATCTTATGGCTGCAGCTCTATTATCAGATACAGGAGGAGTAGCTACTCTAGTAGGTGATCCACCTAACCTGATGATTGGCAGCGCTGTGGGTATAAGCTTTATGACTTTTGTAAAACACATGGGTCTCATAGTTTTAGTGGCCTGGATAGGAACTTTATTCGCACTCAGGTTTTTATGTAGAAAAGATCTTTCTATAACTCCAGAAGGAACTTTTGAAGAAGAAATACCTTTCAAGGATAAATCTCTATGGAATAAATCTTGTGCTGTTTTAGTTTTACTGGTTATTCTCTTTATTAGCCATGATGCCATTCACTGGCAACCTTGGATGGTAGCTGGAGCAGGCCTAATCATCTTAGTTATTATAGGAAAGCACGTTGAGATGGAAGAAGTAATGAAAGAGGTAGAAATGCCTTTACTTATTTTCTTTATTTCTCTCTTTATTATTGTAGGTGGAGTTGAAGGAAGTCACTTTCTGCAATACTTAGGACAATTTATCATTGATTTTGTTAATCAGGATCTACTTCTGGCAACAATTATTCTTATGTGGGTTGCTGCTTTTATGTCTGCAGCTATCGATAATATCCCCTTTACAGCAGCAATGATACCAATTCTTCTTTCTTTAGAAGCGCAAGGTATAGATGTCACGCCTCTGTGGTGGGCATTGGCTTTGGGTGTTGGTATGGGTGGAAATGGTACCCATATTGGTTCGACAGCTAATGTCTATATAGTGACAGTCTCAGAAAGACTAGCTAAGAAGGAGAATAATCCTGATCTAGCAATAACCCCGCTTAAATGGGCTAAGATAGGATTTCCAGTAATGATTCTAACCTTAATAATTTGTACAATAATTATGTACTTTTTCTTTGATTTTTACGCTACACCCTTCCCAAGAACCTCATAAAATTTACAGTTAATGGACAGACGGTTTTGTGTAGCTCCCATGATGGATAGGACAGATCGTCACGAACGATTTTTTTTGCGAAGTTTAAGTAAGAAGGCATATTTATTCACTGAAATGATTAATGCTAACGCTGTTCTGTTTGGCAATAGAAATGAACTATTGAGTTTTAATAAAGCTGAACATCCTCTGGGTATCCAATTAGGAGGCAATGATCCTGTAAAACTAAGCGAAGCTGCTGTTATTTCAGAAAATTACGGCTATGACGAAATAAACTTAAATATAGGCTGTCCTAGTTCCAAAGTTCAAAGTGGTGAATTCGGTGCCGTATTAATGAAAAATCCTAAATTGGTAGCAAAGTGTGTTACCACCATAAAGAATAAAGTAAATATTCCTCTTTCAGTTAAGTGTCGAATAGGCATTGATGATATGGACGAAGAAAAAGATCTAAGTACTTTTATAAAAAAGGTTAGTGAGGCAGGATGTAATATTTTTATTGTTCATGCTCGAAAAGCTTGGCTTAAAGGTTTAAGTCCAAAAGAAAATAGAAATATACCGCCTCTTAATTACGAAAGAGTATATAAAATTAAAGATGAGTTTCCAGATCTTGAAATTATTATTAATGGCGGACTGGAACATATAGAAGATTGCAAAACCCATTTAAAATATGTAGATGGCGTAATGATGGGTAGAAAAGCTTATGAAAATCCTTATCAATTAATAAAAGTAGATCATTTATGTTATGAGCTACCTTTTTTACCTAAGACAAGAAAGGATATCCTTTTAGAGATGATCCCTTACATCATGCAGCAGTATAATTCTGGCATAAAAATACAGCTTATCTGCAAACATTTTATGGGTTTAGCAAAAGGTACTAGATTTGCTAAACACATCAGATCAAGCCTTATGAATTTAAATGCTTTAAAAGAGCCAGAAAAAAAACTAATACAGATTGCAAACCAACTAAGTTAAGCATGTTAAAAAAGATAAAAAAGTATATTTCTGAGTTAGGCGATGAATCTATTGAATCACCTAGCCAAGACCAAAAAGAAATAGAAGTTAATAATGCCTGTGCTGCTTTATTAATCGAAACTGCATTAGCCGACAAAGTATTCAATGAAGAAGAAATGAATTCAATGAAACAAACATTGAAAGAAGTTTATAAAGTTGATGAAAAGGACATTGAGGAATTAATAAATGAATCTGAAAAGAAAGTATCTGAATCAACTTCTTTATATGAATACACAAGGTTAATAAATGATTTATGTGATTATCAAGATAAGCTTAAATTAATTAGCAATCTTTGGGCTATAGCTTTTGCAGATAAAAACTTGGATAAATATGAAGAATACTTAATAAGAAAAATTTCTGATCTTCTCCATGTTAGTCACAGTGACTTTATTCAACAAAAGTTAAAAGTGAAAGAAAGCCTTTAAAAGTTATCAAAGTCATCTTCTACTTCTCCATCCTTAACTTCATATTCCCTATTTTGATAATAAGCATCCTTAAAAAAGAGATATTCATCTCCTATAATTAATGATTCTAGTCCTAGGTATCTAGATCTAGTATCTATTAGATCTAAAAATTTAAAACTATAAATAGTCCTCTCATGGTCCATAATAATTGATGGACTCATAAATCCATCTACAATCAATGCTCCCGCATCTCTTAAAGTACTTGGTCCCAATACAGGCAAAACAATGTAAGGTCCATCAGGCACTCCCCAAACAGCTAAAGTTTGACCAAAATCCTCATCATGTTTTTGTAAACCCAATGGTGTAGCTAAATCGAATAAACCCGCCAATCCTAATGTAGAATTTATAAAAAAACGTGTCAAATCAGAGAAACTCTCTAGGACTTTTCCTTGAAGAAAATTATTTAAACCTATACTAATGTCTTCTATGTTAAAAATAACGCTGCTGATTCTAACCTCAATGAAATTCGGTGTAATTTTCTGATATCCCTTTGCTACTGGAATAGCTATGTTTTTATCCAATTCTTTATTAATCGAAAAAGTAATCTTATTGAATTCCTCTAATGGGTCATTTGAAAATATAGTGCTGGCTAGTAAGCAACAAAAAACAATTAGTGGAAACTTAGTCATTCGTGACATCTATATGAGGAATAGTTTCGTTTTTCTTTCTCTTAATATTTTGTATCTTCGTAATTACCTTATCACCCAGCGCATCAAAGATGCCTGCTGTAGCTTTATGTCTAGAGATAAAAGACAAATCATCATTTTCATATAATGGAATTTGAGACAATAAGTCTAAACTATATTCGTTTGCTAATTTAACACCACCATCTTTGCCAAAAGGATAATATCTAGTATTTGAGTTATCCGGCTGATACCAGCTCATATTTTCTATTAAACCCAATATTGGTACTCCGAGTTTATTTATCATCTCTATGCCTTTTTTAGTGTCAGAAATAGCTACTTTTTGTGGTGTGGTAACGATAATGGAACTGGTTATGGGGATTCTTTGCAATAATGTTAATTGAACATCTCCCGTTCCTGGGGGTGTATCTATAATTAAGTAATCAAGTTCTTTCCAATCTGTTTGAGTTAAGAGCTGAACCACAGCACCACTCACCATAGGTCCTCTCCAAATAATTGGTTTCCTTTCATCATTAATTAATCCCATAGACATTAATTTAATGCCATTCTTGGTTACTGGATTCAGGAGTTTATTACTAACTTCAATTTCTTCAGATATAGTTCCCATCATGGTAGTCTGACTCGGACCATAAATGTCTACATCTGCAAGCCCTACCTTTTTCTTTTTATTAGCAAGGCTTAAAGCTAAATTCAAAGCTATCTCTGATTTCCCTACTCCACCCTTAGCTGAAAATATGGGTATTAGATTCCCAACCTTTCTTAGTGTATCAGGGACTCTAATTGATACTTTTTTATCAGGCATATATTTACTAATTTTAAGACTATCTATTGCGTTATAATATCGAAAAGTACCATTCTAAGCATTGTTAGCGTAGGTGCAATAAATCTATGAAAAGTACAAAGAGAATAATGGTAGTTACATCTGCCCTTCCTTATGCTAATGGACCGTTACATCTTGGTCACTTATTAGAGCATATCCAAACTGATATTTGGGTGAGATTTCAACGACTTACAAATAATTCTTGTACCTTCATTTGTGCAGATGATGCTCATGGTACGGCTATCATGTTGAAAGCAGAAGAACTTCGGATAAAGGAAGAGGAACTAATAGATGATGTTTACAAAAGTCATATCCAAGATTTTCAAGATTTCAATATAAGTCACGATAATTACCATTCCACACATAGTGAAGAAAATCGTCTTCTTTCTGAGAAAATATTCTTAAAGCTTCAAGAAAATAATCTAATTGTATCTAAAAAAATAATGCAATTATTTGATGAAGAAAAAGGCATGTTTTTATCAGATAGATATGTAAAGGGAGAATGTCCAGAATGCGGGGCTCTAGATCAATACGGAGATAATTGTGAAGTTTGTAGTAATACTTATTCGTCTTCAGATCTTATAAATCCATTGTCTGTTCTTTCTGGAACAAAACCTTTACTTAAAGAAAGTGAACATCTGTTCTTCTTATTAAGTAAGTTACAGAAGGATATTAGTAACTGGTTAAGAAGGTCTGATATTCAAACTGAAGTTAAAAACAAAGTTTCTGAATGGTTGAATAATAAACTTAAAGATTGGGATATAAGTAGGGATGGACCTTATTTTGGTTTTAAGATTCCCAATCACCCGGGTAAATATTTTTATGTTTGGCTAGATGCACCCATAGGATATATCTCAAGTCACAAGAATTACTTAGTTAAGAATAATTTAGAAAAAGATTTTAATAAATATTGGGATAATAATTCTAAAACAGAACTTTTTCATTTTATAGGAAAGGACGTCATGTATTTTCATACCCTTTTCTTTCCAGCGATGCTGTTAAAAGCAAACTTTAGACAACCTAACGGGATTTATGTTCATGGTTTTTTAACAGTAAATGGTAAAAAAATGTCTAAATCAAGAGGGACACACATATTGGCTAGAACTTATTTAGATCTTTTAAAACCTGATTATTTAAGATACTTTTTTGCTTCTAAATTAGGAAAAGGTGTAGATGATATTGATCTTAATATCGAAGATTTTAGGGCTAGAGTGAATGCTGATCTCATTGGTAAATTCATTAATATTGCTAGTAGATCTGCAAAATTTATAAACCATAATTACAAAAATATTTTATCGAAGAATTTACATAATGAAGATATAGTTAATACTTTTATTACTAAATCTTCTACAATTTTAAAACTCTATGAAAATAGAGATTTTAATAAAGCAATGCGTGAAATTATGTTTTTGGCAGATGAAGCTAATAGATACATAGATAAGATGGAGCCTTGGGTCCTAATTAAAGAAAAAAAGAATGACGATCTTGTCCATTCTGTTTGTACTACTTCACTTAATTTATTTAAAATTTTGGCTATAATGCTCAAGCCAACTTTACCTGATCTAGTAAATCAGATAGAAAGTTTTCTAAATATAGAGGATCAAAATTGGGATGATCTTAAAGTCCCTCTTCTTAATCATAAAGTTTCGTTGTATCAACCTTTATTGACTCGTATAGAAGAAGAGAAAATTTCAAAATTAATAGAATAATCTAAGAAGTAACTATGACTATGGAAGAAATAAGTATAGATGAATTCATGAAAATAGATTTAAGGGTTGCTAAGATTAAGAATGCTAAAACTGTAGAGGGAGCAGATAAGCTCATACAATTAGATCTTGATTTAGGTAATCTTGGAGAAAAGACAGTATTCGCAGGAATTAAAAATTCTTATAACTGTAAAGATCTTCTAAATAGATATGTAGTGTGTGTTAATAATCTTAAACCAAGAAAAATGAAATTTGGACTATCAGAGGGTATGATTCTTGCATCTGGTGATGATGACACAGGTATTTTTATCATTTCACCTGACAAAGGAGCAAGAGAAGGTATGAAGGTTAGATAGATATGGAAAAGCCTGAAGAAATAGATATATTAATAATCGGTGCTGGACCAGTAGGACTGTTTACCGTTTTTGAGGCTGGATTACTAGGTCTTAACTGCAAGCTAGTTGATCATCTTGATAAAATAGGGGGTCAATGTGCCGAGCTTTATGCAGATAAGCCAATATATGATATTCCGGGCGTCCCTTCCCAATCAGCAGAAGAGCACATAAGTGCCTTAGTTCAGCAAATTAAACCTTTTAGTTATGAAATTTTTCTAAATCAAAGAGTAGACAAGTTAGAAGAAATAAAAAGCCAAAAAGGTATAAACAAATGGAAAGTTTCTACTTCTGAAAATAAACAGTTTCTAGCAACGAATGTGTTTGTTGCGGCTGGTGGAGGTTCATTTGAACCCAGAAGACCTCCCAATATTATAAATCCTGATAAATTCTTAGAAAATGGAGTTTCTTACTCTGTAAAAGATAAAACTCACTACCAAAATAAAGATGTCGTAATATTTGGAGGTGGAGACAGTGCTCTAGATTGGACAATAGAATTGGCTGACCTTGTAAAATCTGTTCATTTAGTTCACAGAAGAGATGAATTTAGAGGAGCTCCAAATAGTGAAGCTCAAGTAAGAGAACTAATAGAGACTGGCAAAGTTAATCTTAAAACTCCATATGTAATAGAAGAGCTAGTTGGTAACAAGAAAATTTTAGGAGTAAGGGTTAAAAATTTTAAATCTAAGGAAATTGAGGAAATTCAATGTGATGAGATTTTATTTTTATTTGGATTAAACAAAAAGTTAGGACCTATAGCTAATTGGAATCTTGAACTAGAAGGTAAAAAAATTTTAGTAGATACAGAAAAATTTGAATCTAGTTTAGAAGGAATATTTGCTGTTGGTGATATAAATCATTATCCAGGTAAACTAGATCTAATTCTCTGTGGTTTTCATGAAACAACTCTTGCTGTTCAACATGCCTTTAGAAGATGTAATCCAGGCCAAAGAGTGCCTTTTGGATATACAACTTCTAACACGAAATTACATGCAAAATTAGGAGTTAATGGAAATGACTAATTTTTTTTCTTATTTATAGCGTTTAAACGCAAACGTAAAGAGTTTATTTTTATAAACCCTTCTGCATCTGCCTGGTTAAAAGCACTATCATCATCTTCAAAAGTAACAAGATTTGAATCATAAAGGCTTAAATTTGATTTTCGCGAAACAATAGAGATATTTCCTTTAAATACAGAAAGGACTATCTCACCAGTTACTCCTTGTTGTGTGTTGTCTATTAAGGCTTGAATAGCTTCTCTTTCTGGGCTCCACCACAACCCGTTATAAATTAATTTTGAATACCTTGGCATAATTTCATCTTTTAAATGCGCTACTTCTTTGTCCATAGTTATAGATTCTAATGCTCTATGTGCTTTGAGCAATAAAGTCCCTCCAGGAGTCTCATAACAGCCTCTAGATTTCATACCTGTAGATCTATTCTCAACAATATCAACCCTACCTATTCCATGGTTTCCAGCAATTTTATTCAAAAAAGAAAAAATTTGAGCAGGTGACATTTTTGTGTCGTTTACAGCCACTGGATCTCCATTCACAAAACTTATTTTTAATTGCTCTTTTTTGTCAGGAGTATTTTCAATAGGTTTAGTCTTTTTCCAGATAATTTCAGGAGCGGGTGTACTGGGATCTTCTAATTCTCCCCCTTCATAGGATGTATGTAGAATGTTTTCATCCACTGAATATGAGGGCCCGTTATCATTTGTCTCAATATCAATGTGATATCTTTTGCAATATTCTACTAAATGAGTTCTTGATGTGTATTCCCACTCTCTCCAGGGTGCTATGATCTTTATTTGAGGGTTTAAAGAATAAGCCCCTAGTTCGAATCTAATTTGATCATTACCCTTCCCTGTACTTCCGTGTGAAATAGCATTCGCACCTTCTTTTTTTGCTATTTCAACTAATCTTTTGCTAATTAAAGGTCTAGCAATTGATGTGCCTAATAAATACTCACCTTCGTATACAGCATTCGCTCTGAACATAGGAAATACATACTGTGAAATAAATTCATCCTTTAAATCTTCAATAATTATCTTTGAGGCACCTATTTTCTTGGCCTTACTTTTTACTTGTTTAGAATTATGTTCCTGTCCGATATCGGCTGTAAAAGTTATAACCTCTGAAGAGTAATTTTCAGTAAGCCAATGAAGTATAACAGAGGTGTCTAATCCCCCTGAATAAGCCAAGACTATCTTATTAACTTTCTTTGACATAATGTAAAAAATAGTCGCGTATTTTATACAGTGACGGATAAAAGACTAGCCTGAATTTTAAAATTTTCGATTAAAGGAACTAAAGAATATCTTGGTTTTATTAATCAAGTTCAAGCTTCTATCTATTAGATTGGTTCCTCTTTCTGCCATATCAGGGATAATTTTCTATTAAATATTTTCCATTTACCCTTTACTCTTTTTAAAGAATCACTGTACTTGATCCCCCAATCTAAGCGATGTTCTTTCTCATCTTTTTTGTAAAAGTGATAAGCAATGGTATATACCTCATTAACGGCACTCATATTTTCAATTCTAAGATTTTGATTCATCACAAAATGTTGTGTTCTATCAAATTGTCTTAAACCTTCCATACCAGAGATGATTTCTTCTATGCCAGTAAATTGAAAGCCTGGCCCTTCCAAAACAGCACTGTCATCAAATACTTCTCTCAATTCTTCAAAATCCCTTCCATCTACAGCTGAAGCATAAAGAACAGAGAGTCTTTCTATAAAAGGTTTTTGGTTAATTTCATAAGAACCAAAAATAGCTGAAGAGATATTGTTTGAAAAAAGGATGAGACAAACTGAAATTAATGAAATTAGACTAATTTGTACCTTCATATATATGGACTCTACCTAAACTGAATCTATTAGCTCCTTTAAAGTGCCACTGTCATTCATCTCAGTCATGATATCGCTTCCTCCTATTAAATCTCCATTAATAAAAAGTTGAGGAAAGGTTGGCCAATCGGATATTGTAGGTAAATTTGATCTTATTTCTGGATTGGAAAGAATGTTTACAAAAGAAAAGGGTTTTCCACAAGAAATCAATATTTGACAAGCTTTTGAAGAAAAACCGCACTCTGGTGCATCAGGAGTACCTTTCATATAGAGTAAAATAGGGTTAGTCTTAATTTGTTCCTGTATTTCTTCTTTTATCTCCATGAAGGTATTTTAGCTCAATTACATTCATTTACATATAATTTTACAGTTTCTTCAATTCCAAAAATTAAAGAATCAGAAATGAGAGCATGACCAATGGAAACCTCTTTAATAGAACCTATTTTTAAAAAGGTTTTTAAATTTTTTAAATTTAAATCGTGTCCTGCATTAACCTGCAAACCAATATTAAGTGCCTCCTCTAAAGACCTTTTATATAAGCTTAAACATCTTTTGAGTTCTATCTTTTTGCTAAATTTCTCTGCATAGGGACCTGTATACAATTCTATTCGATCTGCTCCTAATTCCTTTGCTTTATTTATCTGATCAATATTTGGATCTAAAAAAAGACTAATGCGTATGCCAAAATCTTTTAAAGATTTTATAACGTCTTTCAGTTTATTTGAGTTACTGAGTAAATCCCATCCATGATCGGATGTAAGTTGGTTGGGATCATCTGGAACTAATGTGCATTGCTCTGGTAGACAAGTCTCGACTAAGTTTATAAAGCCAGGGTATTTGCCCTCTTTGTTAGAGAAGGGATTTCCTTCTATATTGAACTCTACAGAATAATCTTTTGTCAGTTTTCTTAATTTTTTCACATCTCCAGGCTTTATATGTCTCATATCGCTTCTAGGATGTACAGTTATTCCGTTTGCACCACTCTCAATACATTTTTTTGACAGCCCAACTATGTTTGGTATAAATCCATTTCTGGCATTCCTTAATAGCGCTATTTTGTTCACATTAACACTGAGTTTAGTCATCACTCACCTTTATAACTACCTTACCAACAGAATGAGAAGTTGCAACTTTCTCATGTGCCTCTTTTATGTTTTCTAGGTTAAAAACACTGTCAATTATTGGTCTAATCTTTTGCTCTTCAACTAACCGAGTTACTTCCTCAAGGCCCGATATATTTGGCCTATACAAAGACCAATAAATATTAATTGGTTTATAAGCCCTTCTAATCTTCTCCCTTTCTAAAAGTACAGATGGCACTCCTAGTAATACTCCTTTAGTATCCATTAATCTCAATGTAGGGTGATTTAAAGTTATATAAATAGATGAAGAAGATTTTTCTAAGGCATTGATTGTTTTTGAAACAGACTCTTCTCCTCCTAAATCACCAAGTAAGTCTAGAGCGATATTAAAATCTTTAACAATATTCGAAAAATCTTCTCTTGTGTAGTCTATAGTCTTATCTGCTCCTAACGAAATTAAAAGTTCACTATTATTTGATCTACAGGTTGTATAAATCTTAGCTCCCCAATAATGCAAGAGCTGAATTGCGAAAGTTCCTACTCCTCCTGATCCAGCTTGAACAAAAATTTTTTTATGTTGGATGTCTTTTGGTCTTAATCCAGCCCATCTTATCAAGGCTGACCAGACACTAAGCGCTACATAAGGAATAGATGCAGCCTCTAAGTGGCTTAAGTTCTTGGGTTTGTTTGTTAATTCGTTTTCAAAAAAAACTGCGTATTCTGAATAAGTACCTTGGCTAGCACCAGACGTACATCCCCAGATTTCTTGACCTTCATAGAACTTAGTAACCTTTGACCCTACTCTCTCAACTACACCTGAAACATCTGATCCTAATATCCATGGAAATCTAAAAGACCTTTGCTTTTCAAAAATTCTTCTGCCATATCCTTCCCTTTTCATAACGTCAATGGGGTTGACTGAAGTTGCTTTTACCTTAACCAGTACTTGAGTAGATGTTGGAGTAGGTGTTTCTACATTTTCTCCAAATTTCAATACTGAAGAACTACCATAATTTGAGATTGAAACTGCTTTCATAAGATATTGACTATACCTTCATACAATAATTTTAATCCCACAAAAAATAAACATAAATATGCCACAGAATAAAAAAGCCTTTCATTAACTCTATGGGTGAGATAATAGCCTATTAAAAAACCTAAAGGAGCAAAAGGCATTAAAATTAATGAAGTTATTAAATTTTCAAAATTTAACTGCCCTAACAGAAAATAAGGTATAACCTTTACATAGTTCACTATTGCAAAAAAGATAGCTGCAGTGCCCGCCAGAACCTTTTGATCAAGTTTTTGTGGATACATATACATGTTAAAAGGAATCCCACCTGCATGAATTCCAAAGCTTATAAAGCCGGATAACGAACCAAATAGTGTTCCCCTTAAATAGGAAACTTTTAGAGGTCTAATAGATTCGTTAATAATCAAATAATTTAGAACAAATGCTATGGAAATAATACCAATAAATATCCTTATTAAATCGTCTGACAAGTATCTAAACCATAAAGTCCCGGCAATAATTCCCAATAAAGCTCCAGGTAAAAGTGTTTGAAGGTTTTTATAATGAAATTTCCTTCTGTAGCTTAGAACAGCAATAACATCTTGCAAACAAAGAATTGGGAGCATGATAGCAGCTGCCTGCAAAGGTGAAACAACTATAGACATTAAAGGTACACCAACTACAGCTATGGGTCCTGCAAATCCACCCTTTGCCACTCCATAAAGGATAACTGCAGGTATAGCTACAAAATAAAAAAGATCTATTTCAAATATCATGCATAGAGTAAGAAATTGTTATTTAAATATGTAAATATTTGCAATAGTTAACGATTAAGTACAAAATTAGATTAATTATAATAATTAGATTCTTGCCTTAGCTTATATAAGTTAGGCAAATCTTAAAAGAGGTGCATATGAAAAATTTTATTGTTATAGTTCTTACTTTAGTGTTTGTAACTTTTACAAGTAACTTCCTGTACGCTGAAAAAACAGAACAAGTTGAAGAAATAATAGTAACAGCACAAAAAAGAGAAGCTAGCCTACAAGATACACCTATAGCTTTAACGGCTTTTAATGAGACAACCTTGGAGCAAAAGGGTGTGTATAATTTTTTTGATATAGGTCATTCCGTACCTAACTTGCTTATAAATAAACAACCAGCCAGTAATAATAATGCAGGCTTCTCCATTCGTGGATTTTCTTCAGGAGAAACACAGCTACTTATGGATCCAAAGGTTGCAGTGTACCTAGATGGAGTATACCTAGCCCGAATGACAGGACAAGTCTTTGAAATCATAGATTTAGAAAGAATAGAAGTTCTCAGAGGTCCTCAGGGTACTTTATATGGTAGAAACTCGATTGGAGGAGCAGTAAATATCATTTCTAAAGCTCCTAGCGGAGAATTTGCTTTTAAAGGAAAGCTTTCAGCTGGTGACTTTGGCTTGAAACAATTTAGTGCCTCTTTGGATACTGAAAAAGTAGGTACATTGAGTGCTAAGTTCTCAGTTACTTCTACTGAAAGAGATGGTTATATGAAGAACGATGTAGATTCCTCAATTAATCCTTATAGGGAACTTGGTAATGATGATAGACAAGGCTATAGATTGGCTTTTCGTATAGATGAAGATAACTGGTCTCTAGATTATGTTTTCGATAATGAGGAATCAGAAAGTGTAGCAATGCCCTTTCAAATGACTTATGTTGGTGATATGCAAGTTATGCTGGGAGGTAAAGAGTTTTCTTCTTTAAAAACCAGAATAGGCAGCAACCCCTTGGATAGAAAAACACATTTTGAATTAGATAAAGTAGGACCTGAATATGTGGAACAAGAGGGGCAGACACTTACTCTTAATATGGAACTAGCTGAAGGGGTGTCTGGTAAAGTTATAGCCGCTCATAGAGAGTACACCTCAAACCCAACAGGCACAGACCTTGATGACGGTGCTTTTACTTACCATACAGGTGGAGCTGGGATAAACAATTTTCCACCTTACACTATGGGATTTCCTTTATTTCATGCCGAGAATTCAGATAAATGGCAGGAACAGGATAGTTTTGAAATTCAAATTATTGGGGAATATAATAAGTTAAAATATGTTCTTGGAGCATATACATTTGAAGAGGAAGTCTATGAAACTAATCCACAGTTCTTTTCTCTTCCTGGACCCTTCCTGGCAGCATCTTCCCCTTCTACTTGCGCGGCACCTCCCTTCTCAACTTTAGGGTTATGTAATTTTGGAGCAACAGCTCCATTAGGTGCACCTTTATTTATTTATGGTGGTGAAACAGAATCAATGGCATTTTTTGCACATTTAGATTACAGCCTAAATGATGCTCTGTCAGTTCAACTGGGGGTCAGATATACCGAAGATGAGAAGTCAGCTCATATGACTCACACTAACCTATTAGCTCGTCAACAAGGGTTACGAACTGCCTTTGGTAACATTCCATCCGGCGCTCCTGGATTAAGTTTATTAGATGCCTTGATAGCGGGAGGAACACTTCCTGCCAATTGGCCTTATGACCTTCCATTTCAAGATAAAGATGATTGGGATAATACCAGTTACGAATTTGCCTTGGTTTATGAACCGAGTGATAATCTTATGTATTACGGTAAATTTTCAACTGGTTATAATTCTGGAGGATTTAACGCTAGGACGAATGGTCTCTTATCCACCAGTACTGGCATACCTGGTGTAGACCTTTATGAACCACTTTTCAACCTTCCTTTTGATGAAGAAACTGTAGAATCCTTTGAGTTAGGTATGAAGGCAACTCTATTGGAAAATAAACTTCAACTTAATCTTGCTATATTCCAAATTGATGGAGAAGACATGCAACAAGCTGAATTTATTGCTGATGCTTCAGGTGCAACTTCCAGGACAGCTAACACCGGTGAAGAATCACATGATGGATTCGAAATAGAAGTTGTATACATTCCTTCTCCAGGGTTGATGATTAATCTAGGTTATGGAGAAACTGAAGTTGATATAAAAAGTTATCCCTATAGATGTACCGCAGCAGCTTGTGCTCCACTTGGAATTTATGGACAAGTTTTAGATGGTACGAATGCTGCTCAAATGGCACAAATTGGGAAAAATCCAGCTAAGAAGGGTTTTTCCGGAGACGGAAGTGCAATTCTAGGCATTCAATATGAAACTAACCCAACTAGTGTGGGAACTCTTATTTACAGACTAGACGTTAGCTGGAGAGATAAAGTAGCCTTCCATCCTTTTGATTACGGTCCTTTATTTGGTCCAGATGGTGAAGCACATACTCTTGTAAATGCAAGAATAACATTAACTGATATGACTGCTACTATTGGAGATGGCTCCCTTGAACTAGCATTATGGGGTAAAAACTTAACTGATGAAGAATATGTCAATTGGGGAATAAACTTTGGAGGTCTTGGTTTTGCCGGTGGTGTATTCAATGAACCTAGAACAGTTGGAATTGATGCTGTGGTCAGGTTCTAGAGTTTAAAAAGATCAAAAGAGCGGATAAATGTCCGCTCTTTTTTTATGTAGTAGGTTTAATACAAGATGAATCCCAGAACGCCCTAGCTATCTCAATCTTACCCTTATCGTTAATTTTAAAATAATCCGTAACTTCTATATCCATCCCACCTTGGTCACTTCTTATCTGCATTGTAAAGGTTACAAGCGCTTCATTGCCCAAATAAATTTCTTTCTGTATAACTGGTTGCATTGAATTGGATTCATCGTTATGAGCTTGATCCCAAAAAGCAGATATTTGATCTAAACCCTTATTTGGTTCACTGCCTACAGGGTCTTCCCAAACAGAATTTTCTTCAAATAGTGCTAATAAGGAATCTTTATCATTTTCCTCCCAAGCTTTAAAGTATCTTTGCACTGAATCCCTTACGGATTCTTTATTTATCATCTAATTTTTTTCCATGTTCTTTGAGGTACTGAACGATAACTTTAGTTTCTGGATTTGCTGGTTCAACTTCTTCCCATATTCGATCGTATTCAGATTTTTTAATTTTCCAATTGCCATTTTCTTTAACATATTGATCCTGATAAAGAGCTGAACCTCTTGTTGTTGTTTGTGTTTTAGTGTCAGTAAAAATATCGCTAAGATACCACAACCCTTTAGCTGTAGTTAATCCAGTGATCTCTATTTCTGGATGATGACCTTGGTGACAAGCTAATGCATCTGAATGAAAAGCATTCGCTATTTGCTCTAGAATATCTTTTTTCCCTTTAACTCGCCATCTGTATGATCCTCCCCTGTAATCTAGAGAAGCATTATCGGTAAATAGGCTTTCGAGTAGTTCCATATCTGCCATATCAATTCCTCTAAAGTATCGGTGTTTCAACTTCTTAATTTCTTCTATATCCAATAATTTTTCAAGTTTTGATTTCATATCGTCCTCATTATTTGTTGTTTTAAATCCAAAAAGAAAACCTAGAGAGGCAAGACCTAGAATGCCTTTAAGGAAGAATTCTCTTCTATTCATTTTATTAAAGTATGCAACACCAAGTTCCTTATTAAACTATCTTAAATGAGCATGCCCTCCATCTAAAGTAAGAGTAGCTCCTGTGATGTATTTACATTGCGGACCTACTAAAGCAACTACAGCCTCCCCAATATCTTCTTCACAATCTCCAATCCTTGCTAATGGTATTGTCTCTTTAAATGCTTTAGCCTCTTCAGGAACCATTTTTTCCCACATCTCCATTCCAGGTGAATTTGCGAGAGGAATAATTGTATTAACTCTGATTCCATCTATACCCCACTCTACAGCAGCAGCCCTTGTAATTGCCCTAATAGCTTCTTTTACAGCAGTATAAGCACCAAAACCTTTTGGGTCTGGTCTGATTGCTGCTCCAGTTCCTAAATTTATCACACTTCCTCTGTTCTTTTTTAAGTAGGGATAAGATAATTTCATAAAACGATGGGTGGCTAAAGGACCTGATTCCCACGCAAGGTTGAAAGATTCATCTGTAACATCAAGAACTTTTCCTAAGGGAACAATTTGGGCATTATTAACTAAAATATCTATGGAGTTAAATTGTTTTACTGTTACCTCTATGCACTTTTTTATATGTTCTAGATTAGTTACTTCACATTCTAAAGCTATTCCATGTCCACCTGATTTCTCTATTTCTCTAAGTGTATCTTCTACTTTAGAAAGAGTTCTTCCTGAAATAGAAACATAAGCACCCGCTTTAGCTAAAGCAAGAGCTATACCTTTTCCAACCCCTTGACCTGCTCCGGTTATAACTGCAACTTTATTGCTTAAATCTGTCATTTTTATATCCCTGTATCAAATACAACTTTTATTGATCCTGATTTCCTATCCTTAGCTACATCAAAGGCTTCTTTTGCAGAATTAAGAGGAAAACGATGGGTTATTAAAGTCTTACCTATTTGGGAATTTAAAGTTAATAACTCTGCAGCTCTTTCAATATCTCTTGCTCCATTCGTGACACCATATACCATCGATGGAAAAACACGTATCTCTTTAACCATCATTGTAATTCCAGGAAGATCTAATCTATCCCAAGGAATTGCTAAAAGAATTAGCCAGGCTCCCGGGGCACAAGATTCAGTGCATAACTCAATTGCTTCAGGAGATCCTGCACAATCAATTACTCTATCATAAGATCCCTTGATTTCAGTAGCACCCAACTTCTCTCCGGCTTCTTTTTGATGATCGTATTTGGCATGAAGACTAACTTTACAGCCTAAAAACTTTGCAGCAGCGACAGTACACAAACCTACACTGCCCCCTCCAATTACCGCTACTCTATGCCTTGATGTAGTTTTAGTTCTTAAAAGACCATGCAAAGCTACAGCTAGAGGCTCCACTAATGAAGCATCTTTCAATTCTAGGTTTTTATCTAACTTAACTAGGCAATATTCGGGTACTAACATCTGCTCTGTCATACCGCCATCTTTATCTATTCCAAGTACAGCAGACTCTCCTTGGCAAAGCTGATAGTCCCCACGTTTGCAACAATCACATTTTCTACATCTTATCACTGGTTCTATGGATACATGTTGTCCATCAGAAGTTATTCCTGAAATTTCATGTCCCGCAATATGAGGCGAATGTGCTCCTGATTCTAATAAATGTAGATCTGTTCCACATATTCCGACCGAAGATATATTTACAAGCACTCCTTCACCTTTAGGTTTATCAGTATTAATAGAAAAAACTTTTTTATTTGAATAATTTATGGCTTTCATTGATCTAAAATCTTATAAGCTTCATCAGCTAAAGCAGAGGCTGTTTTCCAAGTTGTTAATCCAGAATGCATTCTATTCAAAATGTAAGCAAATCCAACTTTATTTTCTCTATCTCCAAAAGCTAAGGACCCCCCTGCACCTCCATGACCAAATGCAGAAGATGAAGGACCCATAGGTAAAATATCAGTTCTTAACATAAATCCTAACCCAAAATGGATATCCAATCCGAAGAGTACTTTGTCCGGTCCCGTAGAATGTGGAGATGTAGCTAAATCTAATGTTGAAGGCTCAAGGATAGTTACATCTTCTCTCTTTCCATTATTTGCTAATACACCATAAAATTTTGCTAACGATTTTGCTGTTCCGTGCCCATTAGCTGCTGGTATCTCTGCAGTTCGCCAAGAAGAAGTGTTCATAAACCTTCCTTCCATTTCAGGATTTCCTAAGGCAATTCTAATTAAACTCTCAGGTTTTAGCGATTCAATCATAAAGCGGAAAGTTTCAGAATAAAAAGGCATGTTTGTAGGAAAGTATTTTAATAATTTTCCTATCCATTTCATTCTATTGCTTGTAGGCATAGCTGACATATCTGCTGTTCTCTTAAATTCTGATTCAGGCAAACCAATAAAGAAATCAAGTTCCAGAGGGTTCGCAATTTCTTCTTGAAAGAACTTTCCTATGGTTCGACCATCAACTCTTCTTAATATTTCTCCTACTAAATGACCATAAGTTAAGGCATGATATCCTTGATGAGCTCCGGGCTCCCATAGGGGTTCTTGCATCTCCAGTTCTTTAGTAATAAATTTCCAATCCTCAAAAGCGCCTTGAGGCAAGGAGTTAGATATCCCACATAAACCGGCTCTATGACAAAGAATATGTTCAATAGTAATATCTTCCTTCGAGGATTGATTAAACTCAGGCCAATATTTTGAAACCGGAGATTCTAAATCTACTAATTTCTTCTCTATTAACATTAATAAACAAGTCCCTGCTAAACCTTTAGTAGTCGAAAAGACATTTACTAAAGTATTTTCTTCCCATACTTTATCTTTTTCAGGACTAGCCCATCCATTCCAAAGATTTACTACCATTTCCCCTTCCACTTCAAGGGCTACGGATCCGCCGATTTCAAAATTACTAGAAACGCTTTCTTCTAAGATTTCTTTTAAGGTAGTAAATTTTGGGTCACAGTAACCCGAAGCTATTTTTGTCATGATAATTTTTTATATGTTTGATCCTGTTGCATCTTTACCGGCCAAATATCCAAATGTCATTGCAGGACCTAAAGTTGAACCTGGACCAGGATAACGAGGTAGTAAAGCTGTTGTTGTATTTCCACATGCCCACAATCCTTTTATAACATTACCCTCCTTATTTATAACTCTAGAACTAGTATCAATTACTAACCCTCCAGCTGTCCCCATTTCTCCTGGATATAAAACTACACAATAGAAGGGAGGCTTTAGGACTGTGGCTAAACAAGGATTCGGAGTCACTTCTGGATCTCCGTAATATTTATCATAGATATTGTCTCCTCTCTGGAAATCTGGATCTTTTCCTTCCAAGGCGTACATATTTACTTTTTCTATAGTTTTCATTAGTCCTTTAGACTCAATACCAACTGCTTCAGCTAACTCTTTTATAGAACTAGCTTTTGTTAAAAAATTTGGAGTCCACCAGGATTTAGGAATCATAAAATCTGGCATAACAGAAGATTGCAATATAGGGCCACAAGGTCTTTTTCTTCTAAAGTCAGAATCAAATATCATAAAGCATGGAATGCAAGGATTTCCCTCTTGAAACTTCTCGTACATTTCATCAACAAAACTTACATAATTTTGAGATTCATTTGAAAACCGTTTCCCTTTCTTGTTTACACAAAAATTTCCTGGTAGAGATTTGTCAACCATTGATAATCTGGCCTTCTCTTCGTCTGGAACTAACATTACTGTAGACCACCATGCACTTTCCATTTGATGCACTTTAGCCCCTATTTTTACAGCTGAATTAATTGCATCTCCAGTATTATGAATATTTGCAGCACTCCATTCTTTTTCTGTTGGATTAGGTAAATACTGATCTCTCATTTGTTGGTTTCTTTCAAAACCACCTGCTGCAAGAATAACTCCTCTATTTGCTTTAATATAAATTGTCTTCTCTGCTTTTTCAGCAACTATTCCAACAACTCTTCCTTCTTTAGTTATAAGATCTTTGAATTCAGTTTTAAGCCATAAAGGAATATTTCTATCTAGTAAAGAAAGTTTCAGCCTAGCAATTCCTGCGTTCCCCATAGTTAATCTTTTATCTTTCATAGAAGTAAATCTGAAAGGGAAATCAAAAATGAATTTAAGAAATAATTTGAGAAAGAGACTTTTCCAACCTTTCAAAGCTCCTAGTAATATCTGTCCTTCTACTTGAGTAAAATTAATCCCCATGGGTCCTACGGTTTGAGGATGCTGAGGTCTTAATGAATTCAATTCATTGCCTAGTAATGCCCCATCAATGGGCTCAGGTTCCATAGACCTATGGCCTGTTTTCCCTCCCGGATCATCAGGAAAATAATCAGGATAATGTTCTAAAGTTTGATATTTAACTCTAGAGTTGTTGTGCAGATAATCAACCATTTCAGGACCTTTTATTAAATAAGTCTCGATAAGTTCATTACTTATTTTATCTGGTGGAGATACATGTTTTATATATGTTCTAGCCTCTTCTATTGAATCTTCAACTTGTGCTTCTAATGCATATCTATTATTTGGGATCCAAACACCCCCACCAGAAGTAGCACTAGTTCCTCCAAAGTGATTAGATTTCTCAATAAGAAGTACTTTAGCTCCTCCATCATGAGCTACTATTCCAGCAGTCATAGCTCCATTCCCAGATCCTACTACTAGAATGTCATATTCACTATGCCAATTAACTGCTTTAGTTGCTTCCATACATTAATAAAATAACTTAAGAAGAGTTTATTACAAAGAGTTTCTTATATAATAATCATTTACAGTTTAGGAGAAGAAAAAAAATGAGTAGATTTCCTATGCCAATACCATATGGTTGGTATTTTGTTTCTTATTCAGAAGATTTAATTCCTGGTGAATCAAAACCTCTTCATTACTTTGATACTGAGCTTGTACTATTTAGGACTGAAAAAGGTGAACCAGTGCTAATGGAGGCATACTGTCCCCATATGGGAGCTCATCTTGGACATGGAATTCATGAAAATACGGGCAAAGGAGGTCAAATAAAAGGTGATACTATTTCCTGTCCTTTCCATGGCTGGACATTTAATAGAAAAGGGTTTGTTGTGAATATCCCATATTCTGAAAAGATACCTCCTAAAGTTAAAGATAAAAAATGTATAAGAACTTTTCCAGTTAAAGAAGTAAATCAAACAATCATGGCTTGGTATCACCCAGATCAAGTTGAACCAATTTGGGATGCAGTGCAATTTGATGAAGCTAAAGATGATAACTGGACTAGTTTTGATAAATACGAATATAAATTTGGGGCACATCTTCAAGAAACTGCAGAAAATGGTGCTGATTCAGCTCATTTCCTTTATGTACATGGAACTGCCACTTTACCAGAGTGGGAATTTAGTCATGAGAAACATAATAGGACAGGTGTGATGAAAGCAAAAATGCCTACCCCTAGAGGAGAAGTGGATGGAGCTATACATCAATATGGTCATGGTCCAGGCCAAAGTGCTACTAGATTTACAGGTATATGTGAAACTTTTCTTATGGGTTTACCTACTCCAGTAAATGCAGAAAAAATGGAATTAAGATTTGCTTTCAGTCAGCAGAAAGAAAATGGAAAAGATCCTAAAGGAGGTGTAGCCGCTGCAATCATTGCAGATATTAATAAGCAAGTCCAAGAAGATATACCTATATGGGAAAACAAGAAATTTCTAGCTAATCCAATTCTATGCTCCAAAGATGGGCCAATATCTCAATTTCGCAAATGGTTCAAACAGTTTTATAGCGAAGATTGGGAAGCTGTTTCTTAATTTTTTGAAGATTATAAGAGGAATTAGATAGATCGAACTTGTATAGCAGAATTTTCTCTTCCTTTTCTTTTAATCAATTCATTCTTAATAGGTTTCAGAGGTATATTTTTCAGTCCTCTTCTCATTGTTTCGTCTGTTACATTCTCATATAGAGTTGTTCTTTGTCTAGGTTTCTTACCTATAGATGTTATTAGTTTATTCATTTCTTTAGCCATAAATTCCTGACCATGTTCAGCACCTGCTGCTTTAGTAATGGATTCATTCATTAAGGTCCCTCCTAAATCATTAGCCCCTGAATTTAGGCATCTTATTACACCTTGAATTCCCATTTTTACCCAAGAAGTTTGGATATTGCTTATATGGGGATGTAATACTAGACGGGATATGCTGTGCATTAAGATAGACTCTCTTAAAGTAGGACCAAATCTTGATTGGCCTTTTAAAAACATAGGTGCTTCCATTGGAACGAAAGGTAGAGGAACAAATTCGGTAAAGCCTTGAGTTTCTTCTTGCAAAGATTTTATCTTTAAAAGGTGTCTAGCCCAATTTTCTGGCTTATCTACATGACCAAACATAATAGTGGCTGTTGATCTTATTCCTAAAACATGAGCAGTCTTCATTACTTCTAACCATTCAGAAGTATTGAGTTTATCTCTACAAATAATTCTTCTAATTTCGTCATCCAAAATTTCTGCAGCTGTTCCAGGTAAAGTCTTAAGACCTAAACTTTTAAGATCCGATAAAAATTCTGTTAAAGAAATATTCAAAGTTTTTGCTCCTTGCCAAATTTCAAGAGGAGAAAATGCATGAATGTGAATAGAAGGTACAGAGTTTGAAATAGCAGTAATTATTTCCTTATACGTGTTTCCATCATACTCAGGGTGAATGCCTCCTTGTAAGCAAACTTCAGTTGCTCCTCTTCTATAAGCTTCACTTGATCTTCTAACTATTTCTTCTAAAGATATGTCATATGGTTTGCCCCTTAACTTTTCTGCAGTTTTACCTTTTGAAAAAGCGCAAAAAGTACAATGAAAATAACATATGTTTGTATAATTTATATTTCGATTAACTACATAAGATACTTCCTGACCTTTAACATCTTGGCACAGCTCATCAGCAGCTTTTGTTACATAATCAAAATCTGGACCTCTCGCATCAAAAAGATCCGTTATTTGGTCTTCAGATAATGTCTCTGATTGAAAAATTTGATTGATGTGCTTACTAAATCTTTTAGACTTACGTATATTTAAAATTTTTCTACTAGAATAATTTCCATGTTCTTCTATGCCTCCCCTTCCAGTAGACCAATTATCTTCTCGTGCATGCCCAGATGAATCTGATAATTGAAGGACTTTCGATTGAATATCTTTATTCACCCATTTATCTAGATTATTAATATAAGGAGGATAAATAGTTAGTCTCGGGGTTAGAATCTTTCCAGAAAATAACATGTCTTTTTCTAAATGTTTAAGGTGAGGCCAAGGGGCTTCAGGATTAACAAAATCTGGTGTTAAAGGAGAAACCCCTCCCCAGTCATTGATCCCTGCATTTATTAAATCATCTAGATTATTTGGACTCAAGTTAGGTGGGGCTTGAATGCTCATAGTTGGACCAAAGATAATTCTGGCTACAGAAATAGTCCAAAGAAGATCTTCTAGAAGAGGAGCCGCATGACCTGACATTTTAGTATCAGCTTTGGGTCTAAAGTTTTGTATTATTACTTCTTGAATGTGTCCATATTTATTATGTAATTTACGAATTTCTAGTAAAGATTCAATTCTCTCTAATCTTGTCTCACCTATTCCAATAAGAATACCAGTAGTAAAGGGTATTTTTTTTAAACCAGCATTTTCTATTGTAGCTAACCTTCTTTGAGGTGCTTTATCTGGTGATCCAAAATGTGGACCTCCTTTCTCACAAAGTCTTGATGAGGAACTTTCTAACATCATACCCATAGAAGCTGATACGGGCCTTAAAGAGCTAATTTCATCCAAATTCATACATCCAGGATTTAAATGAGGAAGGAGATTAGTTTCAGTTAAAACAGCTTCTGCAGCTATCTTTAAATAATCTAGAGTGCTTTTACAACCCAAGTCTAATAGAGCTTTTCTAGCTGTAGAATATCTTAACTCGGGTCTTTCACCTAAAGTAAATAAAGCTTCTTTACATCCCATCTCTTGAGCTACTTGTGCTGTCTTTATCACTTCCTCTAATGCCATAAAGGGAGGTTTCTTATTTCTTTTAGGGGTTTTAGCAAAAGTACAGTAGTGACAAACGTCTCTGCATAAATGTGTTAGAGGGATGAACACCTTAGGTGAATAAGTAATAACTGATCCAAAACCTTTTTCAGCCAATACCTTAGCTTCTTGCATTAAAAAATTATTATTTGTCTCTTTAGATAATAAAAGTGCTTTTTTGTCAGAAAGAATATTCATGAGTATTTCTGTATTTACTGTATCGCATATGATAATTTAATCTTAAAGAGGAGAATAGTATGAAATTTGGATATCACCCAACAATGTGTAACCCTGATTTTTATCTACCGTTGGCTAAAGCAGCAGAAGAAGCAGATTTCGATGACTTTGTTTTTCCAGATAGTATTTGTTTTCCTGAAAAACCTTCCATCTCTAAATATCCATATAATGAAGATGGAAAAGGAGGTTTTCTCGAAGATGTTCCTTTTTTGGACCCGTTCTCAACAATTCCTCTATTAGCCTCCCACACTAATAAGATCACTTTTTCATCGCACGTTATCAAATTAACGGTGCGTCAACCTGTATTGGTCGCCAAACAATTATCAACGGTAGCTGTTTTAACTAATAATAGGTTTAATTTTGGAGTTGGATTAAGTCCATGGAAGGAAGACTTTATTGTTACCCAGGAAACTTGGGAGGGTAGAGGTAAAAGAATGGATGAGATGATTCAAATAATAAAAGGACTCTTAAGTGGAGATTTTTTTTCTTTTAAAGGAGAATTTTATAATTTACCTACCATTAAGATTTGTCCTGTTCCTACTAAGAATGTTCCTATGTATATGGGTGGACATAGTGAACCTGCACTAAAAAGAGCTGCAAAATATCTTGATGGTTGGATGAGCGCAGGACTAGATTTTGAAACCAATAAAGCAGTGATAGAAAGACTCAGAGAATTGAGGAAACAATACAATAGAGAGAATGATACCTTTTATCATGTAACCATGGGTCCAGAATGTTATGAACCAGACGGAATAAAGAAATTAGAAGAACTGGGAATAAATGAATGTGTAATTGCTTTCCGAGATGCGTACGCAGGAGAGGAAGATAATAGAACTCTTGAACAGATGATTGGTGAGATAAATGGTTTTTCTGAAACTGTTATAAGCAAAGTTAGAATTTAATCTTTTAATGTTTGCTTTAAGAAGTTTGTAGCATCCAACATTGAACTTCTTCTAGCCTCCCAATTGCCACCTAAATGACCTCCCTTGATGCTAGATGATGCTTTGAACATACTAGCCCTATCTTCTGGTTCATTAAGTAAATGTCTATCTCCTTCATCATTTTGAAAGTAAAGGTTTCCTTCTTTATCTATTTGAGAATGTCTGGTTCCACAAGTAATTGCATTTGGTTCAAACTTAACAGGTTCTATAGAATCAAAAGAATGATGACTATCTTCGTAATAAATAACTTTACTATTTCCTAAATTATCATTGATAGCAGAAGATAATTTTTCTACCAGAATAGGAGGTGTGTAGTCATCTATTTTTCCAATCAAACTTAAAATAGGTTTATTACTCCATCTCATTTCTTCTGGCCATATATATGCACCTGGATAAAAAGCTAAATGACTAGAAAACCTTTCTCCATCAGGGGCGAGTTTTTCTGCTAAAGGCTCCCACGCAGCATATAAAGCAGTACTTCCTCCTAAGCTCCATCCAGTTATTGAAATATTTTTATTGTCAATATCAGGATGCTTAGTTAAAAGTCTAAGTGCCATGAAGCAATCAGTTAGAGTTGTTGCTAAAGTTACTTGCATTTGATCTTCCACTATAGAAGTTACTTGCCTGGCATCAAAACTATGAACACGAAATACAGCAAAACCGCTTTCAAGAAAATTTACTATATGTTCATGATGATGTCCTCTCCAACTTAAGCTTCCATGCATGCATATAATTAATGGGTGCTTCTTTTTTCTTTTTTCAGGAAAAATTAATGTCCCAAAAACTTCCTGGATCTCTGTTTTTTCTAATTCATTAAAAATGTGAAAAAATTCAAAGGGATTTTTTGATTGATATACAACCGTACCTTCTTCTCCAGAAACTAAATTTTTATCCATCATTTTTTTGTTTGAAATATTCTGAAATATTATTTAGACCTTTTTTTTTCATAAATTCAATGAGATCTTTATCCCTATCTAAATCCATACCTAATTTTTTTGAGGTATACAGCTGAACCTTAGCATCTGAATCATAAGCTTCTTCTAAGTGAGAGGTGCAGCTATCAGGTCCATATCTAAATTTTATAATATCCGGAGGTGAACAGATCATACAGTTACTTCCCTCTCCTTTTAAATCAGGAGCTATCGTTACACCAGATTTAAAAATTTTTAATAATTTTCTATGCTTATTAAAGATAAGTCTAATAATTTGTTCATCTACACCAGGTATATCTGCATGAATTATAAATAAATTTTTGACTTTCTTTTGCTTAGCAACTGCAGTTATTTCTTTAACACCTTGGTTTAGGCCTGGTTTATTTTGAAGAAACCCTTTTATCCCAAAACTTTTAGCAAATTTTATAACTTCTTTATCTTCTGTAACTACAAAGTTTTCTTTAAATAAACTACTTGCCTTTAAGCTTTCAGAAACTGTAATAAACATAGCTTTAACTAGGCTTCTTCTTTGATCTAGAGAAAGACTGTCATTTAATCTGCTTTTAGGTCTTTTAAAAGATTTGAGGGGTATTACGGACCAAGTAGACATTAATCTAAGTTATTCAAGCAAAACTTTGCTAATTCTTTTTTATCTTTATTATTATGCATTAAAGTAGTAGTTTTTAAGGTTTTTATACCCAAATACTCACTCTCCTTATAGTCCCGATAATTTACCACTAATCTATCTAAAATTCCTTGATAATGATTAATAATGGATTTATTTGTAGGTTTATCATTTAGCTCTCTTGCTATCTTAGCTGAAGGTCCTTTAATAGCCTGGTTGTTGATGAAGGGAGAAACTGCCAATACAGGAAAGGTCCTTTTAATAAGGAAATCTTTTATAGACTTAATTGAAAGAATAGGGTCAATGCTTAAATAGGGGTTTGAAGGACAGATAATCACTCCATTGAAATAATTGATTTTTAATTTATCTTTTAAGACCTTAGGAATTACTGCTTCTTTACTTCCTGAATATTCAATGCGCTTAACTACAGGTTTACACTTATGTTTCACAAAATATTCTTGAAATGAAAAAATTCCTTTATCTGTATATAGAATAGTCCTAACAGGTGTGTCAGACATTGGTACGATATTATGTTTTATTTTCAGCCTTTCTGTAATCAACTTAGTAACTTCTGAAAGTTTCATTCCTTTTTTTAATAAAAAGGTTCTGTATAAATGAACAGCAAGGTCTTTGTCACCAAGCTGGAACCAATTTTCAGCTCCGTATTTTGTTAGAAATTTGAGCGTATTCCAACTTTCATTTCTAATACCCCAACCTTTTTTAGTATTATTTATGTCAGAGAGAGTGTAAGAAACTGTATCAATGTCAGGGCATATTGTCAGATCTAAATATTCGAAATCATCTCCAGTATTAACTAAAATAGTGAGTTCATCTTCACTTAAAATTTTTGCTAAGCCATAAGCAAGCTTAGCCCCACCAACTCCACCACAAAGAGCTAATATTCTTTTGCTATTTTTCATCTAAATAAATCATCCTTTTCTGATCTTATTAAGGCATTAGCTCCTCTGTTATCCTGGCTTGGAATTAATCCATTAACTACGATGACAGGAAGTCCCTCATTAGCTTGTCCCATTAATATAGATGCGGCAGAAGCAAGCTCATCTGTTATTCCTACTTCAGTTATTTCCAAAGTTCTTTCATATAAATCTTTTTTACCTCTAAGATCAGATAATACTGTAACCCCGCTAGAGCCAATACCTATGCCCACAATGCCATTTCTCCAAGCCCTTCCAGCACTATCATTTATTATTACACCTACAGATCTGTTAAATAGTCGAGATAAGTCTTTTTTTAAGTTTCTAGCACTTCTATCTGGATTCTCAGGCAGTAACAAGACTTTGGGATTAGTAGAATCTGTATCTATATTTGATCGATCTATTCCGGCATTTGCATGGATGAAACCTAACTTGTGTTCAACTACTATGACACCCTTTCTATAACGAACAACTTTTTTAGATTCTCTTAAGATTAACTCTACTAATCTTGCATCTTTATCTGTTTTTTTTGCTAATTCTATAGATTCTTTAGAAGGGATTATTTTATTTAAAAATTCATACCTATTTTCAGCCTTAGAGACTATTTTTTGGGCTATTACAAAAATATCTCCTTCTTCTATTTTAATTTTTTCTGTCTTTACAGCTGAAAATATTATCGTAGCAATATTATCGTTTGGGCTAACAAGTGGGATATTATCTACAGCTGTTAGATTGATGGATTTAGGTACTTTAACCATTATCTCCTATTATCTTAATTCCAGTATGATTTATTGAATGGTTTTTATTTATGCTAATTAAGACTGAAGTTAATGCTTCTGACGCAGCAGAATTAGCTAACTGACCAGCATGCCACCCCGTTAAACCGATGTCATGTATCAATTCAATTATTATTTGACGTGCTTTTCTAGAATTGCCACATACCAGGACTTCATAGTCAATTAATTTCTCATTCATGAGTGCTTCAGCAGATACATTCTGAAAAGCAGAAACAACCATAACTTTGTCTCCAAGTAATGATTGTGATATTTGGGCTGCTGAACCTTCTTTTGGGAGCTGTGCTGTTGCAATTTTTAGAGGGTTTAAGGGAACAGTTGCATCAACCATAATTTTATTATGAAGGTATTGTTTACAAACTTTTAGTATATTTTTTTGATGTTGAAATGGTACCGTTAAGATAACTATATCACCTTCATCTGCAGCATCTTCATTTTGTAAGCCCTTGCACCCGCTACCCAAACTTTGTGCTGCATCTACTGCCCCCTCTAGTTTTCTAGATCCTATAATTACTTGATAGCCAGCTTTTAGAAAATGCTTTGCTAAGCCATTTCCTAAATCTCCTGTTCCTCCAAGGATGGAAATAATTTGAGATTTTTTCATATATATACCTTTAGGCTGATTAGTTTGAGTGAGTATAATGGGTTTCGTCTAACTACAAGTCAAAATGATTTAGAATTAAGGAGGTAATCTTTTGAGTATTGCTATAGATTTTAAAGGAAAAAATATATTAATCACAGGAGGAACTAAAGGCATAGGAAAAGGTATAGCAGAGACATTTCTTAAAGCTAATGCATGTGTATTTGTTTGC
Organism: uncultured Gammaproteobacteria bacterium; assembly: GCA_964635015.1. GTDB lineage: Bacteria > Pseudomonadota > Gammaproteobacteria > Magnimaribacterales > Magnimaribacteraceae > CAJWPI01. The sequence continues at coordinate 2,005 of CAZWMS010000011.1, read as the reverse complement.
GCTCGTAATTCTCCTGAGAAGATACCGAAAGTTGGTTCAAATACGGCCAAATACATTTATTGTGATGTTAAAGATCCTATATCTATAGAAAAAACTATAAATGAAATTAATAAAAAATATAAATCTATAGATGTGCTTATAAATAATGCAGGGGGAGGACCTATGACAGAGGCAGCCACAACTCCTATCAAATTGAGCGAATCTATAGTGAAATTAAATCTATTGGCTCCCTTTTATTTGGGGCAGCAAGCAAATAGCCTAATGCAAAAGCAAAAATTTGGAGGAAGTATAATTAATATATGCAGTGTAAGTGTACTTAGGCCCACACCAGGAGCGGCTGTTTATGGAAGTGCTAAGGCAGGACTTGCCAATCTTACCCAATCTTTAGCAATTGAATGGGCTCCAAAAGTAAGGGTAAATGCAATAGTTTGTGGTCTTATAAAGACTGAACAATCAGAAAAATACTATGGTAATAAAAAATCTTTACAAGAGGTTAGCAAAACTATCCCGCTTAATAGAATGGGTCTCCCAGAAGATATTGGTGGAGGATGTTTATTTTTAGCCTCAGAACTAGCAAACTATATTAGTGGAGCTACTTTAGAAATTCATGGTGGAGGAGAAAGACCACACTACCAAAATGCAATTGATTGATATTAAGTGCTAGCTACTGATCCCCCATCACAGGTAATTGTTTCACCGACTGTATAAGCTCCTGCTCTTGAACTAAGAAAAATAGCTAGACCTGCAATATCTTCCATAGTGCCTACTCTTCCTCTAGGATTTCTTTTCCCTACTTCACTCCAATCTACATCTGTTTCACCACCAAAACCTACCCCTGTGCTCAACATCCAAGTTGGAAAGGGTCCAGGAGCAATAGCGTTAACTATAATATTATCTTGAACCAACTTAGCGGCTAATAACCTGGTAAGATGGTGTAGTGCAGATTTAGAAGGTCCATAAGCAAAAGTATCAAATACACTGTTCTTTATTCCATCCACAGAACCAATATTAATTACTCTAGAAGGATCTTCTGAACTACCTGCCCTTTTTAAGAAAGGCAATAGCTTCTGAGTTAAAAAAAATACACCTTTTACATTTGTATCCATCACTTTATCCCAACCGCTTTCAGGATACTCTTCCAAAGGAGCTCCCCATGAAGTACCTGCGTTATTAACCAAAATATCCAAATGTTTTTCATTCTTAGAAAGGGTTCCAACCAAGCCATTGATGCCTTCTAAATTTGAAACATCACCAGGCAATGAAATACAAGTGCCTTTGAATTCTTTACTCAACCTGCTTGCTGTTTCAGTACAAACATCAGATTTCCTTGAACTAATATATACCTTAGCTCCGCTTGATATAAAGCCTGCTGCAATCATTTCTCCTATTCCCCTTGAACCTCCAGTTATTAAAGCAACTTTATCTTTTATCGAAAAAATATCTTTCATTGAATCTCCTTGAATATTCTCTATTAGACCTCATATTTATAGTGTAGGTGCCTTAGGGGTCTACGTAAATTAATTTATTAACTTGCTTAAAATAAGGAGTAAATATGATAAGTAAAACTTTTGACATTTTATGGAGAGATATCTCTCCTTTCGCAGTAGGGTTTGATAGAACTTTTGATACACTGTCTTTGCTTGCAGATACAAAGTCTCATACAAGTAACTACCCACCTTATAACATCAGAAAGGTTTCAGACCATAAATATACTATTGAATTAGCTGTAGCAGGGTTTGAAGAAAAAGACATTGAAATAGAGGCTGAGGAAGAAACCCTTACTATTAAAGGTAAAAGATCTTCAGAGGCATCTGAAGGTTTAGTTCACCAAGGACTTGCAGCTAGAGATTTCAATAGGAAATTTATCCTTTCAGATGACATGGTAATCAAAGGAGCTGCTTTAACCAATGGTTTGCTATATATTGGTTTAGAAAGAGTAGTCCCTGACCATAAAAAACCTAGAAAAATTGAGTTTACATCTAAAAGTAAACTTTTAAATTAAATT